>JBJXGM010000031.1:0-95725 GCA_046155985.1 Myxococcaceae bacterium | reverse complement strand
TACTTTTCGACCAATTCTCGGACCACCTCACGCAGCTCGGGCTCGCTGTTACACACGCTCTTGGACAACACCCCTTTGGAAGAACCCTCGGCGACGGGCTTGACGATGACCGGAAAGACGAGGTCCTTCGCCAGCCGCTCCTTGCCGCTGGTCATGATTTGAAAATCGGGCGTGTCGATGCCGTGCTGCCGAACGATTTTCTTTGCCAGCGCTTTGTCGAGGGCGATGGACAGCGTCGCGGGGTCAGACCCTGTGTAGGGAATGTCGAGCAGCTCCAGCAGTGCTGGAACCTGGCTTTCGCGATTTCGGCCACGAAAGCCCTCGGCGATGTTGAACACGAAGTCGACCGGTGTCGCGGCCAGCAGTGTTGGCAAGTCCTGATTCGCCTCGAGGTCCACGACTTCGTGGCCCCAGGATGCAATCGCTTCGCGAATCGCCTGAAGCGTCTTGGGCGAATCGTATTCGGCCTCGGAATCTTCCTGCGCGTCGACGGTGGGCTGAATGCGCTTCACGTTGTAGGCAAAACCCACGCGAAGACCCCCCGAGCGCCGTGGGGCTCGCCCTTTTCGACCGCTGCTGCTCACGATTTGGTGGCGCTTGGCGGCACTGGAAATGACTGTTTCCAGCACGCCGTCGAAATGCAGCCCTTCCAGGGCGGCTGCCGCGAAAATGCCCGCACCGGCTTCCAGCGAAGGCAGCGCATTCACTTCCAAGAAGTAGGCCTCGCCGCTCTCGCTCAAGCGAAAGTCAATGCGACCCAGGTCCCGACAATCCAGGAGCTTGTAGACGGTGCGCGCGGTGGCGCGAAGCTCCTGGGCCATCGCTTTGGGCAACACCGCCGGCGCACGAACATCCACCCCACCTTCCAGACGCGTTTTCAAATCCAAATCGTAGATGTCCCAGCGCCGCCCTTCACGCAACTTGGCGTCGATGTTGTACTCGACCGGCGACAGCACCCCGCCGAAGTCATTGTCTAAGCCTGCCAAAAATGGGACCGCCACATCGCGCCCTGTGACAAACTCTTCCACCAAAACGCCAGACGGATAACGCGACAGCGCCTGTTTCACTTTCTCGCGGGCCTCTTCCGCCGTCTCAGCAACCGACTCTTGCGTGATGCCCTTCGAGGAGCCTTCGAAGTTGGGCTTCACGATGACAGGAAACCGCAGCTTCGCTGGACGAAAAGCAACAGTTTCCTCGACGAACTGCCACGCCGGCGTTCGGACGCCGTGCTCACGCAGAATGAGCTTGGTCAGCTGCTTGTCCAGCGTGACGCCCAGGGCATAGGGGTCCGAGCCCGTATACGCAAAACCCAACTCCTCAAACCGCGCGGGGAAAAAGGCTTCGCGGTAGCGCCCGCGTCGGCCTTCGGCGGTGTTGAAAATCAGATCGGGTGCGTACGCTTCGAGGCGGGCCACGGTGCGCGATGCGGGGCCCGACACTTCAAAGCGTTCCAGCCGATGCCCGAGGCGCTCGATGGCCGTCGCCAAAGCGTTGACCGTTTCTTGGCTGTCGAACTCTGCTTCTTCTTCGGCGTCGGAGAGACGCAAGTTGTACGTCAGCGCAATTCGCACGCGACAGCTCCTGGTTGTGAATGAGGCCGCGCGGGGTGAGGCACCCGCATCGCGCGACCGGGATCGGCCGCCGCTGCCGGAGGACGTGCGACAGCCTGCGCGCCCGCAACCACTTTTCCGTCAACAACTTGGGTGTCGGCAAGAATGTCACCCCAGCGGTGCCCCAGCGGGTCTCGCACACAGCGAACACCCTCAGCCACGAACAACACCAACCCGCCCAACACGAGCGCCTTGGCCCCCAACTCGGGCATCAGTCCGAGAAAGAACATCAATGCGAAAGGTGCATTGCGCAGCACGCTGTCACGCGTTCTGGCCGCGCCCCGCGAAGGCAGGTGCATCACTTTCACGCCAAAAATGCGCTTGCCAGGACTCTGGCCTGACAAAAGACCGTCCGCGAGCAGCACAAACACAATGCCAAAAACGCAACCCGGACGAAGACCCAAAAACAAGCCCGACCAGGCGATCGTCAAATCCACCAGGCGCGCGCCGCCGCGCAGCCACAAAGAGGCCTTCGGGTACGGCGGACTGAGATGGCTTTCAGCCATGTGGCGCTTCCGCCCTTCCACCTTTGGTGAAAAAGACAAACGCCATCGCCGGTCGCTTGGAGGCGTCACGCATCGCAAACTGGACGCCGTCAAACGTCCAGCCCTCGCTCACCGCCGCGTTGAGCGCATGTTCCATCGAACGTTCATCCACGGTCGAAAGCTCCACGACCTTGTACTGGAGATCAGCCGTCATGGGCGAAGACCTCGACACGCGACGACGAGAAGCCATGCGAAGCGCACCCTACAACAGTCGCGAGGCTTCTAGGGCATGGTACGTGATGATTCGGTCGGCCCCTGCACGTCGAATCGCAGTCAGCGTCTCGAGCATGGCGCGATCGTGTTCGAGCCACCCTGCTTGCACGGCCGCCTTGAGCATCGCGTACTCGCCCGACACGTTGTAGGCAAACACGGGGACATCGAACCTTTCACGCACTTTGGCAATCACATCCAAGTAAGCCAGCGCCGGCTTGACAATGACCGCGTCGGCACCTTCTGCCACGTCGAGAGAAACCTCCCGCAAGGCCTCTCGTGCGTTGGCCGGGTCCATCTGGTAGCCAAGGCGATCTCCCTGCTTTGGCGCGCTTTGAACGGCATCGCGAAACGGCCCATAGAACGCAGACGCGTATTTCGCTGCGTAACTCACGATGGGCATCTGCGCGAACCCGGCTGCGTCGAGCGCTGCGCGAATCGCCGCGACGCGACCATCCATCATGTCGGAGGGCGCCACGACGTCGGCGCCGGCGCGGGCACACGCGGTGGCCATCTGGGCGAGCAGCGGCAGCGTTCGATCGTTGTCCACGTCGACATCATTGCCTGGCGACAGAACGCCGCAGTGCCCATGGTCGGTGAACTCACACAGACAAATGTCCGCCATCACCACCAGCGTGGGGAGGCTCTTCTTCAGCGCGGTCAATGCGCGCTGAACCACCCCGGAATCCCCCAGCGCCGACGTCCCCTCTGCGTCTTTGCGATCCGGCACCCCAAACACGATGACCGACGTCACCCCCAGCGAAATCACCTCATGGGCGTGTGCAACGGCTTGATCGACGGAGAACTGAAACACGCCCGGCATCGACGCGATCGGCCGCCGCACCCCCTCGCCCTCGGTGACAAACAGCGGATAAACGAAGTCGGCTGGAGACAGGGATGTCTCCTTCACCAGTTGCCGAAGGGATGCGCTCTTTCGAAAACGCCGCGTGCGCGTGGTGGGGAACCGCATGTTCGAAAACCTCTCGTCCTCTGGCCTTGAGGGCCGCTACCAAAGGCCGGTGTAGCGCCGTTTTTCGCCTGAGGCAGCAGGCAACCACTCGGCGCTGCGTTCAGCAGAAGCATCCCAGAAAATGCTGACCGCGGTGATGGCGACCGCCGACGTGAGCATCGACAGCAAGTATGGGGTCGCACTGTCAAAGCCCAGGAGCAATCCGGCAATGAGCAGCGTCAGTCCGCCAGCACCGACGCCGAAAAGATCGGCGCGCAATGCCTGTGCCGCCGTCGGTCGAAAGCCCAGCATCGTCAAGGCAGCGGCTCCCGCGCCAATCCCTGGCGCCAGCAACAGAACGTTGGCGATGGCCTCCCCAGAAAGGTCCACGCCCCCGTTGCCAAGCATGGCCAGAACCAGTGCCGCATAGGCGGTGAGCCAGAAAGCAGCCGACGTGGTGAAAATCCCGTCGGAAAAGGTGAACTCGCCCGCACCCAAAATGGCGGTCAGCCACGCACCCGCTTCCGCTCCGATGAACCCCATCCAAGCCAACAGCGTGAGGTCGTTCGCGAACAGGTTGGTGAGACCCGTGAGCGCCATGCCCCCAAAGAGTGAATGTGCAATGCCAAAGTAAGCAGTTGGCAATCCCACCCAGTGGTTGAACTGCCACCACGTGGATCCGCCAAAGCCAATGGCCGCGCCCAAAACACTCCCAATGACCATCGCTTCGCGCGCGCCGCGATCAAACCGAAAACCATTGCCAATGCCCTGCGTCACAAACCCGCCCGCAGCCCCCAAAAGAGAATGGTGCGTGATGAAGGTCAGGCTTCCGGGACTGGAAAGAAATGCACCCTCACGCAGGTGCCCATCCACGGTGTCAGCACCCGCGCCTTCATGGGCCGGCGCCGGGGGCCCCGGCGGCGGGGGTCGAACCGGCATGCTCGGAGGAGGCGCATACCCGTAGGGCTGAGGCGGGCCGTACGATGGTGGCATTGCCCTTTCATCGACAGGAGCCAGCGGCTCCACCGGATCGACAGGCGTCTCCATTCCTGTCTGGGGCTGGCCCAAGGCTGTAAAGCCTGCGCACAGCAAGAGGAGCGCAAACCCTGATGAGCATCGGTCGAACACAGTGCCTCCACCTTCGGTGAAACCCCAAGGCATCGCAAAACTCTCGTTCCGCGCCAAGCCCTCTTCTTCTATACCGCTATTCTGCGAAGAGGTGACCTGTGGGAATGCTGACATTCGAAACGTCGCACAGCCTGTCCAAAGCGGCGGCTCGGGAAAGAGTTGAAGCGCTCTTGCGACACTGGGCCACGAAATACGGCGTTCAGGTGGCCTGGGAGGGCGATCGTGTCGGGGTTCGCGGAAACGTGATGGGCGTTGCGCTGGATGCAAAGCTTGAGATCAGCGATGCGCGCGTCTTCGGCCAAGGTACCGACCCCGGACTGCTCCTCCGGGGGCAGGCCCGTAAGTACATTGAGCGAAAGCTGGGGGAGTACTTGAGCCCTCAGGCGTCGCTCGAGAGTCTCGCGAACAAAGACTAAATCTCTGACGGGTTCCAGCGGACACCGGCTCAGCGCTGCGGCGACTCATCGAGTGCCGCCAGCGCGTAGCGCGCCGCGCGGGCAATCGCATCGGGCGTCTCGGGAATCTCGGGATAGTGACCGGCCAGAGGCCTTTGCGCGGTCTTCACCTGTTCAATGGCGTTTCGGTACGCGCGGCGGGCTGCTTCATGTTGCTGCTTGCGTTCCAGCACTTGCGCCAAGAGGTAGTGCCCCAGCGCCAGGGTGGGTTCCAAAAAAAGCGCTTTGCCAAGTTCGGCTGCGGCATCCTCGAGCCGCCCGGCTTGCAATGCCGCCACACCCCCAAACAGCCGCGCATCGGCGCACAAGGGTTCTTCTGCCAAAGCCGCTTCGAACATCGCTCGCGCTTGCGCGTCCTCACCGAGCAACGAGTACAAATTGCCCAGCGTCAGGCGCGCATCCAGATCGTGAGGCTCATCCTGACACAGCTGTTCAAGGGCACCCTTCGCAGCGCCGAAGTCGCCTTGCTCCATGTGCAGCACTGCGGAAGCCAAGCGCTCCTGCGGCGAGCGCCGACGCGCCATCGGTGGCTTGGCTGGAACACCGGCTGCCTTGCCTGAGGACTTGGCCTGGATCGATGGTTTTGGGCTTGAACGGGCCGCGAGCGCGGGCACAAGTGGCCGCGGGGCCTTCCCCAGCGGCGGCTTTCGATAGACGAACGAGCCGCCCACCTCGACCATTTCGAACTTGTCGTAGACCTTAAAAAGCGATTCCGAATAACCCAAGAGCAAATAGCCGCCTGGCCGCAGCGCGTGAAGGAAGCGGTCCATCACCCCGCGAATCATATCGAGATCGAAGTAGATGATGACATTGCGACAGAGAATGAGATCAACGCCTTCAGACTGCACGGCCTTGTATTGCTGCGCCGCCAAATTCAATGTGTCGAAGCGAATGAAGCTTTTGAGCTCGGGCACGACCTCAAACGCATCGCCGATTTGAGTGAAGTAGCGATCGCGTCGGTTCGGATCCATCCCGACCACACGTTTGGGGGGATAGCGTCCCACCGCGGCGCTCTGGACCGCGGCGTGGTTGAGATCGCTGGCATAAATGGACATCTCTGTCGGAATCGCTCCTGCCTCCAACGCTGCGATCGCCAAGCTGTACGCTTCTTCTCCGGTAGCGCATCCCGCGGACCAAACACGCGTCTGGCGGCCATCTCGACGCGCGGTGCGCAGGAGCTCTGGGAAAATGACGTCTTCCAGCGCAGCGAATTGCCTGGCGTCTCGAAAAAACTCGGTGTGTCCAACGGTGACCAAGGGCAAGAGCGAACGCAGTTCATGTTCGCCCTGAGGCTTGTGCAGCCAGGCCACATATGCGTTCGCATCGGGCTGTTTGACCGCCGGCATGCGCGTGGAAATCGCTAGTCTCAAACTGTGATAGCTATCTGGCGCGATTTTAAGGCCCGCGCGACGCAAGAGCAGCGCCGAGAGCTGATCCAGGGCGGCGATGGGAATCTCAGCATTCACCGGGGGCAAGCGCTTCACGAGGTCAACCGGTCGATGGTCTGAGCAAGGCTCTCCACGCCCAACTCACCCTTGATGAGGTAAGCGTCAGCGCCGGCATCGGCGCCGCGGCGGCGATCTTCGGGCGAAGCGAGCGACGAAAGAATGATGACAGGAACCTTGGCGAGTTTCGCGTTGGCCTTGAGGCGTCGGGTCAAGGCGAAACCGTCCAGCTTGGGCATCTGAACGTCCGTCAGAATCAAGTCGTAGGCGCCTGAGGTGGCTTCTGCACGTGCCCAACCCTCTTCGCCGTCCTGGGCTTCTTCGACCGTGTGGCCAAGCGCACGAACAAGCGCAGATTCGGTCGCACGCGCAATCGGTGAGTCATCCACCAACAGAACGCGCAAACGCCGTGCCGCGGGCGCCTGCGACACCGGTCGCAGACGTTCTCTGACTTCCGTCATCACGTCGGGCAAATGGAGCAGCACGGCGATGCGACCGTCCTCGAGCGAAGCAGCGCCGCCGACAAAGGGCGCGCCCTGAAGAAACTCGCCGCCGCAGGGTTTCACGGGCACTTCGCGCTCGTCGACAAACCCGTCCACCACCAAGGCAACCCGATCATCGCCGTAGCTCACGACAACGGCCGGCGGGTTGCTGTAGCGAGGCCCACCGTTCAGGCCCAGGAGGGAACCCAACGACACCATCGTCGTCGGTTTCCCACGGTGATTCACGGCCAGCGTGCCAAACACTTCCAATCGGTCCTGCTGCCGAATCCGAATGACGGCCTCCACGTCGGCCGCCGGAATCCCGTAAACGTCTTCGCCCAGCCGAATCAAGAGCACGCGCATCAGGGCGAGCGACTGCGGCATGCGCAGCGAAAACGTGCTGCCACGGCCCAGGCGAGTTTGAACAGATACCGAGCCGCCCAGGTCTTCGACCTTGCGCTTGACGACATCCATCCCCACCCCACGACCGGATGTGTCTGTCACCTCGGCGCGGGTGCTGAAACCGGCGCGGAAGATGAGGTCGATGGCCTCCCGGTCGCTCAGCGCCTGGGCCTCATTTTCGGGAAGAACACCGCGCGCTGCGGCGACTTGTCGCAACTTGGCTGGATCGATTCCACGACCGTCATCCTCGACGTCCAAATGGAGCATTTCGCCGTCCATCCGGACGCGAATCTTGAGCCGACCCGTTTCGGGTTTTCCCAAAACCGCGCGCTCGCCTTTGGTTTCAAGCCCGTGGTCAATGGCGTTGCGAACCAAGTGAACCAGCGCATCTCTCACGTCAGCCAACATGGACCGGTCAACGCCGACGTCTGCGTTCTCCACAGCGAGCGCAACGTCTTTCCCTTGTTGTCGCGCAAGGTCTCGTACGGCACGCGGAAAGGCGTCGAACACGGAAGCGAGCGGCACAAGCCGCGCTTGGGTCACGCTACCGGCGAGCTTCTCGAGGTTTCCTTGAAGCGAATTGTTCCCATCGCTCAGCGAGCGAACAAAGCGAAACGCGTCGTCCCGAAGCAAGTGAACGTCGCCTTCCAATACCTCCAGGCGCGTTCGCTCAGCGCCTTGTGGCCCAAGCGTTTCGGCAAAATCGAGCAGCGCACCGCTGGCTCGGGAAAACCGTTCCAACAGTTCCTTCAGTTCCTCCGCACGAAGGCGATTGCTCGCATTTTCGACGAGCAAGTTGCCTGCCACCATGCCCAAAAGATCGAGGACCTCGACATTGACGCGAATGCTCCGGTCCGCAACGGTGATTCGCGGCGCCCGAGGCTCTTCGGCTTCTTCCCCCTGTTTTGTGCCTTTGGCTTGAACAACAGGAGCTTGTCGGGATGCGGCGGCCGGGGGCGGCGGCACGGTTTGCGTCCGCGCGGACTCTCCAGACCCGGCCGACGGTGCCTTCGCCGGAGTCCCGGCGGCTGCCAAGAGCGAAGCACACAGGGTGTCCGTGGCTTCGTTTCCCTTTTGGGCGACTTGAAAATCTTCGACCAGATCGCTCACCGCGTCGCAGGCGCGCAGCAAGAGATCCGTGGCCGTCGCCATCGGCGTTCGCTTGGCGATAGCGGCGGTCAGCACGTCTTCTGCTGCGTGGGCCAAACGACCGATCGCCACAAGCCCCAACATGCGGGCCTCGCCCTTCATCGTGTGCAGTTCTCGCGCCACCTCCTCGGATGCCGCGGTCAGCGCCTCCGGCTTTTCCAGCTCGATAACAGCGAGCTGAATCTTCTGAAGCCGGTCGGCCGTGACCTCTTGGAACTTCTTGAGAAGCGACCGTTTGAGCGCCTCGGTGTCCATCGGCCTCGGACTAGTCCGCTTTGAAGCGTCGGATGAGTTCAGCCAAACGCGAGGCCAGCTGATTGAGTTCCGCCGCCGCGCCGGTCGCCTGCTTGGAGGCTTGCGTCGTCTGACGCGTGACGTCCTCGATTTCGGCCATCGACGCGACGACTTGTTCCGTCGCCGTGCGCTGCTGTTGCGTCGCCAAATTGATCACACGGGCAGCATCCGAGGTCTCTTGAACACCTGCCAAGATGCCTTCGACTGACGTGGCAGCCACAGCGCCCAGTTTCTCACCGGCTTCGGTGGCAGACTTAGACGCATCCGCCGCGGTTCCCGCTGCAGCGGTGGCCTCTCGAATTTCTGTGATGAGGTTTTTGATCTCTTTGGTGGAGTCCAACACGTTCTCGGCGAGCCGCCGCATCTCTGCGGCAACGATCGAGAATCCTTTGCCGGCATCCCCAGCACGCGAACCTTCGAGCGCGGCGTTGAGGGCGAGCAGGTCGGAGCGGTCAGCGATTTCATCGATGACTTCGACCACCGTCCCGATGCGTTCGACGCGTTTCGACAGTTTGGCAATCGAGTCCGCGACGGCGGCGCCGTCGCTTCGAATCTGCTGCATCGCTTGAATGAACTCGCCGATGGCCCCGCGCCCCGAGCGCGCTGCGCCAAGTGTCTCTTCCGCCACGCGCGCAACGGCTCCTGCATTCTCGGCAATCTGGGCCGAAGCGTGTTTGAGCTCTTCCATCGTTGCCGTCGTCTCGTGAATCGCCGCCGCCTGTTCAGTCGACGAGGATTCGTGCTGCGTCGAAGCCGCCAACACCTGGTTCGATGAAGAAGACAAGCGCAGTGCGGCCTCGTTGATCTCCCGAACAAACGTGCGCAGGGTGTCGATCACCATCCCAAAGCCCTGCAGCAACGGCGCAAGCTGCGCGTCTTGTGACTGCGGGTCCCAACGTGTGAGGTCGCCTTCGCGGACCAACACGTTCAACGCATCGAGCGCATGGTGAATCTCTTCTTCGCTCTTTCGGACCAGCGCCACGCGAATGCGCGTCTGTTCCAGCAGCGCATTGACGAGTTCAGCGTCAACGCGTCCCTGCCCGGACAGGCCCTCCACATCTACCCGGGCGGCGAGATCGCCTTCAAGCGCCCGACGCAGTGCTGTTTCCAGCGTGTGCGCATCGCCCACGCCATTGAGCCCACGTTTCTTGCTTCGCGCTTTTTGAGCCTTGGTTTCAAGTGGCATCGCTGCCGTGCCTTCCCTTCCGTGTTTCCATTAAATCCACGAGCACCAGAGGTTGCTCGTCTGAGAGCCAAAGACCGACCGCGCAGGCGTCGGCCTGAGCGGACGCCGGCATTCTGCGAAGTTGATCGACTGCGACACGTCGAAACCCGTGCACCGCATCGACACGAAGCTGGGCTTCACCTTCCGCGCACTCAAAAACGAGTGCCCGCTGGCCATCCCGCAGTGGGCCGAGCGAACGACGTTCAAACGCGTCCGCTGTAGCCCGATCCACACGGCGAACCTGTTCAGCGTGCGCGGCGTATTTTTGCCCGCCCACTTCAAAGAGCAGCAGGTCAATGTGCGCTTCTCCCCCAAGGTTCATCGTGTCACCGCCCGTTGACGCGCCACTTGAAGCAACTTCGAGAAGTGCAGCAACACGAGCGCCTCTTGATGAACCCCACGCGCCGGAACAACGCCCCGGACGTGTTCGTTGACAGCGTCGCCGCCCACGGGTGCCGCGACAATGTCTGCTTCTTTCACTTCGCGAAGACCCAGCACGCCGTCGGTGACGACGGCTGCAGCGTGCGATCCAGCGACCCCCACGAACACGCGCGTTCGGTCCGTGAGGCGCGACTCGCCCTTGCCCAAGAAACGAAGCAGATCGAGAACCGGCAACACCTCACCCCGCAGGCCGAACACACCGAGAATCCATGCCGGTGTTCGCGGAAGCGGCGTCACCCACCCCACGCGCACGACTTCGCGAACGTCGATGGACGGCACGC
The DNA here is from genome assembly GCA_046155985.1 of Myxococcaceae bacterium. Lineage (GTDB taxonomy): Bacteria > Myxococcota > Myxococcia > Myxococcales > Myxococcaceae > JBJXGM01. The sequence continues at coordinate 85,109 of JBJXGM010000031.1, read as the reverse complement.
CGACCGCGAGTTCTCCCAACCGAAAGCTAAAGAATTCTTGTTTCGGGACCGCCGGAGGTGCGGGCGCTCGCTCCGGAGCTTCGGCGAGTGCGCGCTGTAAAGGGGTCATCTCCAAAACGTCAACATTGAAACAGCAGCGGGGGGGCGTCACAAGTTGCCGACCACGCTCAGGACTATGCAGCGCCGCCAGTTTGGCTACAGTCTGCGCATGCCCCGAGTCCTGGTGTTGGACGACAGTGCGACGCTTTTGGAGCTGACTGTAGCGGCGCTCACGAAAGCAGGACTCGACGCCGTGGGTGCGTCCGACCTCGCCTCGTTGAATCAGGCGCTTGCTACAGGTGCGTTCGACGCGATCCTGGTCGACGTGCAGATGCCTGAAATGTTTGGCGACGACGTTGTCGAGTTCTTGCGCCGCGAGAAGAAAGTCGCGGGCCGGCTCCTCTTGTACTCCGACGCCCCACCCGAAGCTTTGGCCGCGCGCGCGAAATCGGTGGGGGCGGATGGCGCTGTTTCAAAAAGCGCTGGCACCGAAGCCATGGTTCAAACTGTTCTGGCGCAGGTGGGTGCCGCACCCACTTCCGGCGCCCAAAGTGCGCGCAAACCGCGGGTCCTCATTGTCGACGACAGTGAAACCACAGCGCTCTTGCTTCAAGCCGAGCTGACTGAAAAAGGTTTCGAGGTTTTCACGGCTGACACCGCCGACAAAGCCACCAAAATCATTCTGAAGAAGAAAACGCGCCCCGACCTCGTGCTCTTGGATGTTCGAATGCCGAACGTCGACGGGGAGCAATTCTGCCGGTTCATCAAAGGGAACAGTCTGTTTCAGGGCATCAAAGTCCTCTTGTGTTCGGCGGCAGAAGTCGAAGAACTCAAGCGCATTTGCCGTGAAGCCGGGGCGGACGGCTACGTCGCGAAAGACGCCGTCCTCTCGAAAGTGCTATCGGGGGCTTTCAGCTAACGCTGTTTTTGCCTATCCCTGGTTTGCGCGCGCCCGTGAGAGAAAAGTCACAGCTGTCGTTCGCTGAGTTTGATCGCCTGGCCGCCCAGGGCGACTTCATCCCGGTGTGGCGGGAAATCCCTGGGGATACAGAGACGCCCGTTTCGGCGTTCATGAAACTGCCTTCGCCCGAAACGGCGTTCTTGCTCGAATCCGTTGAGGCGGGCGAGCGCTGGGGTCGATTTTCTTTTTTGGGCGATTCGCCGATCGCCACGCTGCAGCAACGGGGTGGCAATGCCGAGCTGCTCGAGTCGGGCAGAAAAACGCTGCTCCCCCCTGGCCCAGAAAAGAACCCACTGCTTGGTCTTCGAGAACGGCTTTCGCGATACCGCTTCGTGCGCGCAGCAGGCTTGCCGCCGTTTGTCGGCGGATGGGTGGGCTACTTGGGCTGGGCGGCGGTCCATGGATTCGAACCCCGGGTACCGCAACGATTGGGGAGCGACCCGCAGTTCCCCGACGGCGAGTGGATGCTCGCGGGGCGTCTCATTGTTTTCGACAACCTGTCGCACACGCTCAAACTCATCGCGTGTGTGGACACGCGCGAGCACGGAAACACGCGCCGCGCGTACGACGCCGCTTGCGCCAATCTGGACACGCTTGAGTCGGCACTCGAAAAGCCGCTGGCGCCCCGCCCGTTACCCACGCCAGTGACGGACTTGCGCGACGGGTGGTCGAAATCGGACTTTGAGGCCGCGGTTCGCCGTGTGCGTGAATACATCGCCGCCGGGGACTGCATGCAAGTCGTCCTCTCCCGCAGGGTCACGGGACACTACAGCGGCGACGCCTTCGCGCTCTACCGTGGACTGCGCCGCATTTCGCCGACGCCCTATTTGTTCTTTCTGCGTTTCGGCACACGTGCGCTTGCAGGCGCTTCGCCCGAGCTGCTCGTGCGCGTCCAAGGCGACGTTGCCACTGTCCGCCCCATCGCCGGCACCCGAGCACGGGGGCGCACCCCTGAAGAAGATGCAGCGCGCGCCGCGCAACTGGCCGCCGACCCCAAAGAGCGAGCGGAACACGTCATGTTGGTGGACTTGGGCCGCAACGACATCGGACGCGTGAGCCAGGGCGGCACCGTTCGCGTGGAGGAACGCGAAGTCATCGAGCGCTATTCACATGTCATGCACCTGGTATCGCAAGTCTCGGGCAAACTCCGTCCCGGACTTGATGGCCTCGACGTCCTCGCCGCGACGTTTCCCGCTGGCACGGTGAGCGGCGCACCCAAAGTTCGTGCGATGCAGATTATCGATGAGTTGGAGCCTGTTCCGCGTGGCCCGTACGCGGGCGCGGTGGGCTACATCGGCTGGGATGGCAACTGCGACCTCGCCATCGCGATTCGGACACTGGCGCTTTCGGGCACCGAGCTGCGCCTGCATGCTGGCGCCGGCATTGTCCACGACAGCGACCCGGAGCGCGAGTACGACGAAACCGAACACAAGCTGCGTGCGGCGCGCGTTGCGGTGGGGGCGCCGCCATGATTCTCGTCGTCGACAACTACGACTCCTTCACCTTCAATTTGGTTCAGTACTTCTTGGAACTGGGCGCCCAAGTCGACGTGCGTCGCAATGACGCCATCGACGTCCCCGCGGTTCGTGCACTCTCCCCCAGTCACATTGTCTTGTCCCCGGGGCCCTGCACACCCAATGAAGCCGGCGTCACATTGCCGCTGCTGCAAACGCTGTCAGGCCAACTGCCGATCTTGGGTGTTTGCTTGGGGCACCAAGCAATTGGCCAGGCGTTTGGTGGCCGCGTCATTCGCGCGCAACGCGTCGTGCATGGCAAGAGCGCTCAGGTGACCCATTCGGCTCAAGGCATCTTTCGCAACATCTCCCAGCCCATGGAAGTCGGCCGCTACCACTCGCTGGTGATCGACAGAAGCGCGCTGCCGAGCGACTTGGAGGTCATTGCGACGGCGGATGACGATGGCGAAATCATGGCCGTTCGTCACAAGACGCACCCGACCGTCGGCGTGCAGTTTCATCCAGAATCCGTGCTCTCACCGGAAGGCAAACGCCTGCTCGGAAACTTCTTGGAAGGGCCCTTGTGATGACGGCACCTCACGAAGCGCGCATTCGCGACACTTTGGCGCTGCTCATCGAGGGCCATTCGCTCTCGCGTGAAGCGTCCCGCGCTTTGTTTCGCGATGTGCTTTTGGGTCACGCGACGCCGGCACAAATTGGCGCGTTGCTGGTGGCGCTGCGCCACAAAGGCGAAACGGCCGATGAAATCGCAGGTGCGGCAGACGCCCTGCGCGATGGCGCGACACCCTTTCAAGTGCCCAAAGGCGTGCCCATTTTCGACACCTGCGGCACCGGTGGCGACGGTGCACAGACTTTTAACGTCTCGACCGCCGCCGCCTTCGTCGTCGCGGGTGCGGGCGTCCATGTGGCCAAACATGGCAACCGCAGCGTTTCTTCACGCGCAGGCAGCGCCGATGTGCTTGCCGCCGCGGGGGTGAATCTGGAGGCGCCGTTAGAACGCGTCGAGGGCGCGCTCCGCGAAGTCGGCATCGGTTTCTTGTTTGCGCCGGCGCTTCATCCTGGGCTCGCGCACGTTTCAGCGCCTCGACGTGAAGTCGGTGTTCGATCGATCTTCAACATTCTGGGTCCCTTGGTGAACCCCGCCAAACCGACCCACCAGTTGCTGGGCGTCTATTCCGCCGCACTGGTGCCGGTGTTGGGGCAAGCACTTGCACAATTGGGCATCACGCGCGCACTCGTGGTTCACGGTGAAGACGGCCTGGATGAAATCAGCCCAACAACCGCATCCGTCGCCGCTTGGGTAGAGGGCGGTGCCGTGAAGGCGCTGCGTCTTCATCCCAAAGACGCTGGCATTTCCCCCGTTTCTCCCGGCGCCATCAAAGGTGGCGGAGCCAAAGAGAACGCCGAAACCCTCCGGCGCGTTTTTCAGGGAGAAGCGGGCCCTCACCGTGACGCAGTGCTGCTGAACGCGGGCGCTGCGCTTTGGGTCGCTGGCAAAACAGCGGACTGGAGAAGCGGCGTGGCCCTCGCAACACAGGTTCTGGATTCCGGCGCTGCACTGCAGAAGCTCGACGCGCTTTGTCGATACGCCCAAGGCGGCACCTCATGACGTGGCGCCCGCCGCAAGGGGTGTTGGCCGAGCTTGTGGCGCACGCGCGCGAGGACTGCGCCGCACGCAAGCGCCTTCGTCCAAGCCTTTCTGAAGAAGTTCGCCGGAACAAACCTGCCACGCGCGGCTTTGAAAAAGCGCTCGGTGCCAAACGCGACACGTTTCCACTGATTTGCGAAGTGAAACGGGCTTCGCCTTCTGCCGGCGACATTCGCGCGGGGGTCGACGCCGCCACTGTCGCGCAGCGTTACGTCGCGGGCGGCGCGCGATGCATCAGCGTGCTCACGGAAGGGCGTCGCTTCGGCGGGTCGCTGGCTGATTTGCGTGCGGTGCACGCAGCAGTGTCGGTGCCACTGCTTCGCAAGGACTTCATCGTCGACCCTTACATGGTTGCCGAAGCCGCTGAAGCCGGGGCGGATGCTGTCCTCTTGATCGCGGGCGCGCTCCCACCCTCAGCGCTCGCAGAACTCCATGCATGTGCTGGCGAGCTCGGTCTTGACGCATTGGTCGAGTTTATCCACCCCCATGAGTTGGCCTCAGGCCTCGCCGTCGACCCCACCCTGGTCGGCATTAACGCGCGCGACTTGGAAACACTCGAAGTCGACCCTCATCGATTCGAGCGCCTGGCGCCGCAGCTCATCGCGCCGGGGAGGCTGCTCGTCGCGGAAAGCGGTGTGGCCTCGCCCGACGACGTTCGTCGCTTGGCTGCCCTCGGGGCTCAGGCCGCGCTTGTCGGCGAATCGCTGATGCGCGCCGACGACCCGAAGCGTTTGGTCGAGCAACTGGCGAGGGCAATGTCTTGACCGTCCAAGTCAAAATCTGTGGCGTCCGAAAGTTCGAGGACGTCGCCGCCTGCGTGAGCGCCGGCGCCGATGCGGTCGGCTTCAACTTCTATTTGGGGAGTCCCCGTTACCTTTCGCCTGAACATGCGGCGCCCCTGGTGGCTGGGCTGCCGGCAGAAGTGACGCCGATTGGCGTCTTCGTCGACGCCACGCCCGACGAAGTCGCCGCAGCCGTGCGCGCGTCGGGAGTCAAAGTGGCGCAATTGCACGGCGGCCAGAGTCTCAAGGAATTCGTGGGCGCAGCGCCTGCGCTGATTCACGTCGTGCGCGTGCGCAACGTCGCTTCGCTTCCAGAACACCTCGACCCTCACGCCCAATGGACGTTGCTCGACACCTGGACCGACGAATTTGGCGGCTCCGGACATCGTTTCGCTTGGAACATTTGGGAAGAAGCCAAACGGCGTTACCCCTCCCCCATCTGGATGGCGGGCGGGCTCACGCCGGAGAACGTGGAAGATCTCGTTCGGCGCGGAACACCCGACGGCGTCGACGTGGCCTCTGGCGTTGAGCACCACATTGGGCAAAAAGACCCTGAGAAGATCCGCGCGTTCATCCATGCGGTGCGGCGCGCGCAAAGGAGTTTGCAGTGACAGTCGGCAAAGGACACTTCGGGCCCTACGGCGGGCGCTTCGTTCCCGAAACCCTCATCCCCGCGCTCGATGAGCTCGAAGCAGCTTGGAAAAGCGCGCAGCAAGACTCGGCGTTTCTTGCTGAACTCGCGCAGGACCTCAGAGAGTTTGCGGGTCGCCCAACAACTTTGACCTTCGCAGCGAATCTCACGCGGCGTTTCGGTGGCGCCGACATTTGGCTCAAACGGGAGGACTTGCTTCACACGGGCGCACACAAACTGAACAACACGCTGGGCCAAGTCCGACTCGCCAAGCGGATGGGCAAGCGCCGCATCATTGCGGAAACGGGTGCCGGCCAACACGGCGTTGCGACCGCCGTCGCGTGCGCAAGGCATGGTTTGCCGTGCGAAGTTTTCATGGGCTCAGAAGACGTCCGTCGTCAGGCGCCCAACGTTCAGCGCATGCGGCTTTTCGGTGCGACCGTTCGGCCGGTGGAAAGCGGAACGAAAACGCTCAAAGACGCGATGAACGAAGCCATTCGCGACTGGGTGACGAATGTCGCTGACACCTTCTACGTCATCGGCAGTGCTGCCGGTCCGCACCCCTACCCTGACATGGTGAGAGATTTTCAGCGTGTCATCGGTGACGAAGCCAAGCAGCAATTCCAAGAGCGCTGCGGAAAGCTTCCGGATGCCGTCGTCGCATGCGTCGGCGGAGGCAGCAACGCCATGGGCGCGTTCACGGCGTTTCTCGAAGACCGAGGGGTCCGGCTCATTGCTGTGGAAGCCGGTGGCGATGGCCTCCACACCGTCCGACACGGCGCTTCGCTCACGCAAGGACGGCTGGGCGTCTTGCACGGGTCGGCGTCGTCCGTGCTTCAGACAGCCGAAGGGCAAATCGCTGAAGCGCATTCGGTGAGTGCGGGACTCGATTACCCCGGCGTTGGCCCTCAGCTGGCGTGGCTGCGCGACCAAGGCCGGCTCGAAGTCCGCACGGCCACCGACGATGAGGCGTTGAAGGCTTTCATGTTGCTCTGCCGTGAAGAAGGCATTTTGCCCGCGCTAGAATCCGCCCACGCCATCGCGCGAGCTGGCGACATCGCCCATGAACTGGGTACCGGCAAAGCGGTGTTGGTCAACTTGTCTGGGCGGGGCGACAAAGACCTGGTTCACGCCCTGGACGAGCTCGGTCGACGTGGCCTCTTTCGCCTTGAGGACGCGCAATGAGCCGCATCGCTGCAGCCTTTGCGAAGGGCAAAAGTGAAAAGCGCCCGCTGCTCATCACTTACCTGTGCGCTGGCGATCCATCCCTGGAAGCGTCGGAAGCGCTCGCTGTGGGTCTTGCCGAGGCCGGTGCGGACATCATTGAAATCGGCATTCCCTTCTCCGACCCGCTTGCCGATGGCCCCATCATTCAGGCCGCAAGCCAGCGCGCGCTGCAGCGGGGCGTGACGCAGAAAGCGGTGCTGCAGCTTGTCGCTCGCATCCGTCAGCGTGGCGTCAACGTGCCGCTGGTGTTGATGGGCTACATGAACCCGATGGTCGCCATGGGCATGGAAGCCTTCTGCACCGAAGCCCACGCCGCTGGCGCCGATGGACTCATCATCCCCGATTTGCCGCTGGACGAAGCCGACGCCTACCGCCCGGCCACGCAACGCGCCGGCCTCGACTTGATTTTGCTCGCGGCGCCGACCACACCCTCGGAACGCGTCACAAGAATCTCACAAACATCGAGCGGATTTCTCTATTTCGTCAGCGTCACCGGCGTCACCGGCTCGCGAACCACCTTGCCGCCAGGACTTCCTGAAACCCTCGCGAAGGTGCGAGCGGCCAGCCGCCTGCCGGTCGCGGTGGGCTTTGGCATCAGCCAGCCCGAACACGTCGCTCGGCTTGCGCCGCATGCAGATGCAATTGTCGTCGGCAGCGCGTTGGTCGATGCGTTTCATCGCGCCAAGGGCGACGTCGGCCCGGTGTTGGAACTCACCCGCGCGCTGAAAGCGGCGCTGAAGCTGTAGTGCCCCGGCTGGACGTTTCGATCCGTCAGTCCGGCGGCAGGAAAGCGTCGGGCCTCATCGCGTTGCTCACATCACGAATCATCGGCACACCCGGGCACCCCATGCGTTTGGTCACGAGTGGGAGTGGAAGCCGCTTCGCTGCGGCATGAAGGGCGGCGATCAGTGCAACCGGGATCTGCGCATGCAGACGTCCGTCTGCACCGCGCGCCAGCACGAAAGGCTTAGACCCGTCTCGATCAAACCCCATGCCCGTCGCCAACTCTCGAGCGATGTCCTTTTGAGCACCCGCAACGTAGCGGACGAGGTGAATGACTTCATCGACGAATGGCTCCCGCCGGGCCTCGTCTTCTGGAATCGTCACCGAATGTTGTCGTTCGAACGCAGACAAAGCGAGCCGGGCGCCGCGCAGTGCACGCCCCATCATTTCGATGCCGATGTCCGCATTCTCTCGGACATTTCGAAAAGCAGCGACCCGGGCTACCTCGTTCGCCTCAATGACACCGTGATTCGCGTAGGCCATGACCACCGCATCCGTGTCAGCCTCAGACAGGAGCTCTTCCGCGCCCATCAGCGCGCCTATCACCACGCGTCGCGCGCTTGCCTCGCCAGACTCAGACACGTGACGGCCCATTGCGACCTTTAGATGAACAATCGCCAAGCGGAGAAATCTGCGCAGATGTACGAACGACCGAGCCGGGACCGTGGTCTGCGGGGTGTTCCCGGTTCGCCGCAAATCACCGACGGTCATCTCCGCTGAAGCACGTTGAAGGTCACCCCGCGCGTGTTTGCACGCTCCGTCGATGAGCGGTTTCAGACTGGCGAAGTAGGCCGCCTTCGCCCAAGAGGCCGACGCGAAGTCGTTCGGACCCATTCGGTCGGCGCCCAACTCCGCGTGCAGCGCTTCGAAAAAACGACATGCGTCCGAAATCGGCACGAACGCTTGTGTCTTGCGCCATTTCTCCAGCATCTCCAGCGATTGCGTGGGTCGCGTTACCGGGTGGGCAGCCCCAGTCAAAGACCTCAGCCGCCGCAGCGCTGCTGAGCCAAACGAAACCAGCGCTTGTTCTGCACCTGCGCGCAAAGCGATTCCCCCAAAGGCCTAGGAGAGTTATCCGACGAAGCGCAGCCGGGGTTTCCGGGTGATTTCTGGAAGGTTTCTAGAAGGTCTGTGGTCTTGCTTCAGTCCCGTTCACCCAGCGGAAGTGCTTGATTTTGAAAAGAAATGTTGCGACTGGAATTGACGCCCCGCCGCAGCCGGGGAGAAATGCTTCACTCTGTCGCAACTCCGCAGGCTCATCCCCGATAACTCGCTGAACCGTTCAGTGAGGGAGCACCGCGATGTTGAGCGTCGATCATCTGAAAGCGTTCGGTAAGTTGACCGGCTGCGCGATCCTGAACCGCGACTATTACGACGCGAGCGTACTGCGGCGAACGGTCCTTGGTTCGATCAAAGAGGGTGCTCGCATTCTGACGCAAGGCGAGCTCGATCCTCGGAGCGCACTCGACCTCGCGATCGTGCGACGTTTGTATGCAAAGGAACCGGACGCAAGACGGCTGCAGGTCGCCGAGCGCGAAATCCGCGACGGGAGAGGCCTCCAGCGGGCCATCTTCGCGTCAACGCCTCACCCCTATTGAAATTTTGCTGATCCGGCGGCTGCCCGCCGCAGGCTCTCCGTCCCGGGGCGGATTTCTCCGCTTCACCCTCAGTGACTTCGGCCGGCCGGTGTCGACGGCTTCGACAATCTCTCAAGCGCTTCGAGGTACGAACCAACGCCTTTGCCAGAAATCTGCGCCTCGCAGACATCCGCGATTCTGCTCTCGCGGCGCCAGGGTTCGCGGGCGTGAATGTCTGAAAGGTGTACTTCGATGGCACGCACGTTGACCGCAGCGATGGCATCGCGCAGGGCGTAGGACGTGTGCGTCAGCGCGCCGGGGTTGATGACCAACGCGTCCATCCACTTTCGCGCGGCGTGGATGCGGTCGATCAACACGCCTTCATGATTGGTTTGGCTTGCACGAATCGTGATGCCCAACCGCTTGGCATGCGAACGCACTTGCGCGATGAGTTTTGGCAACGTGACATTCCCATACACTTCGGGCTCGCGCTCACCCAACAGATTGAGATTGGGGCCGTTCAAGACCAGCACTTTCATGTGCGCTCCGTCCGGCGTTGTGCGGCGGCCAAAGTGAGGGCGACGCCTTCATCCACCAAGGCGGCGTCCAATCCCTGCACGATGTCGGCCTGACCCAGCTTGCGCAGGGCCACAAAGCGCAACTGGCCTTCGAGCACCTTCTTGTCGCGCGAGAGCGCCGCTTTCACAGAAGCCGGTGTCACGCTGGGCGGCATCACCGCCTGCCCAGGAAATCGCGCCAGCAACGCCAACGCGCGGTCAGCCTCGGCGCGTGTCAGCGCTCCCAATCGCACCGACAGCTCCAGCGCTGCGACCATGCCGCAAACAACGGCTTCTCCATGGGTCAGCGTGCCGTATCCGCAAGCCGCTTCAAGCGCGTGACCAAATGTATGGCCAAAGTTGAGCCACATGCGCGGACCTTCTTCGCGTTCGTCTTTGTTGACGACGGCAGCCTTGATGCCAATGGCGCGCGCGACCACTTCCTGAAGCGTCGACATCGTCGCCGTGCCCGAACCCAATGCCTCAAGGTCGCGCTCCAACAGCGACAAGAGCGACACATCGGCGATGAACCCTGCCTTCACGACTTCGGCCAGTCCGCACCACCGCTCTCGCACAGGCAGCGTCGACAGGGTCGCAAGGTCCACGACCACATGCCTGGGTGCATGAAATGCGCCGATGAGGTTCTTCCCGAGCTTGTGGTCGACAGCGACTTTGCCGCCGATAGAAGAATCGACTTGAGCCAGCAGGGTCGTCGGAACCTGCACCCACGGCACCCCACGATGAAAAGTCGCCGCGACGAATCCCGCCAAGTCTCCCACCACGCCGCCGCCGAGCGCCACGAGGGTGTCGCTGCGCGAAAAACCATTTTCAATGAGCGCGGTAAAAAGTGCATCGGCTTGCGCGAGTGTTTTGCTTGCTTCACCCGATGGGACGCTCAGCGTTGTGACATCGAAGCCTGCGGCCCACAGCGAGGCCTCTGCAGCGCCCGCCCACTGCGTGCGGAGCCGCTCGTCACACACCAGCGCCACTTTTCGGCGCCGTCCCAAGTTCTTCAGCAAAGCGCCGAGGTCGTTGAGCAGGCCTTCGCCAACCTCTACGCCATACTCGCCGGCGGCCGCCTGAACCTTGATGCGCTCGACGGTCACGCGCCGCCTCGACCGAAAGGCGTTCCACCTTTGAGCGCCTCCAACAGTCCAACGATGGCCCCTGCCGCGATGTCCGCCGTTTTTCCAACGGTGTCGACACAGACATCGGCACGGGCGTACCAACGCTCACGCGCCACGAGGTGCGACGCCAACACGGTTTGAGGGTCAGCGCCCGAGAGCAGCGGCCGCGTTGCGCCACTGTCCTGTTTGTGGATGCGTCTGGCCAACTCTTCCACCGGCGCTTCCAAACGGACCACCACCCCCGCTTGTCGCAAAGTACGCCAAGCCGCTTCCGTCAGTGCGCCGCCGCCGCCCAGGGCGATGACCCCAAACGGCCTTCGCGCCACGACTTCGTTCAAAGCGGCCGCCTCCAACTGGCGAAAGCCGGCCTCGCCTGCGCGCGCGAAAACGTCTCCGATGCGTGCACCCTGCTGCGCCTCAATGTGCGCGTCCAAGTCGATGAACGGACACTCCAACACCGCACGCAGCCGTTCACCCACCGTGGTTTTCCCAACCCCCATCGGCCCCACCAAGAATACGTGTCCCAAGTCCGTTCGCGCACAGACGCGTCTTCGCGCAAACGGCATCCGAAGCTCGGAAAGGGTGTCGCCGCCAAAAGACTCGAGCAGCGCGTCCGCAAGCACCAAGGCCACCATGGCTTCCGCCACGACGCCCGCCGCGGGCACTGCACAGGTGTCGCTGCGCTCCACGTGCGCGGGGACGGCTTGAAGCGAATTCAAGTCCACCGAGGGCAGTGCCGCAGAAACAGTGGCAATGGGCTTCATTGCGGCGCGCACCACAAGCGGCTCTCCGTTGGTCACGCCCCCTTCCAGTCCACCTGCTCGATTCTGCGTCCGCGCGAACCGCGCATCGTTGAGGACGATGGGGTCGTGAACTTCGCTCCCGAAACTCCGCGCGGCCTGAGCACCATCGCCGACCTCGACCTCTTTGATGGCGTGAATCGACATGAGCGCATGCGCCAACCGCCCATCCAGCTTGCGGTCCCAATGGACATAAGAACCCAGCCCCGGTGGCAATGCCGTCGCGACGACCTCGACGACACCGCCCAGGGTGTCCCTTCGCTTCTGCGCCTCTTGAATTCGCGCAACGAGGCGCTTCGAGGAGTCGTCATCGAGCGCCCGCGTCTCGAAAGCGTCTGCCATCGCCGCCAGCCCTTCGGCGTCGGTTTGGAACAAATGCGGCGCCGCAGCCTGTGCAGAAGACGCTTCAACGCCACCGATGCTCCTCACGTAAGAGCCAACGCCCACGCCAAGTTCTCTGAGAAACGCCTTGGCGAGGGCGCCCAAAGCGACACGAACAGTGGTCTCGCGCGCCGATGCGCGCTCCAGCACGTTGCGAAGGTCGTCGAGATGGCCGTACTTCAAAGCCCCTGCCAAATCGGCATGGCCCGGACGCGGAACGGTGACCGGTCGTGGATCGGGCCCGCCGCCTTGCGCACGCATTCGCTCGGTCCAGTTCGCGAAGTCGAGGTTCGGCACCCTGAGTGCGATGGGTGAACCCAACGTGCGCGAAAAACGAATGCCAGAGAGAATTTCGGCGCGGTCTTTTTCGATGCGCATCCTGCCACCACGCCCGAAGCCCATCTGTCGGCGCGCCAAATCGCGGTCTACGTCCGCGACGTCAATCCACAATCCGGAGGGCAGGCCTTCCAGAATTCCCACCAACGCTGGGCCGTGACTCTCTCCGGCCGTGAGAAACCGCAATCGATTCACTTCGCTGCCTCCTGAATCAAGTTGTCATGCAATTCGGCGGCAACTTCGTCACCGAGTTCGACGCCCGTCCACAACCGCAATTGTTCCAATGCTTGGTACACCAGCATCCACAGACCATCCACTGGGAGCGCACCGGCGCTCTCGGAAAGACCCAGCAGCATCGTTCGCACCGGCCGATACACCATGTCCATGACACAAGCACCCCGAGGCGGCAGCAGCCGAGGCGGGAGGATGCACGCTGCGGGGTTCGAAAGACCGACCTGCGTCGCGTGAATAACGACGTCGGACGCCGCCAGGATGTCACCGAATTCGGGCGCCCGAAGGTCAATGGCCTGCCCACCTCCCGTCCAGCCCCTGAGCAACTCTTTCGCCCGCGGTAAAGTTCGGTTGGCAATCCACAATTCAGCGCACACCGCAGCGCGCGCCACACATGACGCGGCGCGGGCTGCACCCCCCGCACCCAAAATCAAAATGCGTTTGCCACGAAGAGAGACCCCAAAACGAGACAGTGCCCTTTCAACGCCCACAACGTCCGTGTTGTAGGCCAGCACGCGCGAAGCAGCCTCGTCTCTGACCAAGCAGTTGGCCGCGCCGACGTCGTGCGCCACGCCATCGACCCTGTCCACGTGCGAAAGCACAGATTCCTTCAAGGGGAGCGTGACCGAAACACCGGCGTACCGGCCTTCCCGGACGGCACGAACGAGAGCAGCCTCCTCGCCGGGGCCCGTCTCCTGGGCCACGTAGTCAGCCTCCACCCCCACCTTGCGGAAAAGCCCTGCGAAGAGCCGGGGCGACAGGGAGTGGGCGATAGGCTGGCCGACCACTGCGTATTGCGGGCGAAGCGCCATTTTCGGCGGGCACCGTAATGCAGAACCGTCCAAAGGTGCAGCGAAGGGGCCGGCGAGATAGAAGGCGCGCATGGCACTTTCTGGAAAGCAGCGCCGTGCACTGCGCGCGTTGGGTCACCATTTGAATCCCGTGGTCCTCGTCGGCCACGCCGGCGTCACGGACGGTGTGATTGCGGCGGTCGACCAAGCACTCGTTGACCACGAGCTGGTCAAAGTGAAGCTGGGCGACGACCGCGACGCGCGTGCCGAGCATCTGACGTCGCTGTCCTCAGCCACCCACGCCGAGGTGGCTCAGACCCTCGGCCGCACCGCTCTCTTGTTTCGCGCAAAACCCGAGAAGTCGAATTTCGGCTGGCTCGAAACGCCCGGCGTCCGTCCACCAAAGGAGGCCGCGAAGCCGAGCCAAACGAGGCCGAGCCAAACGAAGCCAAAGCCGGCCAAGACGAGACGTCACAGACCGAACGCCAAAGCAAACACCCAGGCCAAAGGCCGGAAATGATCGCCTCGGTCCGTCATGGCGCCTGCCACTGGCGCAGTTCAGCGCTCGCGGAACGTGACCGCCAGGGTGAGGTCCGAACGCCGGCGGAATGTCAATGAAGCGCTCGAGATGTCGTGCAATATGGCAACATGGCTAGCCGGTCGACGTCGTCCCAAATCTTTCGGCCATTACGGACTCGCTGGCTTCCAACGGCACTCGACCTCGCTCTGGGCGCGCTGTTTGCCATTCCCGCCATTTTGGCGTGGCGCCACCAATTTCACGTCGTCGTGGGCGATTACGACGAAGGCCTCATCCTCACGAATACTTTCCTGATGGGTAAAGGGCAGGTGCCCTATCGGGATTTTTACACGAATTATCCGCCGGGCCTTTACCTTGTGCTTCGAGCCCTCTGGTGGGTGGGGGGCGAGACCGTCAACCTCGAGCGGCTGTTGGGTGCGGCGGTACACGCGGCTGTTGCATTGGGCACCGGGCGCCTCGCGGCGCGGATAGCGAAGCACCGCTTTTCGCTCGCTGCAGCGGGCATGTGCAGTCTTTGGTTGGTGACCATCGCGCCTGTGCCCTTCGCATACCTTTGCGCCGTTGCGATGGCGCTCTTTGCCCTTGAGCTCGTGGCCCGGTCTGTCGAAACGGCGAGTCCATTGACGTCCGCACTCGCCGGAATGGCTGTCGCCGGCATCAGCTTCTTTCGCCATGACCTGTTCGTCTACTTGGTGTTGGCTTGGGCTTTCCTCGGGGTGCTGGGGCTTGTCATGGGGGGAACCTCAGGGCGGAGGCCGCGGCGTTCTCTGATGATCCCCTTCGTCGCCGGCTTGGCGCTTGGTCTCCTCGCGTTCTGGGGACCCGCGCTCTTGCTTGGGGGAGTTCGACAGACGTTTTTGGACCTCTACTTTGACCAGATTCATCGGGTACATCCTGCGCGAGTTTTGGCGATGCCGAAGTTCTGGACGTGGACTGCTCAGGGACCACAGCTTTGGCACGAACCACTTTCTGCGTTCGCCCTGCTTCCGCTTCTCAGCCCGTGGGTGGCCGCGCTCTTGTGCTGGCGTTTCTCGACGCGTTCGTCAGCCACGGTGCTTGCGCTAGGGCTGACGCTTGCCGTTCTTCCGCAGATGTGGGGCAGAACGGACCTTCACCACTGTTTGTACACAGCCGCGCCTTCGCTCGCAGTGCTGTTCGGGGCAGCGCGGTCGTTTCGCTCCGACAGGGCCTTGGTGGCTGTGAGCGCATTGTGTGCCGTACTGCTTGTGCCGACCGGGCAGGTGCGAACGTTGGCGAAAACCCCCGTGCGCGACGTGCAAACTGTTGACCCTCGCCTGAAAGGCATTTCCTACGACCCGGTCAAGCAACGCGTTGTTTTGGCCGTGAAACGCCGAACCCACCCAGACGAGCCGGTGTTTTTTGGGCTGACGGACCACCGCTTCACGTTCGTTTCGGAAATGGACCTCTACTACCTGAGTGAGCGGCCAGGTGGTCTGCGACGCATGCAGTTCGACCCGAACATGAGCAACCAGCGGGACGAGCAAGAGTTGATGATTGCGGATCTCGAAGAACGAGGCGTCAACCTGGCCGTTCTTTCTGCGCGCTTCGCAGAAAAACGTGAAGCCGACAACGCAAGTTGGAACCCAGGTTCGACGCTGCTCGATGACTATCTGCGAGAGCGGTTTTGGCGCGCCGAGGCTATTGGCGCTTACGAAGTGTGGGTACGCACACAACCCTTGGCCAGATAATTGGGCAGAAGGTCGCGGGCGCTTTTGGCCGTCCTCAGGGCGACGGATGGGTCGACTCGCGGCGCTGGGGCACTCGGTACCCACAAAGCAGCTTGCTTTACGGCAGCCGCCCAAGAAGTGACTCTGGCTCAAGGCGAGGGCTGCCTCAGTGCGCTCGGCCGGGCCCAGCGCGAAATCGATTTCGAAACACATTCTTCAGCTCGATTTTCGAGAAGGTGATCAGTTCTTCAAAGTCATTGACCCGACGCGGAATCTCCACAGTCGACATCCAGTCGGACTGCAGGGCGGGCAGTCCCAATTCTCTCTTGCCCATGTGCGCAAAGTTGGCGCCTGTCTCGCTGAGGTGACAACCACTGCAAGTGCCAAGCGCAAACGCACGCACGACGTCTGGCGGAGTGACACCAGGCGCTGACCAGAGCAGAAATTTTGGTGTGGGAGAGGCAGCGTCGAGGATGCTCGCCGGAACGACGTACTCGCCGTTCAAGACAGACGCGGCGTTGTCGTTAAGAAAATCAGCGAGCCACGCGCTGCCGTTCAAATCAAGCCGAGGGGTTTGCGCAACGGTAGTCGGAGCCAACCATCCTGTTCGACCCAATTCGTACGAGCGCATCTCCCACAACTTGGTGCTGGGAAGGTTGGTCGGGTCGGACCCAGCCGCAGCCAACGAGACTTCGTTCGTGCGAAGAAATCGAAATGTACTTCGTTGGGATGCCCCGTGTCCGGCATCGGGGCTTGAGAAATCCTCGGTGATTTTCTGCAGCTCGCTGTTGTAGGCCTCACCGAAAGGGAAAGCGCCCAAACGGTGCCACCGTTGCGCCCAGCTGAGAATGTCGTCGGATTTTTTCGCGGGAAGGAAGTACTCCAAAATCACTGTGAAGTTGCTGGGCACGCCGGAAGAATTGAGCACGTTGAAAACGAAACGACCTTCCCCGGAATGTGTCACGCGGTCATAGCCATCAGGCAGAGGTCGCTTGTCGATGCGATTGACGATGGCCGTCAGGCGGAGGGGGGCTTTCGAAAAGTCGAGCGCGCAGACCCCTTGCGAGGGGCAGCCACTCGCTGCGCGCCAGGGATCGACGAGAAACGATTGAATCGCTGGCCGTGCGGCGGCGACCGAATCGCCGATTTGCTGGTCAGTGCTCCAGTGAGCGAAAAGCCCAAAGACGAACGCTGAGGGGTCCTTCCCGCGCGCCATCTTTTCGATGAGGCGTCCGAAGCTCCATGCCCCAAGACTTCGTGTTCCACCGGGAACGTAAGTGGTCCGAGCGGGGTCATCGACCACGCTTGGATGAACGATGACCAGCTCGCGACCCGGGTCGACACTACCCCGTTTCGGATCGTTCGCCTCGTCCTTGGCCTCCACAACTTCCTCGGGGTCAGCCACACCGCACGCGGCCAGGCTTGTCGCGACCATCAAAAGGACGAACAGCTTTCGCGGATGGCGCATGTGACACCCATGACGCATCCCGAGGGGCTTTACAAGGGCACGTCGGCGAATGGTCGCCGCTCTAGCAGGAGCAGCGCCCCACCGACGTGCTTCGACTGATAACCTGCTTGATGGCATCGGGATGCGTTGGAGACAAGAGCACTTGCCCCCTTCCCTTCCTCGACGAAGCGTTGGCATCGAAAGTGTGGAACATTTGTTGGAGGACTTTGCGCACCCATTGGCGCACGGCGATCGCCACAAGGCTTCACACGGCAGGCTCGTTTTCATCTGTCCACGCGCTTCAAGAATCCCGCGGCCATCGCCAAGAATCGCTCTCGTGCGCTGGCGTGTTCAACTATCGGCAGGGGATAGCTGTCACCCAGCCGAACGTTTGCCGCGCGCAAAACATCCGCCGGCGCAGCCCACGGGTTGTGAATGTATTTGGCTGGCAGTGCTGCCAACTCTGGCACCCAGCGACGAACGTAGTTGCCTTCCGGGTCGAACTTTTCTCCCTGCGTGACTGGGTTGAACACGCGAAAATAGGGCTGCGCGTCACAACCGCAACCTGCGGACCATTGCCAGCCGGCGTTGTTTTGCGCCGAGTCTCCGTCAGTGAGGTACTTCATGTAGTGCTTTTCGCCGCGCCTGTAGTCGATGAGCAGGTGCTTGCAGAGAAAGCTTGCGGAGACCATTCGCGCGCGGTTGTGGACAAATCCTTCACCAAGCAGCTGCCGAGATGCCGCATCGACAATCGGGTGTCCCGTCTTTCCGAGCACCCACGCCTGCCAGTGTTTTTCATCGTACTGCCAGGGGAAGCCCTCGAACGTGGAGCGAAATGGTTTTTGTAACAGCTCAGGGCGGTCCCAGAGCGTGCTGTAACAAAACTCCCGCCAGACCAATTCGTTTCGGAAAGCGTCGGCTTTTTCTCCCAGCGACTCGACAGCAGTCCAAACCTGCCGCGCTGACAGAGTGCCGAACTTCAGGTCTGCCGACAGGCGACTCGTTCCGGCGAGGTCCATGCGGTCCCGCATCTGCGCGTAGGCGGCCGCAGCGCCGTTCACGAAGTGCCGAAGTCTGCGCTGCGCTGCTTCCTCTCCCCCGCCTTGCAGTGCCGTGTTGCGCGAGAGGCCAAGTTGCTCAACGGAGGGAATCTCACTGAAGTCGCCGCTCAGCGCTTTGGGCAAGGGGGGCAACCTGGAAGGTGCCACGCTGGGTTTGCCAAGCAATCCCTGCGTTGCTGCTCGAAATGAGCGAGCAAACTGTGTGAATACGGCGTATGGCCTTCCAGCGCCTGTGCGAAGCGTGCCCGGCGGCAGAAGCGTTTCGCCCTCGTGGAGTTCGAAGGCACTCCCCAAGGCGTCGCGCAAACGTTCATCCACCTTTCGCCACGAGGGTTCCACTCGGCGGTGCGCCAGCAAACGGTCGACCTGCCAGTTGCGAAATAAGTGAGGAATCACGTCGGCGCTCTTGCCCCGCACAACGACCAGCCGAGAACCCAAGTTCGCTATCGACCGTTGGAGAACCAGCAAAGCATCCAACAAGAACTGCACGTGGTGAGGCATCTCGCGCACCCGTTCGGGCGTAAATGCCTCGGGGTCGAGCACAACCAACGGGATGACTTCTCGTGCGCCCGATGCTTCCGCCAAGGGCGCATGGTCGGCTACGCGCAGGTCCTTTCCTCTAAACCAAACGATGACTCTCATCGGAGGGCGCCACATATCATCGGAATTCACGTCCGGTTTGCTTGAGCCACGGAAGAGACGCCGTTAAGCAATCAGCTTCCGAATTCCTTCGTCACGGCCAAGGCCACCGCCCGGGTAATTCTTCAGCATCTGGGCCTCCCTTGTGCCTGGCCGGACTTTGGAAGTCCGGTGGTTTGGTTGTCGCGCGCTGCGTCAAGTCGCTTTGCTCTAGGGTGCGCCGGTCCCGAAGCGTGCCGCGATCTCCGCTCGGCGGAAAGCGAAGATTTTTCTGAGGGTTCGTCGCACAAACAGGGCGCCCGCTACCTCGCCAAAAGGTCCGAAGCCGACGTCGTTCCATGCCGCCACCGGATGGCGAAACCACCACCGACGTCCTGCAATGCGCGGCATGCGGCCAACGACGCCGCGTCCGACAAGCGCTCCTGCCGAGCTAATCGCGCCCGTTGACTTCAGCCGCCCAATCCGCGGCGGCGAGCTGGCCTTCCCAACTGCCCTGCAAAACCTCTCCCAACGGCGCTACCGTTGCGGCACGCTTGCCGTCACGCTCAGCGTCGTAGCGCGCGTGACTGAGCAGCGTCGCCACATTGGCGCCGTCCATCCACGGGTGTTTTTCGCGAATCACCTGCTCGGCTTCACGCACGCGCGCATCGTCAGGGCATGCATCGTAAAACAAGCGCTGGGCCCACCCCCGCATCTGTTCCACCTTGCGCGTGAGCTCGTCGCCCTGCCCGTCGTTGCCGTCAGCCAACAGATGCGCCAACACGCGATTCCATTCTTTGAGTTCGATTTCGTTCACTGGATTTTCTCCGAACGCGCCAACCCAAACGGACTAGTCGACCACCGCTCCACCACTGGCCTCGCCCAAACGGGCAAAGAAACCGGGGTAAGAAATGTCAGCCCACTCAGCGCCGTCAACTTCTGTTTCACCTTCCGCGCACAGCCCAGCAACGGCGAAACCCATCGCGATGCGGTGATCGCTCGCTGCGTCAATCTGGGCGCCATGCAATGGCTGGCGCCCCCGAATCACTAACCCATCGGAAAGCTCACTGATTTCGGCACCCATGGCCCGAAGTCCCAAGGTCACTTGACGCAGTCGGTCAGACTCTTTGACGCGCAGCTCCGAAGCCCCACGAATCCGGGTCTCTCCTTCGGCTTGAGACGCCAAAATCGCCAGCAGCGTCACTTCATCGACCAGCGAAGGAATCTCCGGCCCATCGATTGTCGTGGCACGCAGCGGCTTTTTGCCGGAGATGCGCACGGTCGCAATCGGGTCACCTGCACGTTCACCGGCGGGCTCAACAACAACATCGCCGCCCATTCGCTGCAACACCCGAACAAAGCCCAGGCGGGTCGGGTTGGCGTCCACCCCCTCAATGACTACATCACTGGTGGGCACCAGCAACGCAGCCGCAATCCAGAACGCAGCCGATGAGGGGTCCCCGGGGACTTCAATTCGGCGTGGTGCGAGCAGCGGTCGCTCCGGCGCCCTGACCGAAATCCAGCCGTCGCTTCCGACGGCAACCGGCGCTCCATACGCGTGCAGCATGCGCTCGGTGTGGTCACGCGAAAGTTCAGGTTCGCGCACACGCGTCACGCCCTCGGCAAAAAGACCGGCCAGCAAGAGCGCGCTTTTCACCTGCGCGCTGGCGACCGGCAAGATGTGGTCTTGTCCCTGCAACGGTTGCGAACGCTTCTCAAACCGCAACGGCGCGCATTCGTCGCCTTGCGCGTTCGGCCGACCACTCGCCAAGGCCCCCATGCGCCGCAATGGTTCAAGAACCCGTTTCATGGGGCGACGCTGCAAACTGTGGTCGCCGGACAATGTGGTCGCGAAACCCGCACCCGCGACGATGCCAGACAAGAGCCGCAATGTCGTTCCACTGTTTCCGCAATCCAGTTCGCGGACAGGCGGCGTGAGGCCCGATAGCCCCGCTCCGACGATGCGCGCGCAACCGGGTTCCACCGCAATCGCTACACCCATTTCTTGAAGACAGCGTGCGGTCGACTGCACATCGCCGCCTGGGGACAGGTTGTCGACTTCGCACTCGCCCTCGGCAAGCGCGCCGAAAAGAAGCGCACGGTGCGAGACCGATTTGTCGCCCGGCACACTCAGCCGCGCAGAGAGACCTCGCGCTTTTTGGATGCGCACGCGCATTCGCTAGGCTCCGGCAATCGAACGACCAACGGCTTGCGCCACCAAGCGCACCTTTTTCATCATTTCGTCGAACTGCGGGAACGTGAGCGACTGCTGCCCATCCGACAGCGCTTTGGACGGCTCAGGGTGCATCTCAACAATAATGCCATCTGCACCCGCAGCGATGGCCGCCAGGGCCACTGGCGTCACGGCGTCGCGAACGCCCACGCCGTGCGAGGGATCCGCGATCACCGGAAGATGTGACAGCTTCTTGAGCATTGGGATCGCATTCACGTCGAAGGTGTTACGGGTCATTGTTTCA
Organism: Myxococcaceae bacterium; assembly: GCA_046155985.1. Classification (GTDB taxonomy): domain Bacteria; phylum Myxococcota; class Myxococcia; order Myxococcales; family Myxococcaceae; genus JBJXGM01. The sequence goes on along the minus strand of JBJXGM010000031.1, from coordinate 63,934 downwards.
AACGTACGAATCCCACGTTCACACAGCAACACATTCTTGTTCCCACGCGCAACGATGTATTCGGCGGCCATCAACAGTTCTTTCAAGGTCGCGGCAGGGCCGCGCTTGAGCAACACGGGCTTCTTGAGATCGCCGACCGCTTCGAGCAGCGAAAAATTTTGCATGTTGCGTGCACCGATTTGCAGCACGTCGGCGACTTCAGCGACCGCTTCCAACGTGGCCGTGTCTTTGACCTCGGTCACGATTTGCAGGCCTGACGCCGCACGCGCTTCCGCCAAGAGCTGCAAGCCGTCTGACTTGAGGCCCTGAAACTCGTAAGGCGACGTCCGGGGCTTAAACGCACCCCCCCGAAGCATTTGGCCACCCGCCGCTTTGACCGCTTGGGCACACGACAAAATCTGCTCGCGGGTCTCCACCGAACATGGCCCGCCCATGATGACGAGGTCGCGCCCACCGATGGCGACGTGACCGACCTTGACGACTGTGTCTTCGGGCTTCACTTCGCGCGACACCAATTTGAAGGGTTGAGAGACTGCGATGGCATCCACCACGCCCGGCATGGCGCGAAAGGGCTCAGGGTCGATGCCCCCTTTGTTGCCCGTGATGCCAATCGCCGTGCGCTGGGCACCGGGGATGGCATGGGGAGTGAACCCCATCGAGCGGATGCGGGATTCAATCTCGGAAACCTGTTCGGGGGTGGCGTCGGCCTTAAGAACGATGAGCATGGAGGGTCGGGGCGCCCACCCTGCCACGGCTTGCGCGGCGCGGCAACGCGCCCGGGGGCGCCCGTTCTCCTCGGCCCCGCGCGAAGTTTCCGATACGCAGCCAGGGGGCTTTGGCCTGGAGCACCGAGAGCCACCGTTTCATGCCCAAAGGTCGCCCGCCGGCGGCATGGGGCAACGCCACCTCCAGATACTGGGCAGGGTCGATGGCCAGCGAACGCGTCTGTATCTGGTCGACGCGATAGCGCTGCACCAAGCGCAGTAAGGCTTCAAACTCACGCTCTTGGTCTGTCACACCCGGAAAAGTGAGCAGGTTCAACGCAACGTAACCGCCGCGTTCGCGCGCCAGCGCCACTGACGCTTCGACGTCATTCCACCCGTAGTGCACCGGCTTGTAATAGGCCTCGTACAATGGCGCGTGGGCGGAGTTGAGGGACACCCGCACGGCGTCCAGGCCGGCATCGAAGAGCGCGGCAAGCCCCTGCGGCAAGCTGGCATTCGTGTTGATGTTGATGGACCCCCGCGACGTTTGTTGCCGAATCGCGGTGATGGCGGCCGCCAACACGCGCCAGCGCGTCAAAGGTTCGCCTTCGCAGCCTTGCCCGAAACTCACCATCCGGCGGTCGTGGGGCTCGCCCGGCGCTTCTTTCAGGTGCTTCACCGCCACTTCGGTCAGCGCTTCAACCGTCGGACCCAGGTCGATGCGCGCGTGCGAAGCCGGCGGACCATCTTCGGGCTGCTCCGAAATGCAACCCACGCAGCGGGCGTTGCACATGGTGGACGCCGGCAACGCTGCTTCGTCGCGACCGTAGAATACGTTTTGACTGGTGAAGCAGCGGTACACCAGCGCGCATGTCTTCAGCTGCGCCAGCACGCTGTTGTCGGGGCTCGCCGCAAGTCGCTTCGCCACGCGGCCGCGAAGGTCTTTGGTGTTGTAGTCGTCGGGGTCCCAATGTTGGCGGCGATCTGTCTTCACCGCCCAAACCACCGCTTGGCCCCCTGCCCAACCCGCTGCCGTGTAAGCCCACTGAGGTAGCGTCGGCCCATCGCCCTTCACTTCCCCTGGCAGCAACGTTCGCGTGTAGCCCGGCGGCAACACCGCTCCCACAGCGTGCGGGATGAAGGTCTTTCGCCCGTCTTGATAGGACGACAGCAACGTCAGCTGCCGCGTTTTCGGGTCAAAGCCTACCGGCAAGCGCCCCGGCAAGTGTGCCAAGCGCGCGTGCTTCGGCAATGGAATTGGCCGTTCCTCGGGGAACAGCACATTCGCACCGCTGCGGGCAGTCGCAAGCAACGTCGGGTGCTCGAACACCCGCCCTGAGGCATCGGCGAATAGCAGCTTGGGCACAGGCGTTGTGCTCTATCCGGCGTGTGGTCGATGCGCAATGTCGTATGGGTACATTGGGGCCTCACCACGCAGTTCCGACGTTGTGGCTCTGCGCAGGGCGCCGGCCCCAGGGATTGTCATTTTTTGGGGCCTTCGCTACTCTTTTGACCGATGTCCTCTATCACCGTCAGTCTGACTCCCGAACTCCGGGAGCTCGTCGAAGCCAAGGTCCGATCGGGCATGTATGGGAACATCTCAGAGGTCGTTCGCGAGGCACTGCGCGATTGGGACTCCCATGCGGCGACCGAGGACGCTGAGCTCGAGCAACTGGTAGCGGCGGGGCTGCGTGGCAAGGCCCTCGCCTGGAACGATGCGTTGATGGCGCGTGTCCGCAAGGCGCCGACGAAAAAGCGAAAGAAGTAGCGTGACGCTCTTGGTCACGGTTTCGCCAGCGGCGCTGCGCGACCTTCAGAACATCTACCAGTACATTGCGGACCGGCGCCCCCCCGCTTCAGAAGCCTTCTTGCGCAATGTTGCCGTGGAGTTCGATTTGCTCAGCGAGCGCCCCTTCTTGGGCCGAAGGCGCCATTTCAAAACGTCAGGCATCCGAAGCTGGCGCGTCCGTGGATTCGAGAACTTCATCGTCTACTACCGCGTGAGGCGAAAAGACGTCCGCATCCTCAGAGTGCTCCACGGTGCCCAAGACGTTTCGCAAATGCTTTCGTGAGCGCGTCGCATCTTGGCGGGCCCACTCGCTGCATCCGTCGCGGGATCCCGGGACGGGGCGCAGTGCGTCAAGATGACTTGGCGTTTCGAGCGGGCGGCAATGGAAATGCCGTTTTGAGGGAAATATGGCATTTCTCTTTCAGCGAATGTCACCTGACCACTTGGCCAACCACTTGCCCGGCGATTCGGAAGGAGTCTCTCAGGAAGTGCCGAAACTTCCACCATGTCGTCAGATATGTGACCAGCGCAGCAAAGAGCCACAAAGCGCCAATCCCCTCTACATAGTGGAAACCACTTTTGCTAGATGAAATGAGGACCAGCCAGCCGAGCAACACCAATGTGTAGATCAGAACTGTTGGCGTCAAGCTGACGAAGTAGTCCGCGACAACGACGTCACCCCTGAGTCGAAGTAAGATCGACCCGCGTTCCAGCTGAAGGGCAGCCCCTGAAACTCAATGGCATCAGACGTGAACAGAACGCGGGACATTTTCTGCGGCGACACCTCCGCGAGTATCGCATCCCGGACCGCCCCAAGACTTGCGGTACCTTTCACTTCTCCTCGAAAGGTGAACGGAAACATCGAGAAGAATTGTAACGGTTTATATCTACGCTTGCCATGCTCGCGCTCTCGCCGGCGAAGAAGCGGTGCGTCATTCTTCGAGGTACGCCCGCGAGAACGCCCATTTCCCGTTGCGCAGAGTAAAGACGTAACTGGCCGCGCGAACGGACGTATCGCCAGCCCGAAGCGAGGGCGCTGTGGTTTGCGCCGCCAGGTACGCACGCATGGGTTCCAACACCTTGGTCCGCCCGGAATCCGCATCAAGAATCAGGTCGAGATGCGCCATGAACCAGGCACGATCGCGCCGCAAGAGAGGCGAATCGTCCTCCACCTCACGGGTTTCAAACGGAAACGCGGTGAGCGCGGCGATCCGCTCCCTGTTTCCTTCGGCTGCTCTTCACTCTTCCGAGCCATTCCTCGATCGGCAACTCGACAAACGAATGGTCCAGGTGTCCGAAGAGCCGCGCCGAGGGATGAAACGCCCCTCGGAGCATCGGCAAATCGCGCCGATACATTCCGAGGAAGTAGCTGTTGATGACGGACTCGATTTCATTCCGTTCCGATTTGTCCCCCCGCGTTCTGCTCCCAATTTGCGAAGGGTTCGTCGTCGGGTGGACAGGCTTCTCCGCTTTGGCAGACATCGCTACGGGTCCCAGGGCCAGGGCGGTTGTGACTGCAAAGAATCGGTTCATTTGGAGTTCTCCTGGCTTGGAAACAACGCGTCTTGTTTGTTCATTCCCACTACTGGCCTCGCGCGCGTCGGGAGATCAAGGGCTTAGAAGTCGCTGCCGCTCATGCGTTGGGAATGGCGTGGGGAGTGCGGCTAGGGTGCGCTCCATGATGCGACGCTCACTTTTGATGGCAGTGATGGTGCTTGGGCTCGCGGAGTCCGCCTTCGGTCAAGTCGAGGTCTCGGTGTCGGTCCCCATGCCGGCTGTGCGCTTCACGGTGGCTCCGCCGCTCGTTGTCGTTTCGCCGGGTATTCAAGTGGTCGAGGACTACGACGAGGAAGTCTTCTTCGTCGATGGCTGGTACTGGCTTCGCACCGACAAACGATGGTACCGGGCACGCAGCTACGACGGGCGCTGGGTCTACATCCAAAGTGGCGTGCCGCACCGCTTGGCCGCGCTTCCGCCGGGGCACTACAAGCGGTGGAAGAAGGGACACGGCGGCCACGCTTGGAAGGGTCCGGCGCACCAAGTGAAACGCGCGAAGCACCACGGAAAGAAGAAGAAATAGAGCAGATCAAGCAGATCGAGGAGGCCCGAAGCGGCAGTGCCAGGGGGCACGGCACGCAGGGCTGACGCAGACATGCGACGCGGATCGGCCGTCAGGCGACCGAGGGGTTTGGGGCCACTGCCGAACCTGCTGCCCTTGCAGTCTGGCCGCTGTTACTCCACCAAAACATACGACGTGCATCTGCCTCCAGCGGGCGCCTTGCGAAGAAGTCCCATTTCCATCAATGCTTGGATATCTCTCAGCGCCGTGTCGTGAGAGCACTTCACCAACTTGCCCCATTTTTGGGTCGTCAGGTTTCCCTCAAACCCATCGAGCAATCGATTCAGCACAGCGCGTTGACGCGTATTGAGCGAGAAAAGCGAGGCTCGGGTCCAGAAGCGTGACTTGCGCAGGACAGCTGCGAGCGTCAGCTCTGTCTTGCCGCACGTTGCCGACGTCCATGCCGAGCCGACGGGCGAGAGAGGAACGCACCTGCGACGCGTCGAGCATGTCGCCCTCAATCTCGCTGGACTTCACGACCTCGAGCGTGAGCGATTCCAATGAAGCCTCTTGCTGGAGTGAGAAACCGAGGTTCTCCATCCGCCCCAAGAGGCGCCCTTGCCTGTGGCGCACGCTCGCGACCAGCCCAGCGATGACGTCTTGGCGCCACTGGAAATGCGGCCATCCCTCGATTTCGTGGATGTACTGGCTCATTCAACGCTCAATATGCGTAGATTAAGCCCAATAATCTGGCAAAATGTTTATCCGTCCCGGGACGTGGCGCAGTGCATCAATAGGCCATTTCAGCAGCTTACGCTTGACGAACGGCACTCGCGAAGCCGCAGCCGACCTCTCATCTCCCCCTCAACCCTGTGCCTGAGCCGAACACAAACGCCTTGCCTGCTTTTTTCTTCGTGAGAAAGCCGGCGCGGGCGAGGGCGAGCAAGTCGGTGCGCGCTGTTTGGTAAACGACGCCGTGTTCGCGCCGATAGGCGTCAATCGTGTACACCCCGTTGGGGTGCCGGAGCGCGTGGGCGAGCAACGCTTGCTGGCGGTGGTTGAATCGCGATGGGTCCTTGAGCAACTTCTCGGCGTGCTTTACCTCACGCGCTTTGTTCGCGAGGTAGGCGTCGAGGTCCTTGATCGCCTCTTGAATCACCGCGAGCTGATGCAGAATGAAGTACGTCGCATCGCCGTGGTCAGTTTCGGTCAAGAGATACGCTCGGCCGTATTTCGCCGGCGCTTTCTTGATAACGCGCGAAATCGGCAAAAACTCGGCGAGCCAATAGTTGTGTCTCAAAAGAGACCAGTAAAATACAGCGCGCGCGGTGCGCCCGTTTCCGTCGACAAATGGATGGTCATACCCAACCATGAAATGGAGCAGTACGGCGCGAACGACCGGATGAACGAAGACATCGTCGTCGCTCGCATTGGCGAATGCGCACAGTGCTTCCATCCTTTGCGGAAGCTCTTGTGCCGTCGGCGGCACGTGCACGACCTCGCCCGTTGAATGGGCTTGCACGGTGACTGACTCGCTGCTTGTCCGGAGACGGCCCACCTCGTTCGCGTCAAGTGTATGTTCGGTGAGAATGCGATGGAGCTCATTCAGCATCGTCGGAGTAAGGGGTTCATCGCGCTGTTCACGAACAAAAGACATCGCTCGGAAGTTGTTTGTGATCATCCGCTCACCTGGGCTGCGCGGTGCTCTCCCCTGCAAAAGCATCTCCTTGGCGACTCGTCGGGTCGTCGAGGCGCCTTCCAGTTGGCTGGATGCGATGGCTTCTTCCGCGAGCGAGCGCAGGATGTAGCGATCTCGAATACTGTCGTTGGCGAGCGCCGGATCGACGACATCCAGTTTCGTGCCCAAGTGCTGGTCGATCTCGTGAAGGCTTCTCACCAGTGCGTCCGTTCGTGCGAACCAGAACGACTGCCCCCCTTCCGCCCGCAGAGGAACATCGACGCGGAGTGCCTGACGCGCGAGCCGCAAAACGCCCCAACACTGCTCAACTGTCAGCCCTTCCGGCGGCTGACGGCGCCTGAGCTCGTCCCAATGAACGTATTTGCCGCCCACTTCTGCCAGAAGGCCAATCCGCTGTATGGCACCCGCGAATGCGTCCCCACTGAGGACGCTCTTGAGCAGTTCCAGGCCCGGGGCGCGCTGAGGAATCGGCATCAACTACTAACGTTAGTATATATTAGTAGCAGACTGCCAATTCTACTGCTGCATGCCCGCGCGTAGGGCACGGTACTCTCGCAGACGAGGATGGCGCGCGCGTTCGTAACGGTCAACCGCCGTCTCCGCCTTTCGCTCCCGCATGGCGCGAGCCCCGTACCCCGCCCACTCTTTCGCAGCCATCTCGGCATGCTCTGGATACGTCCCCGACAGGTCACCTTTTGGCGCCCCGCACGGCCCATTGGCCGCCAGTGTCTTGCGCGCCCACTCGACGTCCAACAGCTCTTGGGCAGGCGACGGAGCAGACGTCGCGGCAAAGAGGAGACCTGAGCTCAGGAGAAGCAAGTGCATGACTGCGAACTCTAATCGGAAAGGCACCAAACGGCCGCTTCAATTCCCGACGTCGGAACTGCTGCCGCTTCGCAGGCACTTCGTCCGGACGAACCATTCTCCTTGGGCGCCTTCTTCGGGGCGCGAATCGTTCGAGGCGTGCTGTGGCGCGCGGATGCGTGTGCACGCGTGATGGCAGCCGATTCGGGTGCTCGATTTCGCCCAGCGTTTCACCGCGCAAGTGGACTTCTCATCTGTCGAGCGCGCCCGGGCGATGCTCACCGAAGCGCACGCTTTCATGGACCCCGCCGAAGCGCTGGACCGCGGCGTGCGCCTGGAATTGCCCGCTGCCACCACACGGTAGTGGCCGCGGAATTGGCCCAGCACCGTCTGCATTCGTGCGCCGCGCAACCGGTGACGAGCACGCTCGATGAGAATGCGCTACACCTCGAGAGTTCAAGCGCTTGAACCGCTCTGGCACGGCGCTTGCGTCTTACCGCGCAGCCAGATCGCAATAGCTTAGGCCTGCTTCGACGACACGACATGGTGCTGAAGGTATTCCGTGAGGCGGGGCAGCAGTTCCCTGTCCTGGGTGGCGAAAGCGAGGTCTCCCTCTGTTCCGTGGTCGCGCCATTGGTCAGCGCCACCCGGAGCAGACAGCACCCCCTGGACTGTACTCAGGAACTTTCCCCCACGAAGGTGCTCGAAGGGCTCGCGATAGGCAGGGGCGATGGTCCTGTCTCCACCGAGCTCTGCGAGAAGGAAGTACGAGCCGTCGTTTTTCCGTGTTGAGACCCACAGCTTGGGAATGTTGAATTGTTGGTAAACGCTCACGAGTCCCATCAGCATGGTGACTTGATGGTCGAGCAGACCCCTCGGGTGCCAGGTCGCGTACCCTTGAAGCTTTCCCCGCTGATCAATCGTGAAGACGTGGCTGAGGGTATCGGGAGGGTTCGATCCATCCCAGGTGAGGCCGAGGTTCTGCGAACCGTGCCACCGCACGCGGATTCGCCCTTCCGCCGGATTCAGGAGAAGCGTCCGATACTCCGCTTCCGAAAGTTCGCGGCCGAACAGTGCGACGCACGTCGCGCGGACTTGCGTATCGCTGTTCCCATGGATCGCACAGCGCTCACCCATCGCGGAGGTAACCTCCGCGGCCACGACCGCCGCACGCACGGCTGTGGAAGGTGGGCTGGGCCTTGGCGGTTGCTCGGCCTTGGGCGGCGGAGTCCCCTGGCGGAAGGTGGGACCACGGAACAGAGAGAAAATGCGACTCCAACCCAGAAACATACCCTCCGTTATCGACGGAATGCCTCCGCATGGGAAGCTCCCGTCACCTGCACGCCCAGGCCCACCCGGAGGAGCGCTTGAGCAGTTCAAGGCCAGGGGCGCGGTCAAACGTCTGTCGACCGGTGTGGCATGGACATGCATTTCAAGCTACAGCAGCGCCGCAAACGGAGGCCCTTTGTGATCATCGGCGTACCCAAAGAAATCAAGACGCGTGAGTATCGGGTGGGAATGGTTCCAGCAGGCGTGGGTGCGCTCATGAAGGCGGGTCACACCGTCCTCGTGGAGCGCGACGCGGGTGTGGGCTCCGGCATTCCCGACGCAGAGTACACGCGGGTCGGCGGGCAAATGGTCGCCAAGGCCGACCAAGTTTGGAAACGCGCCGAAATGATCGTCAAGGTGAAAGAGCCGATTGAGCCCGAATACGAGCGGATGCAAAACGGCCAGATCATCTACACCTACTTTCACCTGGCGGCGGTCCCCGCGCTGGCGAAAGTCCTGGTTCAAAAGCGCATCGCGGCGGTGGCCTACGAGACGATTCAGCTTCCCGACGGTTCCCTGCCCCTGTTGCGCCCCATGAGTGAAGTCGCCGGGAAAATGGCGATTCAAGTGGGCGCGATGTGCCTGGAGCGCGAACACGGCGGCAAAGGCATTCTCTTGGGCGGCGTGCCCGGCGTGCGCCGCGCGCGGGTCGCCATTTTGGGCGGCGGCGTCGTGGGCGCCAATGCGGCGAAAATCGCGGTCGGCATGGGTGCCGGCGTCACGATTCTCGACATCAACCAAAGCCAGCTCGCGTACCTCGACGACGTGTTTTTGGGACGCGTGGCCACACTCGCCAGCGACAGTGAATCGATCGCGCGATGCGTCCGCGAAGCCGACTTGGTGGTCGGCGGCGTGCTCGTTCCGGGCGGGAAAGCACCCAAACTCGTCACCGAAGCCCTCATCAAAGAAATGTCGCCCGGCTCTGTGGTGGTCGACGTCGCCGTGGACCAAGGCGGTTGCATCGAAACGTGCAAGCCCACCACGCACGACAACCCCACGTACGTCGTGCACGGCGTCATTCACTACTGCGTCGCCAACATGCCAGGAGCCGTGCCGCAGACCTCGACGTTTGCGCTCAACAACACCACGCGGCCCTACGCGTTGCGAATCGCTGAGTTGGGGCTCAAAGAAGCCGTCCGCCGTGACGCTGCGCTCGCCAAGGGTTTAAACACGTACAACGGCCACGTCACGTATGAGGCCGTCGCAAAAGACCTGAACTATCCGTACGTTCCGATTGCTCAAGCCATGGGACTTCCTCAGGCGGTTTAAGGGTATTTTGGGGAATAAGGCGCCTTCGCGGACGTTATTAGTCACGAAGAGGCCCCTGTGACGCGAGCCAGCCGAGAAAAGAAGGAGTTCGAGGCTTTGGTCTTGGACCACCTCGACGGATTGTATTCGGCTGCTCTTCGGCTGACCCGCCATGAGCGTGATGCCGAGGACCTGGTCCAGGAAAGCTGTCTGCGTGCGTACCGTTACTTCGACCAGTTCGAACGCGGCACGAACTTTAAGGCTTGGCTGTTTCGCATCCTCACGAACACGTTCATCAACCGCCACCGCCGCAAGACGAAGGAACGCTTGTGGACCGAGGGCGCGCACCAGACGAGCGTGCAGAACGCACTCATTTCCCCTGAGGCGACAGACTTCGCCGAAAATCCTGAACGCTTTCTTTTTGATCGCCTGATGTCGGACGACGTGCTGCGCGCAATTGACAACCTGCCCATCGACTTTCGCTTGGTCGTGATCCTCGCGGACCTCCAAGAGTTTTCTTACAAGGAGATCGCAGACATCCTCGACTGCCCGGTGGGGACCGTCATGAGCAGACTCTTTCGCGGGCGCAGGCTGTTGCAAGAAGCCCTTCGTGCGTATGCCATCGGCAGCGGTATCGTGCGGGCTGACGTGATGAAGAGCGACGGCAAGAACTTGGCGAATCCCACCAGTTTGTCAGAGTTTCGAAAACGCAAAGGCGTTGGGTAGGCCGCGACATGAAGTGCGACGAGTTCGACCAGCTCTGTTTGCCGTACTTGGATAACGAGTTGGACGCTGCCGCGACACTGCCGCTGGAAGCGCACCTGAGTGCGTGTGCCGCTTGTGCCTCGAAGCTTCACGAACAAGAAACGCTTCGCGCGTTGGTGCGTGCGCACCTCAAGTCCAGCGCGCCCGTCGCGCCAGACTCCGTTCGCCAAAGCGTTCAAGCGACGTTTCGCCGGGAAGACCGGCGAGCCGCTGGCCTGCGCATGTTGCGGTGGGGGTCGGCGGGCGTCGCGCTCACCCTCGTCTGGGTGACCGTATCCCAGCTTCGGCCTCGCACCGACGATCGTCTTTCGGAACAGGCGGTCTTGCGGCATTCGCGACGACTCCCGTTTGAGGTTCAATCGGTATCTGGCGAAACGGTCGAACAATGGTTCGACGGCAAACTGCAGCGGCGCATCCGCGTTCCGGAACTTCAAAACGCGACGTTGTCGGGGGCTCGGCTTTCGCACGTCTCCGACCGTGACGCGGCGTACATCGCGTATGAAATTCGCTCGGCGCCGAGCGCAGTGCCTCGGCAGGTGGGCGTCTTCGTTTTGGAGAACGACGGCGAGTTGGACTCGCTGCCCATTGAGCCGGCACAGGCACGGGTCACACGCACACGGGGGTTCAATGTAGCCATGTGGCGCAGCGGGGGCGTTGCCTACCAGCTCGTCACGGACCTCGAAGAGCCTGAAATTCGAAGACTCCTGACACCCACGCCGCACGGCCCATTGCCACTCTCTGTCACACCCGCTGGGCTAGGGCGCTAGTTGCAGCGAGCGTTTGACGGGCTCATGACTCTCGCGCTAGCGTTTCGTCGATCCCCACTCGTCAATTTCCTCAACACTTTTCATGGTTTGGCAGGGTCGGCATGTCTTTAACGGTTCTTCTCGTTGACGGTGAGCAGGTTGTCGTCGAAAGCATTCGCACGGCACTCTCCCGTCGCAGCGTCGAAGTCGATGCGACGTCTGATGGCAAGGGCTGCGTGGAGCGCGTTCGCAAAACACGCCCCAACGCCGTCGTCCTGGCGGTGGAACTTCCCGCAGGTCAGAACGGTTACTTGATTTGCGGCAAGCTGAAGAAGGATGAAGAACTCCGGAAGACCCCCGTGATCATCATCGGCAATCCCGACGGCTTCGAAGGTCACAAGAAGTTGCCGCGCATGCGAGCGGACGACTATGTCGCCAAACCCGTTGACGTGGCCACGCTGCTGGAACGCCTGGGCAAGCTCATCGATTTACCGACCGAGAGTGCCGATGAGGATTCGGTGGGCCTCACCGATGTTTTGGATGAAGAGGCGTCGGAAGACGAAATTGCCGAAGAAATCGCGCTGGAGCCTGATGCGTTGGTGGACGAAGCACCTGCGAACGATCTCAGCGCCCTCGACGCCGCACTGGATTCGTCTGAAACCCCCGAAGAACCCGTCGTCGTCGACGATAACGTCTCGCACGAGGCCTCTTCTGATGCGGGCGAGGAGCTTCCCGAACACCCCGCGGAATACCCCATCAGCACCGACGAGGCTCTCGACGCCCTCGGCGAGGATTCTCCACCTGAACGCGCACCCCCCGCAGAAACCCAGGAAGAAGCCGAACCTCCCCCGCCCGTCCCCTTGCGCACAGGCGCATCTGCCGACGCCGCAGAACTCCGCAGCCTTCGCGCGCGGGTTTCGGAACTCCAAGACACGCTGACGGAGGCAGAACAGCGCGTCGCAGAACTTGAGGCGCAGCCCAAATCAACGAACGGCAAGACGGACAAGGATTTCTTCGCGCTCAAGGAGCAGGCGACCAAGAAGGACAAAGAGATTTTGCGGCTCAAGAGCGAACTCAACGCCAAGGAGCAAGCCGAAATCGACCTTCGCGAACGCGAGATGCACCTCGAGCAGCAAGCTTCCACCCACGCCGCGGAACTCGCCAAGCGCGATTCGCAAATCCGCACCCTCCAGGCCGAGAAGAAGCGCGCAGAAACACGCGCGGAACAGGCGACGTCTGAATTGAACGAACTGGGTGAGACCGCCTCGCGGGCCAATGAACTCGAACAAGAGGCCAAGCGTCTTCGAACACGCGTCTCGGAGCTCGAAACCGCCAACGCGAAACACGAAGAACGCCTCGCCAAGCTTTACCAGCGGATCAAAAACGACGAGAAGCTTCGCGAACGAACGAAAAAAGCGCTCGGCATCGCCTCGCAGCTGCTCAATGAACCCTCTGGCGATGCAGACCCGGACTCAACCGCAGCCAGCGACGACGAAGCGGCGTAAGCCACACGCTCAGCCGAACCCGCGCTGCCGCAGCTACTTCTCTTCCTGCTTGGGCTTGGTCTTCTTCTCGACCATCTTCTTCGCCATGCCCTGCACGCTGGATGAAACGTTCTTGTTTCGAGAAAGATCCTTGAGTTCAGAATCTCGCAACGTGTTCAGAAACCGCATGACAATCGCGACAGGCACCTTGGCGTTTTTCACCAGCGCGAGTCGAATCGCGTAAGACTTGGTCCATTCTCGGTTGCTGTAGATGACCCGCAGCACGTCGTCGATCATCGCCTTGCTGTTGGCACAACTCAGGACTTCGCCGTCGGTGATGCGCGGGCTTCGAATCACGGCCACCGCGACCAGTTTGTTGCTGTCCCGAATCAAGAGTCCGCGGGCTTCTTTGTTTCCCTTGGTGGCCAGTTTGATCTTCTCGGCCACGCTCATCTTCATGATCTTCTGATTGATGCTGACCCGCTTGCCCTCTTCGAGCGGGCGGGCGCTTTCGTCCGACAACTCGGCGTGCTCGGCCAATACTTGTTCGGCGGTGAGCCCCGGGTCAGGCGGCTTCTCTGCCGCCTCTGCCCCGAAAATACGCACGCGTGCCGCGCGCATCTGGGGGACATCGGCCAGAATGAGTCCGCTTCGAACCGCGAAGTCACACACGCCATCCAAAAGCGCCGGACTGGCGTTGGGATTCGTGCACAGCTCGCGGACGATGTTCTCGTCGCGGAGCAGGCGCAACTGATTCTGACCAATGATTTCGGCAATCCGCTGGTTGCAGCGACTCGCAAGACCCGCAACTGCGGTGTCCGGCGTCGTGGCGTTCAGCACCAGCATTTCGGCGTACTGCTCTTTCTCCCCCAGCAGGATGAGGAAGAAGCCCAGCACTGGCGCGGGCACGCCTTCGTCACGCAGCGCGGTGCTGAGGATGCGATCCGGCAAATCAGCCGCGGACTTGTTCGCTGTTTCACGTACCCCCGCGTCAGGGTCAAACGTGAGCAAGTAGAGCGCACCGGCCATGTCCGACGGTGAAAGCGGCACGAGCGACTTGGCCGCCATCATGCGCAAAGGCACGGGGGCGCTTGGATCCACATGCTTGCGCATGTTCGGGGGGAGAAAGTCCGCCGAAAGATTCGCCGCAGTATTGGCCCCCACCGTCGTTGTGGGGTGCGGTTCTACCTGCGCCTCGGGCGCTGCGGGGACCGCGGCCTCTGTTTCACTCATGAGACACGATTCCTCTCATGGATGATGCGTAGCCCATCGAGCGTTAGAAATTCATCCACCTCTGAAATACACATGGACTCTTTGGCGATAAGTGCCGCCAGTCCGCCCGTGGCCACAACCTTCGTCGGGTAACCCACCTCTTTGGTCATTCGTACACAGATGCCGTCCACCATCCCCACGTAGCCAAACACGAGGCCGGATTGAATCGAATGAACTGTGTTCCGCCCCACCACCGCCGGCGGGCGCGTGAACTCGACACGGGGAAGTTTTGCCGCGAGCAAGAACAATGCATCCATCGAAATGGCGATTCCAGGGCAGATGCTGCCACCCAGGTACTCGCCTTTGGGTGTCACTGCGTCAAATGTGGTCGCTGTGCCGAAATCGACAACGATGAGACCGCATTTGTGCCGTTCATAGGCCGCTACGGCGTTCACCACGCGGTCAGCCCCCACTTCTTTCGGGTTGTCGTACAGAATCGGCATTCCCGTTTTCACGCCCGGCCCGACAAAAACCGGATTCACGCGGAAAAAGCGCGTGCTCATGCCCTCGAGCGCGAGCTGCATCGGCGGCACGACGCTCGACACAATCACATCGGTCACTTCACGGGCTTCAAGCTTGTTCCACTGAAGCAGCTCGTTGAGAAGAATCCCATATTCATCTGCCGTTCTCCGAGCATGGGTTTCGAGTCGCCAGTGCTCCAGCAACTTCGTGCCCCGAAAGACACCGATGACCGTGTTCGTATTTCCAACGTCAATGGCCAGAAGCATCAGAAGTCCGTTGAACGCGCGGCATGCCGCCGCATCTGTTGGACATCCCCAGCCACCACCCGAACGGGCTTCTCGGCGCCTGCCGGAAGCACCAACAGCGCTCCAGTTTCATCGATGTCGACGGCCTGACCCATCAACTCTTCGCCTTCCATCTTCACGAGAACTTCGGTGCCCAAGGTGGTGGCCATGTCACGCCACGCACGCCCGATCGCTGCAAAGCCGTCTTCCTCGTGCAGGTCGAGCCAGTGTTCTAAACGGTTGAACAATGCGGCCGCGAAGACCGCCCGATCCACGGGATGCCCCAGCTCCTGCCTCAACGAGGTGGCGAAAGCCGAAACCTCCGGCGAAAAGTCACTTGGACCCGCGTTGAGGTTCACACCCACCCCAAGGACAACGTGCTGCACGCGCTCCCTTTCTGCGGCGAGCTCGGTCAGAAGGCCCGCAATCTTTCGCTCACCGACGCACACGTCGTTGGGCCATTTGATGACTGCTTCGATTCCCGCACCGCGAAGGGCGTCTGCCACCGCCACGGCCCCGACCAGCGTGAGTTCGGGGGCTCGCACCGGGGGGAGGTCGGGGCGAAGCACGAGCGAACAATACAAATTCAGCCCTGCCGGGGACTCCCATTTTCGTCCGCGGCGTCCTCGCCCATCCGTCTGAGTCTCCGCAATGACCACGGCACCATGAGGTGCGCCGGAAAGCGCCCACTCCACCGCGCGCGCATTCGTCGAAACCACCTGCGCGAGGTAGTCGACCCGCTGTGCGATGTCGTGGGTCTCCAGCCGCCACGACAGCTCCAAGGCTGACAAGGTGTCCGGCTTGGAGACCAAGCGGTAGCCGCGCGCAGGCACGGTGTCGATTCGATAGCCTTGATGCCTCAGGGCTTCAACGTACTTCCAGACATCCGCCTTGGTGAGTCCCAGCTTGCCCGAAAGGGCTTCGCCAGACGCGTACTCGTCTCCGCTCTCCGCCAGGAAAGAAAGAATCGCTGCCTCTGGGTTCTCTGAAACTTCGGGGACCAATGGGAACGCCTCACGCCTGAACACAAGGCTATGTGGGCGTTCTCCGAGGGTCAACGACCGCCCACACTTTCACGCCCTTGCGGCGAAGGCGTCGTGACAGGCTTGTCTTCCGAGGTGGGGCCCTGCGCGAGGCGGTACGACTTGAGACGAAGCCGGCTCTGCGGAATGCGCTTTCCGGCTGACTCCAAGTCGACCTCGCTCTCGACCAGTCCAACGCCGGTCGCGAATGTCATGCGGTTCACCAGAATGCCATTTTCGTTGGCGCGCGTTCGGCTCTCCACTGCGACGCACTCCAGAAATTCTCCCGCGGGCGTGCGGCACGTTCGTCCGACAGACGTCACTTGGTAGTGCTCGGTGACACTGGGCGAGAGGACGTTCATCCACTTGCGGCCCTCGTGCAGCGGCTCTCTCAGCAAGTAGCGCTGCGTGTCGCGCACGCCGGTGGAGTCGGTTCGAAGCTTCGCGCCTTGGTTATCGACAAAAAAGCCTTCGGCTTGCTTCACAATCTCGACATTGAGCTGACGTTTTTCTCCAAGCAGCTCCACGTCGTAAGTCCACGCATGCCCCACCGCCAGCGGGTAGAGATCCTTCACCGGCGGTCCCGCAGCAACGCCTTGAGCGGACTTCGCGCCCGCGCAACCCAAGCCCAGCGTCGACACGACCAGCACTGACAACACCCACCCCATCACGACTCTCATGGATTCCTCCGTGCCTGCCTGGCAGTCAGCGTGTCGAATGCCGCACGCGCCGCCTCCCGAATGTGCGCCAGATCGTGCCCTTGCGACAACGTGTACAGATACGCCCGCGCTTCGTCTCCGCCAATTTCTTCGAGCGCCGAGACAATCTCGCGTTCCAACCCGGAGTGCCGTCCTCGAGACAGTTCAATCAGCCCCGGCACAGCCCGAACGTCTTTGAGGTCAACCAAATGTCCAATCGCGCGGCGCACCACGACGTCGTCTCGGGAGGTCAACCTGCGCAACAGTGCGGGCACCGCAGCAGGATGACGCCGCTCCACAAGCACGTGCATGGCGGCGTCTGCGACGATGACGTCTGTGGCTGACAAACGTTCAACCAGGACCCTGTCCGTGAACTCCCTCGCGGCGAGTTCTGCCTCTGTCGCTCTCAGGAGTTGCTCCACGACACGACCCAGCGCCTCGCGGGCGGCGTGGCGCCGTGCCGGTTGTCCGCCGTCCTCCGCGTACGCCTGCCGCGACGAAGCATCGACGCGAAACTTCGAAGTGTTTTCGCCTTTGCGTCGGTGAACTTCCATCACCGCAGCAACCTCAACCTCCGGCGCCTGCGAACGGGCAATCTCACTCCGCGCCGTCGCCATTTCCAAAACCAACCGAACGCCGGGTGTGCTTGGCTTGGCCGAGAACTGAAAACGTCCATTTTGGCCGGCCTTCTGACGAAGCATTTCTTCCAACCCCGCTTCATCCATCTCCAAATCGGACGCCGCAACGGCGGTGCCTGGCACGACACGCACTTCCTCAACCCAAAAGTGTGCCTCGCGCTGACAACTCGTGGCCACAGCGAGAACGAAAAGAAGCCCGCTTTGGCACCAAAACCGCATCAGGACGCGGTCGGTTCCGGACCGGAAGCGGATGGCACAGACGCCGGCGCCGCGGGCGCGCTCTCCATCGATGAGGAAGCACCTTCGCCGCCTGCACTCGCCGGCGCCTCACCGGGACGCGGAGGGCCCCGTCCGCGGCGTCCGCGACGACGTCGCCTTCGGCGTTTGCGGTCCGCTGCGGCGGCCGGTCCCCCTGCGGCGATGCTTTCGCCGGGGCGTTCGCCCTCACCGTTGGCATCCTCTTCGGGACTCTCGTCCATGTGGCCTTCGGTCGTCGCGGCGTCATCGGCGGAGGGTGCGCTGGGCGCCCCAGGGCCCTCGTCGTGGCTGGCGCGTTCGAACGCACGCTCTTCGCGACGGCGTTGCGACTCCAATGCGTCGCGACGGCAAGCCTCGAAGAAGTGCGCGTCCATCTCAAAGAGTTCCAGCGACTGAGTCCGAACGCCGGTTTTCGCTTCCAAAAACTTCTCGCCGAGCGCTTCGCCACACCACGCCATCACGAGGCCTCCCCCGTTGAGCGCCTCGCCCTTGGCCTCTTGCCTCAGGTCTTGCGCGCTGACCAGGACGGCGACCTGCGCGTTCTGCTGCCCTTGATCGCGCCGCAGATCTTGCACCGTGCGCCGCTCTACAGGGACATGCCCGCGGAGCACACGAAACGCATACCGCAGCTCAAGACTCCCCTCGCGACGACGCGCCACGACGAGCGGGCCTTCTTTGGAGCGTTTCACCGCTTTGACTTCGCGAAACCCAAGCCCATGCAGAAGCTTGAACACCGCCTTCTCGAAGGTGCCCGCGTCCAACTCCAAGAGCCTTCTGCGCATCACTTTGGCCAAATGACGGCGCGCCTCTTTGACCGATGACTTTGCCGCCATCAGCAGCGCGGGGTCACTCTCACTGGTGTCGACAAGGTCGAGCGCGCGTTCTGGAAGCGCGGGCCGACCACCGTCCATGGGAATCCCAAGCACTTCGGCGAAGCTGCTTTGAAGCTCAGCCGTGGGCACGGACTCATCGCCCAACAGCGTGACCAGCCCGCTTTCCTTGGTGAGACGAAACAGCGGTTTCCGCCCCCGGTCGATCCGCCGCTGATTGTCCTCCAATAGCGCCGTCAACAGTGCCTGCGGCGTCAGCGATTCACTCACTTGTCGTTCGCCGCGCGCGCCAGCAAGCAGCTGCTCGGCGGTCAGTGCTGCTGTCTCTGAGCCCAGCAACCCAGTCACCACATCAGCAATGGGCGCCAGACGCCGGCGACTGCCGCGCGAATCGTCGTCATCGCGGAATCGCTTCTCGCTTCGACCGGCACCGCGGGCATTCTCGGCGCGTGGCTCGGGGTGGCGCTCAACGGGCCGCAAAGGCGGTAGGGCTTCTTCCGGGTTCTCGAGCGACGCGGCAACCTGGGCGAGGGCTTCTGGGTCTTCGGACAGCCCCCAATCGGTCAGTGCGAACGTTTCGTTCGCCGTGACCATCACCCGCCGCTCGCGAGGTCGCCGTGCCATCGCCGCAAGCCGCGACAGCATGGTTTGCTCGGGGGTCTTTCCGACGTGAGACAAGAAGCCTTGAACGACCGAGCGTTCAGTGATTTCAGCAACATGCAGGGGCCGGCCTTCGCTTTCCAAGACGCGAATCGCCGCTTCGTAAAACGTCATGCTTTTCCCTAAGAAATTCGAGCGCTTATCCCAATTAGACTGCGCGGGCGGCGAATGGTAGGCGGCGACTTCATGCGTTGTCAACGAACGGACGCCTGATGCGCCTGCGCTTAGGTCGTTCTTTGTCACAGGAAACTGACGGCGCGCTGTCTGACAGCGTGGAGCTTGACGTCGAAGGCGTCAATCTGACGCCGAACGCCGTCGAAGAGCCCCTGCTGGATGTCGCGGAAAGCTGCTTTCGAGCCGTGGAAGCCATGGCATCCGGATCTGGCTTGGCAGACGTGTCTCTTCCTCAGTCCGGCTTGGAAATCCTCTTTCACCACGACACGAAAACACAGAACGTTTCGGTGTCGATCGCCAGCCTCGCCCGCCCGGCCCGTCTCATCCATCGCGGCGTTCAAGTCCCCTGGAACGATTTCGCCCACGCCGTCGCGGACGGTGCCACGCGCTTGGCCAAGCGTGTGGCGCCTTTGGCGCCCGAACGATGCGCCATGCTTCTTTCCAAAACCAAGCGCCTGTCGCAGCCCACAACCCCGCGCAAGCCCCAGAGGATGCCGCCTGTCGGCTTCGGCTATTGGTGTGCGGCCCCGAACCCGTTTTCGTTCGCCTTCGCGTTGCACGACCCCGACGAACTCTTCTCTCATTTTCATCCAAATTCTGCGAACAGTCTGGCCTCGTTGGTTTGCAGCGGCAACGTGACCTTGCGCACGCCGGGCGCAAAGATTGCCTACAAGACGCCATCGCCATTTTTGTTCGCGCTGGAGTGTGCACGGCAAGCCGGCGAGATCGCGCGCGGCACGGCCCTTCACAATTCGCGCCAGCCCCTCTTCCTGGGTGGGCTGCCCCCGAACATCGCCCACGAAGACGCACAACGCCTGGCACGCGCGATCTGCGAGTTCGGCCTCGAGCTCGCCTTCGCCATCGAGTCCCACCACCCTCTCCAGCGAAAGAACCCTTATCTCCAAGAACTCAAAACGAAATGCCAAGAGGGCCTCTTTGACCTTGCGCCACGCGCCACATCGCGCCAGACAGCGGTCGGTCGTTCCCCTGGCCGGAAGGCCCCGAGCAAACCTTTGAACACGCCTGGTTCTCTCCGCCGACTGCGCTTCGTTCCTCAATGGGAACAACCCGTCGTACCGTTTGGTCGCGAAGGCTTCAGCCGCGTCGTGCTGGACAACCGAAGCCGCGCCTGGGTGCACGGTCTCGACTTTGCCCACCGCTTGGACCGCTCTGGCGAAATCGTCGCCCGCTACTTCGGCGGCCAGGGCGTGGCGTGGTCTGAGCAGGGCTGGGTGGTTTGCGCTGAGACCTCGCGGCTGCTGGCTTTTTCAGGAGACAGCTCGCGCGCGGTTTGGATGAGGGACCACGATGGTTTGCCCTTGGGGCCAACCCTCGACCACGCCCAGGGCGTGCTGTTTACGGAATCCGAAGCGCGCACCGCAGTGGCGCTTTCCGCCGCTACAGGGCGCGAGCTCTGGCGTTTCTCGCCGCCACGCGCCACTCAGCTTCAAATGGCTCGGCTCGGGGGCCGAACAATCATCACGACGGACGCTGGCTTTCTCTACGGATTGGAAACAATCAACGGCACGCTACGCTACCGATTCGAAGCGCCCATGGCGTTCGCACACCCGGCCGTCGAACAGGGGAAACGGTTCGTCTCAGGCCTCAACCAGGGCGACCGAAGCGCGTGGGTGGCCGCCAGCCTGGAACAAGGCACCCTGGCATGGACCCATGAAGCCGCGCTGTCCGCACCGAGCGAGCCCGCCGTTCTGGGGCCACGCTTGTTCATTCTGGGCAACAACGCTGGCAAAGGAAGGGTCCTCGCGTTGTCACGCGCCGGGAAAGTGCACCTGAAT
Source organism: Myxococcaceae bacterium (assembly GCA_046155985.1). Taxonomy (GTDB): domain Bacteria; phylum Myxococcota; class Myxococcia; order Myxococcales; family Myxococcaceae; genus JBJXGM01. The sequence continues at coordinate 43,213 of JBJXGM010000031.1, read as the reverse complement.
GTGGAATTGCCGTTTGCCGCCCCCGCGTACTGGGCGAAGCCATTTCGCGGGGGACTGAACATTGAAGGCGCAGGAAACATCGCACGCATCGCTGCCAATGGCGCTCTGCAGTTTCATCTGTCCCCCACGTTGGCAGGCTGGGAGACGCACGCCGTGACCCTGGCCCGGGGCATCGTCTTTGTTCTTGGCCCGACATTGCGCATGGTGGACGCCATCTCTGGCCGCGAGCTTGGGGAAATGGCCTTGCCCAAGGGCCGCAACCACATCGCGGTGGACCGTCGCCTGACTCTTTATGTGCTCAGCGATACCGGGAGACTGTCGGCTTACGCGTTGGCCTCCCACTTCTCTGTTCTTCGGTAACCGGCTTGTGGCCGCTAACGCCCTGAGGACTTCGGCGGCGCGATTTCAGAGGGGTCCCGGTCAGCAACCTCGAGCCCTTCCCATTTTTGCCCCGGTTGGAGTTTCCACGCAGCCGGCACATCGAGCGTCCACGTGAAGCTGGGCGTTACACTCGACCCCCAAGGCGCACGCGCGGACACGTTGATCGTTAACTCCATCTGCTCCACCTCGGCAGGGACCCGGTTGATCTGGTACTCGGCCAAAAGCATCTGTGCGGGGAAATCCGCCACATAGCGTTCAGGGTAATCCACCCGCATACCGGGCGAATCCGCGCGCACTTCGTAGAGCAGCTTTCCCGTCTTGTCGCGAAGCTTCCACAACGCATTCATACTCGCACTGGTCACGACCCGCAGGGTGTTGGCGCGAGAGTCCTCGCGAAGCTCACGCGGCGCGCCCCACAACAGGAACTCGAAAACAAGCAGCTCGTCCGTCCCGCGCTTGGCTGGCCCGGCCGTCACAACGTCCAAGCGCATCGCACCCGAGGACTTCGTCAAGACGGGCTGGTAGCGCCCTTCACGAAAGCTGTCGAACGTTCGACGAACTTTGTCGTAGAGGGCGCGCAACTCCACTGAACGATCCACTTCACCTTGCGCCGGACGTTTCGACGAAAGCTCCTTCAGGAACGCATCGGGGTCCGGCTTCACCCCGCCCTTTTTGTAGACCGCCTCGAGGCCCGCGAAGTATTCGCGGAAGAACGGTGCGAGGTCCTCTCGATAGGCCTTCTCATCGGCCTGACCGCGCATGAAGCCAGAGGCCTCCACGTGGTCACGGCGAAAGCGCTCCATCTGCGACTGATGAGCCGTAGCGCGAGTGGCCGCCTCCTGGCGTTTCTGCGACATCCACAGCAGCACAATCGCCGCAACTGCAATCAGTCCAAGGCCCAACCACGGTGAACGTTTCACGGGGTCTCCAAGCGTGCGCGAATGGCACCCACCAGCATCGCGATGGCGGTGTCGTTGTTTCCGCCGTGCGGCACAATGATGTCCGCATAGCGTTTTGAAGGCTCTACAAATCCCATATGCATCGGTCGAACGTCACGAAAGTATTGCCGAACCACGTGGTCAAAGTCGCGTCCTCGCTCTTTGATGTCCCGCGTCAGACGCCGAATAATGCGGACATCGTCCTCGGCATCAACAAAAATGCGGACATCCATGAGTTCGCGCACCGCTTGCATGTGGAGGACCAAAATGCCTTCCACCAACACAACGTCCCCGGGCGCCACATGTTGACTGTGCGGAGCACGGGTGGACTGGACAAAATCATAGACCGGCTTTTGCACAGACCGACCCGACTTCAGCTCTTGAAGGTGCGCGACCAGGAGCTCGGTGTCGAACGCATCGGGGTGATCGAAATTGATCTCGCGCCGGTCTTCAAGGGAGAGGCCGGCCAAGTCACGGTAGTAAGCATCCTGGTCGAGGAACGCGACACGAGACTCCGTCAGCGCAGCGCGAACCTTCGAGGTCACCGTCGTCTTCCCGGAAGCCGTCCCGCCGGCAATCCCAACGACCAAGGGACCTGGTGTCTTCGTTTTCGTGAGAAGCTGCCTTTCCTTGTAGCAACCTGTATCTATTTTTTGCCTGCGGATCCGCGACGTTGTACACGTAGCATGGGTCCAGCGCGGAGACTGCATGGTCGACAGCACCGAGTTCGCGCAAGTCCTTTCTGAAGCGAACGACATCGCTCAAAGCGTCTCTCAGCGCGTGACGTCAGCCCACGTCCTTCTGGCACTCTTCACCGTGGAGAACCGGGCTGCGCTGCTTCTCAAAGAGCGCGGCGCTGACGAAGATCGGTTTCTCTCCGTTCTAACGGCCGCCCCCACCGAGCCTGAAAACGCGCTTCGTGAACTGTGCGATCGCGCCCGCGACATTGCGAAAAGCTGCAACGCCAAAGAAACCGATTGTCTTCATCTCTTGGTGGCCGCAACGCGCGTCCGGTGTGCCGCTTGGGACCTGCTGTCGCGCTCCGGTTTGGATTTGGGCACGTTGCGCAACACCGCGCTCTCATACCTTCTGAGCGGACACATGCCGCGGAAGCTTCAGCCTGGACGCGCCACCGGCCCCAGACCCGTGCCGCGCCCGCTTGGCTCGCCTCGCGTGAGGCCCCAAACCGCTGCCGTCACCCTGTCTCCGAGGGATTTGGTGGACGAAACGGATGAGCACCTGGCCCCTTCGAGCGCGCCTGCAGTAGAGCAGGAGGCCCGGCTGTGGACGGAACCCGCTGTGCTTGCGCAAGCGGCGCCTGCACCCCAACCGGCGACTCAGCCAAATCACCAGCCAGATCACCAGCCCCATCACCGGATCGCCTTTGACGATCCTGCCGCAGGACTGGACGCGCGCCTCTATCCCCTCTTGGTCTCGCTTGGCCGGAATCTGAGTGAACTCGCACGCCATGGAAAGCTCGACCCGGTCGTGGGCCGCTCCCGAGAAATCGAAGAAGTCATCGACATTTTGGGCAAGCGTCGAACAAACAACCCGGTCTTGTTGGGCGATCCAGGTGTCGGAAAAACAGCCATCGTCGAGGGCGTTGCCCTGCTTTTGTCCCAGGGCGGGCAGCCCGGCGAGCGCATCATTGTCGAAATTGAAGTCGCCGCCCTTGTGGCAGGCACCCAACTGCGCGGGTCGTTTTCCGAAAAGCTCAATGCGCTGAAAGAAGAAGTGCGTCGCGCCGCCGGGCGGGTCGTCGTGTTCATCGACGAGCTTCACACTTTGGTCGGCGCCGGCGCTACGGGCGAGGGGCCACAAGACGCGGCGAATGAGCTGAAGGCCGCCATGGCGCGCGGGGAGTTTCCCTGCATCGGCGCGACGACACACGACGAATTTCGAAAGTTTATTCAGAACGACCCTGCGCTAGAGCGGCGCTTCACCTCGGTGGTCGTTCGCGAACCGTCGGTGCCGGAAACCGAAGCGATTCTCCGAGGCGTTGTCCAGCGCTATGCGGACCACCATGGACTCTCCTACGCACCGGAATCCTTGGTCGCGGCGGCGGCGCTTTCCGCCCGCTACATCACCGATCGCTTCTTGCCGGACAAAGCGCTTTCGGTGATCGACTTGACTGGATCGCGGGCCCGCCGCGAAGGCAAGTCTCGTGTCGAACCGGATGATGTTGCCCGCGTCGTCGCCAAGTGGGCTGGGCTTCCGGAAGCGCGCCTCTTGCAGTCGGACTCGGCACGACTGTTGGGTCTGGAAGAGGCCCTTTCAGAACGCGTGATCGGTCATGCCGACGTCATGGCCCGCATCGCGAGCGTCGTTCGACGCAACTACGCGGGTTTTGCGAGCCGGCGACCCATGGGGTCATTTCTCTTTCTGGGTCCCACCGGGGTGGGCAAAACGGAACTCGCACGCACGCTGGCAGACGTCCTTTTCGACAGCGCAGACGCCCTGGTTCGCTTGGACTTGAGCGAAGCCTCTGAGGCGCATGGCGTGTCTCGTCTCATCGGCGCGCCCGCCGGCTACGTCGGGTACGGCGATGGCGGCCAGCTCACCGAGCCCATTCGTCGTCGTCCTTCTTCTGTCGTGTTGCTGGATGAAATCGAGAAGGCCCACCGCGATGTCTTAATGTTGCTGCTTCAAGTCTTGGACGAGGGCCGACTCACCGATGGCAGAGGGCGCCATGTTGATTTCTCGAACGCCGTGATTGTCCTGACGACCAATTTGGGCTCGGAAGCCTTCACCGAGCGAGATCGCCGTGTTGGTTTTGGGTCGGGACCCTCAGAAACCTCGGCCGCCCAGGACGCGCTCGCCGCCGCCAAACGTGCGCTGCCGCTGGAACTCTGGAACCGCATCGACGAGCGCTGCGTTTTTGCACCTTTGACGACGGAGCAGGTCGGGCAAGTGGCCGAACGGCTGCTCGCCGAAAGCAGCGAACGCCTACAGCGGGAGCGCGGGATTCGATTTGTCGCCGCCTCCGAGGTGGTTCACCACTTGCTTCAGTCGGGTGGTTTTGACGCGCAACTCGGTGCCCGACCGATGCGCCAAACCGTTCAGCGACTCGTTGAAGCGCCGCTCGCAGAACGCATTCTGGCGGGTGATTTCGCTTCCGGCGACGAAGTGCAAGTCCGCCTCGACACGCGCGGGGCACTCGCCTTCTCCTCCCAGCGTCGCGCTTGAGCCCGAAGCCCTTGTGGATTGTGGTCGGCTATGGCCGCATGGGCGCGGCACTTGCGCATGGCCTTCGCGGACACGCCGAGGTTCGTGTGGGCACGCGCCCGGGTGGAAGCCGCCGCGCCGCTCGCGCAGCGCGCTTTGGAGCACCAAGTCCCTCTGATTGGCAGCGCGCGACCGGCGTACTGCTTGCCGTTCCGGATGATTCGGTGCGCGACGTTGCCGCCGACATCGCTCCGCTGTGCGGGGGAAAAGCGGTCCTTGTCCACTGTGCTGGTGCATTGACCCTGCGTCCGCTGCGCACCCGCCCCCTCATGGAGCGCGGTTCGTTGCATCCGCTTTGCGCCGTGTCGTCGCGCGGCGACACGCTTGCAGGCCATGGCGCCGCCATCGCCGGTTCCTCGCCCGGCGTCATTCGGCGTTTGGGGGAACTGTGTCGTCACTTGGGGCTTTTCGCTTTTCAGGTCCCTGAGAAAAATCGTGGGCGCTACCACGCGGCGGCTGTTTTGGCCGCCGGCGGAATGGTAACGCTCGCCGCCTGTGCCGTGGGTGTCGCGAAGCAGGCGGGCCTTTCACGGCGTCAGGCAGAACAGGCACTTTTTCGTCTGGCGGCCGACAGCCTTCAGGGCGCGCGATTGCGCGGCGTTTCTCAGGCACTCACCGGCCCCTGGGTGCGCGGCGATGTCCGAACGACTGCGACGCACCTTCGGGCACTCTCGAGAAACCCCCGGGCGCTTTACAGCGCCCTGGCTGAACAGAGTTTGGGACTGCTGCCCAAGCCGTCACGTCAGCGCTTGGCAAAGCTGCTCAAACCGACAAGATGATTCTTGGCCCTTGAAGGCGCTGGCGAAGACGTGCAAGGGCGACTTCTGAAGTCGCCTCGCCCTCGGTCAATCGTCGAACGCACACGCGTTGGCCAGCTTTCAGAGAAGTCACCAAGCGTTTGAGATCACTCAGCAACACCAACGCCCCTTCTTCGAGTGCTTTTGTCTCAGGCGTCGTCGGAAGTTTCGCCCCGGCTTCCTTTTCCAAGTACTCGCGAAAGCGCCGCAAGGTGTCTTGTGCCGTTTCTTTTGAGAACGTCGAAAGCGCTTCCTGAATGGATTTGGTGTCGACGGCGACGAGCCGAAGATTCGGCACCCTGGCCAGTTCGGGGTGAAGCGCTTCAATCAAGCCCACGTCGAATGCACCTAGAAACGCTTCTTCGGGGACCTGGAATTGGTACGGAACCAAATCTGCGAGCACAGCGCTTGGGTCAGCGCCCCGGCGCACGGCCTCTCTCTCCTCGTCTGAAAGCGGCGGAAATTGGCTCGGCTTGCCGACGAACAAAAGCGGAAACGCCAGCTCGGCCCAAAACTCTTCCGGCGCAGCCCCGGTGGCATCGGCGCTGCCAAAAAGGTGCGTCAACAGCTCCACGAGTCGAGGTGACTTTGCCGCTTGTTGGATGACGGTTTGGTCGGGCCCCAAGCGACTCAACGCGCCCACCAGCTGCGACTCCATCTGCGTGCGCACATCCTGCGGCACATCGCTTCCAAGCCGCGAGAGTGCTTCCCGAATGTCAGCCATCACGCGGACCGGCTTGGCGTCCCAAGCCGTGGCCGCTTTCGCAGCATCCACGACGACAAGTTGAACAAACCCTGCATCAAAGAGCCGCTGGTAGTCGTCCGGCGACAACTTGGGGGTCACCCCACTGGCGGAGGGTGCGAACTTCGCCTGCGCCAGGGCCTGACGAATCCCCTGACCCACTTTTTCGAGGTCGCCCAGGGCCGCGCGCGACAGCGCATCAAGCACCGCCGACACCGGCGAGAGCATGATCAGCGCGTCAGAAAAGCCCATCATCAGGCCGTCGGGCGAATCGCGATTCACAAACCAAAACGCCTGACCCAGGGCCGACAATCGCTCCGCCAGCGCTGTCGCAAGCCCGATCGCGACGACTTGGTGCTCTGGCGATTCTGGGCGAAACGGCCCACCGAGAACCCGGATAACAGCCTTCTCTACATCGGCCCAAGGCGATGACAGGAGGTTGACATCCGCTTGTCCCACCGAAGCAAAGGCTTGTTCGAGCTGAGCTTTGGCGGCGACGAGGTGCGAAGGCTGGGCAAGAGGCACGGCGCAGCCTTACTCAAAACACGGCGGCCACGCTACTCCGGCCCTGTCGCGTAGAGACCGTTCTGCCGGATGTATTCGACCACACGACGCGGCACACAGTCGTCGACCGACGCACCCTGCTTGAGACGTTCGCGAATCACTGTCGAAGAGACTTCGGCCAGCGGTGGCCCCAGCGCACTCGGATGCGGATGTCCCGCCCGGTGAATCACCAGGACGCGCGCGAGCGCTTTTATGCGTTCGAAGTCCTTCCAGTACGGAAGGTCCGCAATGATGTCTGACCCCATCACCCACGAGAACGCTTCTTGCGGGAACTTGCCGGCAAGGTGTTCCAGCACGTCCACGGTTCGACCCTCACCGGGCACGTTCGATTCCTCCCGCGACACCGACAACCAGCCCGAAGTGTCCGCACACAGGGCTTCGCACATCGCCACGCGATGCGCGTACGCCTCCAGAGGTTTTCCGAACGGATGCCGAAACGACGGCAGCAGCCAAACCGCGTCCAAAGGCTGCGTCGCCCAAACATATTGGGCCGCCAGCAAATGCCCGACGTGGGGTGGGTTGAAGGAACCCCCGATGAGACCAATCTTCACGGCCTCATTCTACCGAGAGCTTCGTCTTTCGGGCGGAGGCAATCGACACCGGCGGTAAAAGCACTTTCCCGCCAAGCGCAAACGCCGCGAAAGTGACGTCTCGGTCGTCGAAACGCACCAGGCCGCACGCCGGCTCATCCACGTGCGCGGCCATCCCAGGTGTGACGAAGTAGCGCGGACCAATCTGGACAACGTTGGGCTTGGGTTCACCGCCGTGAATGAACAGGTGGGTGTTTTGCATGTCCTCTCGCGTCAGGTCATTTTTGTCGTGAACCACGCAACACAACGACGCACCGAGCATATCGAGGGCTCGCCTCCCCACGCCGGCATCCAAGTACGCTGCACAGCCCTTCTCGGGAACACGTACAAAGCGTTCGGGCAGTTTCGCGATCGCATCCGCTTCAGTCATCGGTCCAGACGCCCGCTGCGCCACGGGGTCCTGCGCCACCAGAAAAGTGGAGATGTCGGCGAGGAAATCCTGATCGCTGTATGCCCGACCGCCTCTCGCGCTTTCTCGTTTTTCCGTCATCCAGCGGTCGAAGTCCTCGTAGGCATCCCCCAAGAAGAAGAATCGACTCGCCCCCTGAGTCTTCAAAAACGAATAGGCGGTGTCGAACGCCAGGAGATCTCCTTGGGTGCCTCCGAAAATGCCGACGATGTGGGTGCTCATGGATACAAGAGGTAAGGCTCGCGCCGCGCGCGAAACTGCTCGACCTGTGTCTCGAAGCCATCGAACAAGTCGTCCAAGGGACTGCGGGCTTCGATACCGGACCGAACGGTATCGGTGCCGCACAAAAGGTCGAACGCGGGGACCTTGTCGACGAACTCATAGGCATGCGTCCGCCACTCAAACTTCTCACCCAAGAGTTCTCGCGAAGCCGCAACGGCAGCAACAGCTGTTCGAAGCGGCAAAAAGGCCTGCCGATCCGTCACGTGAATCATCGCGCCGCCGCACGAGACCCCGCGATGTTTGTCGAACGTGGGCGTGAAATGCACCGGTCGGAACGCCACGCCGGGCAGCCGCATCGCAGCGAGCCTCTCCGCAAGCGCTGCAGCATCGAGGCCCGGCGCCCCAAACTGCTCGAAGGGTCTACACGTGCCACGCCCCTCTGAAAGGCTGGTCCCTTCCAAAAGACACATGCCCGGATAGACAAGTGCAGTGTCGAGCGTGGGCATGTTCGGCGAGGGTGGGACAAAGGCGATCCCTGTCTCATCGAAGTACGCGCGACGCCGCCAGCCTTGGCAAGGCACCACCGTCAGCTTGCACCCCCAACCCTCTTCGGCATTGAGCAGGCGTGCGACTTCGCCCACTGTCAGGCCGTGCCTGTTGGGCAAATCATAGAGGCCCACAAACGAACGGAAGGCTTCGGCAACAACATTGCCTTCCACCTGCGTTCCGCCAATGGGATTGGGGCGATCAAGCACGATAAAGCGGACGCCGGCCGCCGCGGCCTCCTTCATCGCCAGCGCCATCGTGTAGATGTAGGTGTAGTAGCGGCTGCCGACATCTTGGATGTCAAAAACCAACGCATCCAAGTCAGCCAGCCATTCGCGCTGCGGCGTCAGCGACTCGAACGTGTGTCCGTACAAACTGTAAACAGGAACGCCCGTTTTGCGATCACGCGCGTTGTCGACGGACTCCATGTACTGCGCTTCACCACGCACGCCGTGCTCGGGTCCAAAGAGCGCTTGAAGTTTGAGGCCTGGCGCGGCCGCCAGAAGATCCACGAGATGCCGAAAACGCGAATCGACGCTCGTCGGGTTCACAATCGCGCCGACACGAAGTCCGCGAAGCGCGGCAAAGCCGTCACTCGCCCAAACATCCAAACCCGTCTTCACGCCCGACACGAAGAGGCCCCCGCCATCAGGCCCGCGAGTCTAGCGCACATTGCTCGGCGTGTGGTGCGTCCCTGTCATTCCTCGCTGGGCTTCCACAGCGCGTTCCAACAGAGCAAGATCCTCCCGATTCTTCAGCGCTTCCCCGACGCTTTCGGCGAGGGTCTTGCCCTTTCCTTCCGAAAGCCTGCGCTCACCCACAACCGTCGCAGAAACTCCGGCCATGCCGAGGTCAAAACCCACCTTGTCGATGTCACGAGAATGGTTCGACCAATCCCAACCTTCGTTCGCATTCCCCTGCTCGAACACGAGCGCATTCGACGCGTTTCCAGGAAACGCAACTGTCACTGTCGTCCGCACGTCATGCCGGGCCGCGGCAGCCACCCTCGAAAGAATTGCCGGGATGTTGTCCCAGGCCACCGACGCGTCTTCGTGTGAAAGCGTCAACACGTGTGCGCGACTGGCCGAAACTTCTGCACCGACCATGTCCACGTTCAACGCGCCTTTGAACTCTCCCGTGGAAAAGCCCAGATTGGCGCTGGCTTCGCCCGACAGAGACACGGCTACCTCCAGGCGTACTTCCTGGCGCGTGCGATCGAAAACAAGCGTGAACTTCGCATCCGCCCCAAGCTCTCCACCGAGGCTCGCCTGGCCCGCCGCCACTCGCGCACTCGCTCCCAGTTCTCCCACCAAAGCGAGGCGAACTTCGGACAAGCTTCCTGCAGCGGCGGCGAAACGTGCACTCGCATCGGGGTCTTGGAGGAGCTTTCCCAACGGCATCGCAGCAGATGCCACTGTTTGAAAGACGGCGGACAACCGGTCTGCTGCTTCCTCCGCCGTTCTGAAAAGCACGGCGGCTGAGCCCCCGGCGCCCGCGCGTGCCACGAGCGTCGCCCACGGCGTGCCGACGCCCAGGCCACCAGAGGCCTCGCCGCTCCAAGACAGCTCAAAACCCTGGGCCCTGCGCCGTACCGTGACTTCGTTGCGAGTGTGCCCCGCCAGTTTGGCCTGCGCGTCGGCTTCAATCACAAATGACTTGCTGCCCCCCAACGGGATGTTGTGCAACGCCTGGCGAAGCCGACGTTCCAGAAGGAGATTCCAGGGCCGGGACTGAGCGTCGTTCTCTTCGCCCAAAGTCACTGGAGCTACCCCCTTTGGCTGGGGCGCGGGGAGCGGCGAGTTCACCGCATCAGCACCGCGGACATCGATTGAATCTCTGGCGCGAACGGGGGTCATGTTGAACCCAGATGCAGCTATTGGGCCAGCCGCACTCTCCCGCGATGACGCGGTCCCCAGGCGCTCAGCGTCCTGGCACGAGGACGCTCCGTCTCCTTCGCTTGACGTCCTGCCTCCTGGGGCGCGATGGAGCCGTGGCAGATGCGTGTTTCCGACAGAAGCCTAGAAGACCTGGGGCTGACTCAGCTTCGCCAGGCCCTCGCTGCCCGATGTGTCACCTCGCTGGGGGCGGCCCGTGCCCAAGAACGGCCACTGCTCGACGATCTCTCGGAGGTGACACGGGCTTTGGGGCTGGTGGAAGAAGCGCGCGGTCTGCGCGCGACATTGCCGCTCCCTCTGGAGGCGGTGACAGACGTTCGGCCAGCACTGCAAAGGGCACGCAAACGCGCCACACTGGAAGCGCGCGAGCTGCTCAGCTGCGCAGACGCCGCAACCGCCTTCATGCAGTGCCGCAGCCATCTTTCTGAATGCGCCGAGCGGTGGAAGTTGCTCTGGGAGTTGGGCGAGCGCTTGCCCGATGTTTCGCGGGCCACGCGACCCATTCATGGCGCCATCGGCCGTGATGGCGTGATTCTCGATTCCGCCAGCCCTGAGGTCGCCTCTGCACGCACTGTCGCACGCCGCAAGCACCGTGAAATCCAGGAGCGGCTCAACGCGATGCTTCGGGACGACGCCCTGACTGTGCATCTGCGTGAGCGGTACTTCTCCGTTCGCGGCGACCGATATGTGTTGCCTGTGCTTTCCAGCGCTCAGCGCGAGGTCAGCGGCATCGTCCACAACGCCAGTCAGTCGCACCAAACGCTGTTTGTAGAACCGACGGCGCTGATCGAGCTGGGGAACGAGCTCGCCATCGCCGAGGCCCACGTCGTCGAAGCCGAGCAGCGCGTGCTTGCAGCCCTCACCGAACGTCTCGCCCATGCCGCCGATGCGCTCGAAACGGGTCTACACGTCGCCGCTGCCCTGGACGAAACGTTGGCCGCGGCATCGCTCTCTGACGCGCTCTCCGCGAGCTCGCCCATTGTCGGCCCGCCAGCAGAAACCGCTATCGACCTTCGCGCGCTTCGTCACCCCTTGTTGGTGTTGCACGGCACGCCTGTCGTGCCCAATGACCTCCGTCTTGCGCCTTCCGCGCGAGCGTGGGTGATTTCTGGGCCCAATGCCGGTGGGAAAACCGTCACACTCACCGCGCTGGGCCTCTGCGCGCTCATGGTTCGAAGCGGCTTGCCCATTCCTGTGGCCTCGGGCGCTTCACTCCCACTTTTTACCGGCATCCATGCCGCCGTGGGCGACGCGCAAGATCTCAAAACCGGTCGCTCAACGTTCAGTGCGCAACTGCTGGAACTGCGGAGCATGCTGGAAACCGCCAAGCCCGGGACCCTCGTCTTGGTGGATGAAATCGGCGCTGACACTGACCCCAAAGAAGGCGCTGCCCTGGCGCTGGCTGTTTTGGAACATCTTTTGGACCACGGCTGCATCGTTGCCGTCACAACGCATCTTGAAGAACTCAAAGCTTTGGCCCACGCAGACCCACGCTTCTCGAACGCGCGCGTGACCAGCGACTTTGCCCTGCACTTGGGAAGCGCAGGCTCCTCTTCCGCTCTCGAGGTTGCTGAGGCACTCGGCCTGCCCGCAGCAGTCTGCGCCAGAGCGCGAAAACATTTGGCAGGCCACGACGGGGCATTTGCTCAAGCGCTTCGTGCGCTTGAAGCCGAACGCGCTCAATGCGCCCAGGAACACGCGGCGCTGACCGCAGAAAAGGCTCAGCACGATACTGAGCGCGCGGCTTGGGAAACGACTCGCGTCGAAGCAGCGCGCCGTGATGCGGAAGCCCGCCTGCAACAGGCGGAAGAGCGATTGCGGATGCACGAAACCGCATTGGCGGAGGTGCGCGAACACCTCGCTCAGTTGAAGCGTGCCGACAAAGCACAAACGCGCGCGATCGAAACTGCCCTCGTTGCCGATCATCAAAGCCTCTCCAACACGCGCGACGCCCTTCTGGCCCAGCTCGCACCTGCCACCGCACCCTCCCCTCGACCTGAAATCGTTCCGGGCGCATGGGTGCACTGTTCGTCCCTGGGCGTGGACGTTGAGGTCCTCGAAGTTTCTGGTTTCGAAGCGCGGGTGGCCGCCGGCGCCATTCACACGCGCGTCGATGTCGCGACGCTGAGTGCTCCCCAAAAGCCGCGTCGGAAGGCTGCCCTGATTTCTGCCGCGGAAAAGGAAGCGCGCGTTGCCGCACGTGCCGACGATGCGGCCCCACGAGCCCTCGTGGCGGCTCACCCCAAGTGCGATGTTCGCGGCATGCGCGTCGACGAAGCACTTCGCACTGTCGACCGCTTTCTCGACCGCGCGCTGCGACAAGGCGAGCAAACAACACTGGTGTTGCACGGCCACGGCACGGGCGCACTGAAGGACAGCATTCGTGAAGCTTTGAAGACTTCGCCTTACGTCAGCGTTTTCCGCCCGGGGGAAAGCCACGAAGGCGGCGACGGCGTTACGATCGTCGACCTCTCGGTTTAGCTTTTGAACCGTGCTTCGGCCGCTGCGAGCGCTGTGCCGACCCACCTGGCCTGCCCCCTCGCCCTGGCCGCTGGCCCGCAAGCAGCTTGGCCACTTTTTGCGGCGGGCCGCGTGACGTCGCTCCCTGCGAAGGCACGCCCTCTGGATCGAGATCGATGCGCCGACGCGTCACGTCGACCGCAGCGACGCGCACCCGCATCGGCTGGCCAACGCGCAGTTTTCGCCCGTCGCGGAAGGTCAGCGCGTGCAGACGTCGGTCAAACTGAGGTCCCGTGCCCAATCGCTCAGCACGCACCATGCCGTCGATTGCAAGATCCCCCAGCTCGACGAACACCCCGAATTCGGCCACGCCTGAAATGGTACCGTCGAATGTCTCACCGACGCGGTCCTTCATGAGCAGCGTCGAATAGAACGAGACGACCTCGCGCTCGACCGACATCGCCGCACGTTCTTGGTCGGAGCAATGCGCTGCGAGCTCTGACAGCTGTTTCACCGAAGGCGGTCTTGCGTTGGCGCCGCCTTGTTTAGAGTTCCACTGGGCCCACAACAAGCGGTGCACCAACAAGTCCGGATAGCGTCGAATGGGCGATGTGAAGTGGAGGTAGTGTTCCGCCGCCAAGCCAAAATGGCCGCGTTGTTCCACCGAGTAAATCGCCTGCATCATGGAGCGCAAGAGCAGCTGGTTCAGCACGCGCTGTTCAGGATGCCCCTGCAGTTCGCGCAAGAAAGCGCTGAGCTCCAAACTTGATGGCTGCCGTTTGCCACGCAACTGAAACCCAAACGCGCCCGCCAGTTCAGCGAACGCTTCAAGTTTCTTGGGGTCCGGCTCACCGTGAAACCGATGCACGGACGGGAGGCCCAGTTTCACGAAGTGTTCTGCGACAGCCTCGTTCGCGGCAAGCATGCACTCTTCGATGAGCCGATGGGCCTCCAGGCGTTCACGCCGCTCCATCCGCAAAGGCTGCCCATTTTCATCCAACACAGGCTTTGTTTCAGCGACGTCGAAGTCCAGCGAACCCCTTTGCTCGCGCCGACCGCGAAGCAGGCGTGCCAATCGGGCCAGACGCTCCAAACCAGGCGCCAGGGCACTCAGCGAATCCGGCACGTCCTTTTTGAGAACGCGCTCGACTTCGGTGTACGTCAGGCGCGCACGACTGCACATGAGGCCGGGAAACAACATGGCTCGAAGACGCTGCCCAGAGGCATCGAAATCCATCTCGGCCACCAGACACAATCGGTCTTCGTTGGGCCGAAGCGAGCACAAACCCGCCGACAACCGCTCGGGTAACATCGGCAACACCCGGTCGGGCAAGTAGACCGATGTCGCGCGTCGGCGCGCTTCTTGGTCGAGCGGACTGTTCTCGCGCACGTAGTGGGCGACATCCGCAATCGCCACCCACATCCGAAAGCCACCGCCAGGAAGATCTTCGGCGTCGACGGCGTCGTCGAAGTCACGTGCGTCTTCGCCGTCAATCGTCACCAACGGACGCGACCGCACGTCGCGGCGCCCCCCGGTCAGCACCTGCGCGGCATCGATTTGGAGCGGTATCCGATCGGCCTCGTCCATCGTCGCCGCTGGAAATTCGTCGGAAAATCCCTGGCCGAAAACGACAGACAGAACTTCTTGAGACGGATGGCCAGGGCGGCCCAGCGACCCCGTCACCTCGCCGAAAGGGCCATCGCTGCCGACCCAATCTCGCCCGACGCCAAGTCTCACTTTGACAACGTCGCCCGGCTGAGCGAGCTGCGTTTTCGGAACCGTGACTTCTGAAGGCAAGCTGTCATCGAGCGGCGCAACAAAGGCCTGGCCACCCCGCACGCGATATTCGCCGACCACCTGTTCCCGCCTGCGATCGCCAATTTCAAGCAGGCGGCCTTCCGGGCGGCCTTGCGAGCCGGACACGATGCGCAAGCGCACACGGTCGCCATCCAACGCCCGGCGGGCTTCATTCGGTGAAATAAAGACGTCGTCCTGGGTGTCGTCGTCCAGCCGAACGAAACCGAAGCCGCCGGGGCGCAATTGCAGCTTGCCCCAGAATCCTCCGGACGAACCGCCGGACATGCGCTTTGGAGGGGCTGCGGCGTCTTCTGGCTTCTGCGTCGAAGCACCCCGTTCACGCGCTGGGGCATCGCGATTCAGCAGAAAGCGTTTGCCATCCTGACGAAGGACGCCTTGACGAACCGCGTCTCGCAGAAGCCGAAGAACCGCTTTCTGTGCACCGGGATGCGCACCCGAAAGACGCATCAGCTCGCGCAAGCCCATCGGGCGCTTCGCGTTCTCCAACCACTGGGAGACCTGCTCGATGGAGAGCAAGGGCTTGGGCGTTCCGCCGCGATGAACCTTGCGCGACGTTACGGCTTCACCGTCAGAGCGAGCTGGTGTGTCTTGGACACCTGCGCCGGGTTGAATGCTTTGGCCAAGAAGAACTCGACCGCAAAGCTTCCTGGGTTTCTCGGCGTGAAGAAGAATTCGCGAATCGCCGCACCACTTGAAGTGGGCTCGAAGTTGGCTTCGCGCAGACCCACGCGCTTCGCGGTCGTTGGCTCAATCGCCCAGTGGAACCCCGCCTTTTCGGGCAGACGAACCGTGAGACCATGATTGGCCTTGACTTCGACGGTGCTCGCCGAACCCGAGGCTTCGACCTGAACCATCTCAATGCCGTCCCGCCCGGACATCCGGAAGTCGCTCGCGCGGGGCTCGAACCCTTCGACAGCAACCTTTCCGCCCCAACCGGACGTCTTTTCGACAACGCCGGTGACGAGAAACGTTTGCCCCAAGTGTTTGCGAAGAGACTTCACCAGCTTGCCATCGAGCATAAATGAGACTTGGTGGCGCGTGCCAGAGTTTGACACCACCAGAACGAATTCGTCGCCCGACATTTCAACGCTGCCGCGAACGCGCGCGAAGCCCTTCATGCCGGCGCCCATTCCCGGCGAAATGAGTTGTTCAATTTCCCCCGGCGACAAGAACTGGAGTTTCTGGACAGCCGCTTGTTCAACCGGCGCCTCAGCATCGGCACGCTTCGCTGAGTACTTGCGAACGTCGACGGTACCGCCGTAGTTGTGCGTCTTCTTGATGAGTCCACTGACCGAAACTTTGTACTGCGCGTAATTCGGCAGAACCTCTTGGTCTGGACCCTGAAGCAAGAAGACCAGCTCCCGTTTGTCGCGCCCAATGACGTGCAAGTACGGGAAAGCGTCTTTCACGACCAGCCGGCCTTTCAACGACCCCTCGCCGAAGACCCCCCGACCCTGTCCAACTGTCAGAATCTGCTCCATCTCCCGCTTCGTGAACGGCTGACCAGCGACCGGCAACTTCGTGGCACGGGGTTTGGGCTTGTCTGGCGCAGGAACTGAAGGCGCCGAGCGCACCGCAATCCCTTTGGCCGCAGCCTTGACGACCGGTCCCTTGGCTTTCCCTTTGGCCAAAGGAAGTCCCTTCGGTGCCGCCATTTTCTTGAGGGCAGCAACCTTCTTGGGCGGTGCGCTCATGGGTTTCGGCGCAGCAGGCTTCGCAACGGCTTTGGCCGCAGACTTTTGAAGCGCTGCCGCCTTCGTCGCGGGCTTGGCCTTCTTCTCTACGGGCTTCTTGGCCCCGGACTTCGCCTTGGCCATTCGTCCGTCTCCTTGGTTTTCTTGAGATTTCAAAGACTTAGATTAACTGCCCTGGTTGGGGCGCCGCGTCCTTAACATCGTCGGGCATTTAGCGAAAGGGCTCAGCCGAACATTCTTTGAATCGATTCGCTCTAGCCCTCATCATTCATCTATTAGAAAGGACGCGATGGCCGACTCCTCACCTCCCACGCGCATCCCGGGCAAGCGGCAACCCCATCTCGTGGACCGGTACGCGGAAGCGGACATTCCAACAACCCACGGCACCTTTCATACGGTTGTTTTTCGCGAGCGGCGCAACGGCGCAGAACACCTTGCGCTTGTCCGAGGCGACGTCGACAACGTGGAGGGCGTGCCGGTTCGTTTGCACTCGGAGTGCCTCACCAGCGAAGTCCTGGGAAGTCTCAAATGCGATTGCCGCGCGCAGCTCGACCGCGCGATGGACTTTGTTGCCAAGCACGAACGAGGCATCGTTCTCTACCTCCGCCAGGAAGGCCGCGGCATCGGCTTGGGAAACAAGATTCGTGCGTACGCCTTGCAAGCTGAAGGGTTGAACACCTACGAAGCGAATCGCTCGCTTGGTTTTCCCGACGACTTGCGCCGCTACGACGTCGCCGCGGAGATGCTTCGACAGCTCGGCGTGTCGTCCGTCGACCTCATCACGAACAACCCGCTCAAGATCGCCGGCCTTGTCGATGAAGGCATCCCGGTGCGTCGGCGCATTTCCCTGCGGACCGAAGCGAATCCACACAACGAGGACTACTTGCGAACCAAGCAAGAGCGCACCGGTCACCTGATCGAACTGCCGGACCGGTCTAGCCCTGGCGGGAAGCAGTCGGCGTAGCGGCCAAGACTTCGGGTTCCGGCGAACGAGTTAGCCCAAGCCAAGCGGGATCGATCTTGGACTCTCCTCTCCAATTCAGGCGCCGCCGAGTACGTGAAGAGCTTTTTAGAATAACACCTCTCGGACGGGGGCCTTGGACCTCTAGTGCCCGATGAAAAAGATGTCTCCGGGCAACGGGTCGAGCACCGGGAAGATGCCCAGGTTTCTCCCCCCAGTTGGCTTCGCCTCGAAGAGAAACTCATCGACGCGAAGCTGTCGGAGGCGCGAGCGGATCGCCAGCACCTCGACCGGGCTCGGACTCTCAATCTCGAACCGCCCGAAAAAGCCGGAGGTCCACTGGTAGCGCATCTTCAGCTCTGGACTAACCATGAAGACGAGGTCGTGGAGGGCATGCGCCACCCGAGCGCCGCCCTCGCCATGGTCCTTGTGGACGGAGGCCGCCAGCTTCACTGACTCGGGGCTGATTCGTATTTGTGTGGTGGGGAAGATCAGGGCCGCCCCCTGCCTCGCCATCCTCAGCGCATCCGGAGCCTTGAACGTCTCGAAGAGGGCGCCTGCAATCTCCCGGCGAACGATCCGCAGAGCTTTCTGGGCTCTCTGCGCCACGTAGAGCGCGCCAAGCTGCACCCTGGAAGAAGCCATGAAAGGATTCTCGCATCCTCTGGGGGTGGAGTTGTCTCCTCCGACAAGGCTCACAGGATCAAGTGAACCGGGGCCCCGCGATCGATTTCAGCGCTCGCCCCGGGGCCCCCGGGTCCACCTTCGTAACCGATTGGATTTACGGACATGCGCTGAAATCGAACGTGCAGCCGCGGCTCAAGCGGCCCTTCATTTTGCGCGCGGCACGCCTCTTCAGTTGGCGAATGTTGAAGGCGCATTGGTGATTATTTCAGCGCGGGATCTGGCAAAGCTTCGCACGGAGGGCGGTCCTGTGAAGCCCACGGAGACGCGGACCTTGGTCGAGACACGGACGACGACAATTCAGCGTACTGAAGAGGACGTTCGAATACTCAAGAGAACGCAGCAACGCTCAATGCTGATTCTCGATGCGGCAGCAGGTCTCCCCGATCTTAATAGCGTGAGCACCCCCTAAGCCGTCGCCGTGTGCGCCGGCGCCGGATAGACCGCCCGCTGCGGCGTGGCGATTTGGATGATTCCAAGCCAGGCCAATACGCGCATGATTTG
Source organism: Myxococcaceae bacterium (assembly GCA_046155985.1). Taxonomy (GTDB): domain Bacteria; phylum Myxococcota; class Myxococcia; order Myxococcales; family Myxococcaceae; genus JBJXGM01. The sequence continues at coordinate 24,782 of JBJXGM010000031.1, read as the reverse complement.
CCAGGTGGGGTCGAGCTCGAACGCGCGTGCGGCGAAATTGGGACTCATGCCGTACTTGTGGTGGTTGTTCTGGAAGAGTTCACCCATGGTCACCAGCTCGATTGGAATGACGTTGCGCGACATGTCGCCGTTGTCGAAGTTCTGGTAGCCGTACTTGTGCCCGGCCCAGTTCACGATGGCGCCGTGAACGGGTCCCATCACCCACTGAACCGGCAAGAGCGCCCACTGCCAGGCGGCCGTAGCGAACAGAAAGTAAGGAATCGAGTACGCGGCACCCCAAGCGAGGCGTGCCACCCACGACTGGCCCAAGGTGTGGTCGATGAAATTCCACTCCGGCACGCCGCCGTCGAACCGCGCTTCGGGAGTCTCACGCCGATAGGCGTAGGCATCGTAGCGGTGTTTGGTGTGCAACATCATCTTGAAGACGTTCGAGAACTGCCCGGGCGCGTGCGGGTCCTGTGCAGTGTCCGAAAACGCGTGATGCTGGCGATGCAAAATGGCGTAGCCGCGCGGCGAGAGGAACGAGCAGCCCTGCGCAAAGTACGTGAGCAAATGCATCACGCGCTCCGTGCGCGGCCCCATCGTGTACATGCGATGCGCCGCGTAGCGGTGCAGAAAGAAGCTCTGAAAAAACACGCTGACCACCCAGTGGGTGATGAAGAAGGCATAAATCATGGCGACGTCTCATCACATGAAAGTCACGGGCCTGTCACGAAAGCGGCGGCGTCGAGCGCGCCGCAGCGCGTCACTCGTTCGGAAGGTCGTGCCTCGCATGGGTGTATAACACGTGAAATATGGGCCGCGGAGACTCCCATGCTGACTCGCAAACTGCCGCTGTTCTCTAACGCGCTGCGTGGTTCAAGCGCTTGAACCAAGTTGGCGCGCGGATTGCCGCCGGACGACACGCATCAGGGCTTCGCGAAGTCCGGCGTGCGACAGACGGCTCAACGCCTCCTCGGTGCTGAGCCATTCGGCTTTGTCATGCTCTCCAGAAAGCTGAACGTCGGTCGCGTCGGCCTGCGCCCAATACGCTTCTTCAATCACAACGCGCGGCAGCACAGCTTCGCCCCAGGCGAAGGCGTGCACATAACCCAGCGGAACGGGGTCGACGCGAAGTCCCGTTTCTTCCAACACTTCCCGCCTGGCGGCTTCCTGCGCGGATTCGCCGGGTTCGATGCGCCCGGTGACAGGTTGCCAAAACCCACCACGCGAGGCTTGCCGGCGCAGAAGCAGGACGCGCTCGCCACACATCACAACGACTGACACGGTGTTCGAGGGCGGTGGTGCAGGCACGCAGCTGCGTCCAAAGAGCTCCGCGAAGTGAAACACCAAGCGGTCGGCAACGTCCGGCATCGCGACTTTGTGGCCAAGTTCGCGCACCATTGACGTGACGGAGGCCTCTTGGATGCCGCAGGGCACAATCCATTCGAAGTGCTCAAGGTTCGGATCCACGTTCAACGCGAAACCATGCGTCGTTCGCCAACGCGAAATGTGTACGCCGATTTGGGCGATTTTCGCCTGCCCGCCTTCTCGTGGGCGAACCCACACGCCGGGCCAGCGTGAGTCGCGCCCCGCGCCGATGCCAAACTCATCCAGCGTCCGAATCAAGACTTCTTCAAGCTTCCGGACGTACTGACGGACGTCGCGTTCCTTGCCCTCCAACTGCAGCAGCGGATAGCCCATGCACTGCCCAGGCCCGTGGTAGGTGACATCGCCCCCTCGGTCGGTTTCCACGATCGCGACGCCCCGCTGCGCCAGCACGTCCCGCGGCAACAAAATGTTCTCAGGCTTTGCGCCCCGACCCAGCGTCAACACGGGGGGATGTTCAAGAAGCAGAAGCACATCGGGCGAAGCAGCGGCAGCACGCGCCTCACTCCAGCGCTGCTGCAACACCAGGCCATCGACATATTCCACGCGTGGCAGCGAGTAGACCCAAAGCAGCGATTGGCCGGCGTCAGCGCCCATGCCCAACATCCAAAAGCCGCTGGGCCTCGGCGACGCAAGCCGCGCAAACGAATGCGCCCGTCGGACTGGCCACCAGTTGCCCGACTTCTTTGTCCGGGCGACAGCAGAAACTGCACCAGGCCGCCGACGTGGGGTCGGCAAGCGCCGGGCCTCTTTCAAAATCCAGTCCTGGCCGTCGAACTGGCGAGAGCTGTTGAACCTCGCCCGCCAACGGGGCCAGCGTGGCGCCCGATGACGTCGCTTCAGCCTTCACGCCCGCTGGCTTTGGCACCAAGCGCTCGGCGTGGCGCTCGAGCTGTTCCGCGCGATGGGTCCTTCCGGCGTTCGCGCACTGGTCCGCTGCTTCCCGCAGCAACGACGCCGCGCGTGTCACGTCTCCGTGGATTTCTGCTTCTTGCGCGGTGCGGAGCAAATCTCGAAGTGGGCGAAGGGGGTCCACGCCACGCTTTCAGGCGAGCTCAAGAAACAACAGCTCGGGCCGCTCAAGGTATCGAATCAGGGCGTAGGTAAACTCAGCCCCAACCGAGCCATCGATGACCCGGTGGTCGCAGGAAAGCGACACATTCATCATCTCGCGAATGACGATCTCGTCGTCGACGACCGCAGGCCGCTTCTTGATTTTGTGAAGCCCCACAATGCCGACTTCTGGGTGGTTAATGATGGGCGTGGCCATCAGGCCACCGGTCTGACCCAACGACGTGACGGTAAACGTCCCTCCGCCGAGTTCGTCGCGTTGTAGCCGCCGTTCTTTGGCGGCTGTTCCGAGGCGCCCAATTTCATCGGCCAGTTCTCTCAGCGACAACCGGTCGACATGCTTGACCACCGGCACGGTCAGGCCATCTTCCGTCGCGGCGGCGATTCCAAAGTGAAAGTCCCCGCGAACGACGAGTTCCTGTTTTTCTTCGTCAAAGTTCGCATTGAGATGCGGGTAGCGCCGCAACGCCGCGACAAGCGCTTTGCAAACGAAGGGCAAGAACGACAGCTTGCGCGCGTCGCCCGTCTCCGCAAGCTGTGCATTGAGGCGCTGGCGCAACTTCACGAGTTCGGTGACATCCACTTCTTCGACAAAAGTGAAGTGCGGCGCGGTGAACTTTGACCGCACCATCTTCTCGGCGATCTTCTTTCGCAGACCCTTGAGCGGAATCCGCTGGTCGCCTGCCGACGGTGCGATGCGCAGCGGCGCAACCGCCGCACCACCCGCTGCACCCGCCTTGGGCGCTGACAAAGGTTGCGTCATCGCAGCTTGAACATCTGCCTTGGTCACTCGGCCTTGCGCACCACTCCCGGCGACGGCGGCCAAGTCGATGCCGTGCTCCCGTGCCATGCGGCGTGTCACGGGCGTTGCCAACACTTTCGCCGAGGCCGCCGCCAGGGCCATGGGTGCTGCTTTCGTCACCTGAGGGTCCGTCGCAGCGGCCGCAGCGGTCGTTGAAGCAACAGGGGCAGCGTGCGCAACCGCCTGGGCCTCGCCTTCGCCTTCGACTTCGAGCGTGACGAGGAGGCCGTGGATTTTGGCCATGTCGCCCTCCTTGCCGTGCGTCTGTTTCACTTTGCCGCGACGCGGGCTCGGAATCGTGACTGTGGCCTTGTCCGTCATCATTTCCACAACTGGCTGGTCTTCAACGACAGCATCGCCAGGCTGCACAAGCCACTTGACGATTTCGCCTTCCACCACACCTTCGCCGATGTCTGGCAGCGTCAATTCAAACGTGGCCATTGTGCATGCCCTCTTGGCGCTCCATCAGACCCTTCATGAAAAACTCCGCCGCCCGGTAGCTCGACCGCACGAGCGGACCTGCGGCGACATACAAGAAACCCATCGCTTCAGCGGCCGCTTTGTAGGTCTCAAACGTTTCGGGCTTCACAAACTCTTCGACGCGCAGATGATATTGAGACGGCTGTAAATATTGTCCAAGCGTCAACACATCCACACCCACGTCTCGCAAGTCCCGACACGTCTGAAACAACTCGACTTCCGTTTCCCCCAGCCCGACCATGATTGAGCTCTTGGTGAAAATGCCTTCGTGCGCTGTCTTGAAGTGCTCAAGCACACGCAGCGACTGGGTGTAAGTCGCACGGCGGTCACGCACTGTCGGGGTGAGCCGCTCCACCGTCTCCACGTTGTGCGCGATGACATGTGGCCGCGCCTGGGCGACTGTGTCCAAGTCGCGCGTCACGCCTTTAAAGTCCGGAATCAGCACTTCGACCCGTGTCTTAGGGCTCTCGCGACGCAGGGCAGTAATCGCCGCAGCGAAATGAGACGCCCCGCCATCGGGCCGGTCGTCGCGGTTAACTGAAGTCACCACAATGTATTCGAGCGCCAACTCGCGAACGGCGCGCGCGAGATTCTCGGGCTCATGCGGGTCGAGCGGCGGGGGCGCGCCCACTTGCACGTGGCAAAAGCGGCAGGCGCGGGTGCAAACCTCGCCCATCAACATCACGGTGGCCGTACCGCTGGCCCAACATTCGCCGATGTTGGGGCAACGGGCCTCCTCGCAAACCGTTGCCAGGCGCGTTTGCCGAACAATGCCTTTGACGCGCTCGTAGTTGTCCCCGCGCGGGGCCCGCACCTTGAGCCATTCTGGCTTGGCGCGCTCAACGGGCAGCTGGGGAGCAGAAAAGCGGTCTGGGGTCGCCATGCGTCAGAGGCCGTCGTAACGGGCCGCCCCGGTGGGGTCAAGACAACGGCCAGCCCTCAGGAAGCGGCCACACGGTGGAGGCAGATTCTGTTGGGAAACCAAAGCCTTAGATGTGAATCGGATGCCCCAAGGTCGCCTCAGCGCCTTCCTTCATGATTTCGGAAAGCGTTGGGTGGGCATGTATGGTCCGGGCGAGTTCTTCGGTGGTGGTTTCCAGACGCAGCGCCACGCAAGCCTCGGCCAAGAGTTCGGTCGCGTGCGGACCCACCAAATGGACGCCCAACACTTCGTCGTAGCGCGTGTCGGACACCATCTTCACCATGCCCGCACCTTCGTTGGAGATGCTGGCCTTCGTGACAGCACTGAACGGAAACACGCCCGTCTTCACTTGATGACCGCGCTCTTTCGCCTTCTTTTCGGTGAGACCCACCGAAGCCACTTCCGGGTAGCTGTAGGTGGCCGACGGCACGTGGTCGTGGTTGATGGGCGCGGGCTTCTTTCCAGCAATGTGTTCAACGGCCAAAATGCCCTCCGCCGACGCCAAGTGTGCCAGCATTGCAGTCGGGACAACATCGCCAATGGCGTACACGTTGGGTTCGGTGGTTTTCATCATCCCGTCCACCTTGATGAACCCACGCTCGGGCTTGATGTTGGTGTTCTCCAGCCCAATGTCTTCAGTGACCGGCGCGCGCCCCACCGCCGACAGCAGAATGTCCGCCTCAAGCGTCTTGGTGCCCGACGCACCCGCCATCGTGACTTTGACTCCGGTCTTCGTGTGCTCGACGGTCTGTACCTGGCTGCCCAGTTCCATGCTGATTTTTCGCTTTCGAAACGCTTTTTCAAGCTCTTTGCTGGCGTCTTCGTCTTCGATGGGCAGAACATGGGGCATGTACTCCACCAACGTGGTTTGGCTGCCGACGTGACCGAAAATCGACGCAAACTCGCAACCCACGGCACCTGCGCCCAGCACGATGATGCTTTTGGGAATCTGCGCGATCTTGAGCACCGAGTCAGAGTTCAAAACCCGCTCGTGGTCGACCTTCACATTCGGCAGTGATTTCGGAACAGACCCCGTGGCGATGATGATGTTTTTCGCCTCCAGCACTTGCTTCGCGCCGCCCTCCGGCGTGACTTCAACCTTCAGCTTGCCGAGCAACCGGCCCTTCCCTTTGAACACAGACACTTTGTTTTTCTTCATCAAGTAGTCGATGCCGTTGGCACCCTTGGTGACCACTTTGTCCTTGTGTTCCTGGGCCTTCGCCCAGTTGACGGAGGGGCTCTTGAGGTCGATTCCAAAGTCCGCCGCTTCCAGAATGTGCGCGTACAGGCCGGCCGTCCAAAGCAGCGATTTGGTGGGAATGCACCCCCGGTGCAAGCAAGTGCCACCCAGACGTGTGTCTTTTTCGACCAACGCCGTCTTGAGACCCAGCTGGGCGGCGCGAATCGCGGCCACGTAGCCGCCAGGACCCGAACCCACAATCACGACATCGAACGACTCGGCCACATGCGCCTCCACTGACAAACGACCGCGGCGCTGATAACCCTGAGCCCAAGGTGACGCAAGTGTTTAGGGGTTGTCGTTGAGAGTCCTCATCGTCGGCGGCGGAGTCATCGGTTTGAGCATCGCTTGGCGGCTGCGCCAGGCGGGCGCACAGGTGCATGTGCTCGAACGTTCGATTCCGGGCGCGGAGGCCTCCAGCGCAGCGGCCGGCATGTTGGCGGCACAAAAAGAGTCCGATGGCCCAGGGCCCTTCCTCAACCTGTGCCTCGAAAGCCGTGGTCTCTACCCAGCGTTTGCGGAAGAACTCAAAGAGACCTCTGGGCTCGACGTGCGGTTTCGCCCATGCGGCGTTCTGTCGACTGCTCTGGCGGAAACCGAACTGCCTCATTTGACGCACACCCTTCGTTGGCAAATGAAAGAAGGCCTGCACGTCGAAACCCTTTCGCCCAACGAAGCGCGTGAGCTCGAGCCGGCACTCACCCCAAAGCTGCACGGCGCCTTGCGGTTTCCGCAAGACGCCCAGGTGGACAACCGCCTTCTGATTCAAGCGCTGGCCCAATGCGCATCACGCGCGGGGGTGGCGTTTCACACGGGCAACGTGCGTGGCCTGGTGAAACGGGCCGAACGTGTCACCGGAATAGACCTTGGAGGCGAAACGCTACTCGGGGACGCGGTGATTGTCGCCGCAGGGGCCTGGACCGGAATCGTCCCAGGACTCGGTCCAGCGAGCGAACGCGTCCGCCCGGCACGAGGGCAAATGCTTTGCCTGCAGACGCGGACGCCTGTCACACGACACGTTTTGACCAGCGCGCAGGGGTATTTGGTGCCGCGTGAAGATGGGCGTGTCATTTGCGGCAGCACGCTGGAGTTCCGTGGCTTTGAGAAACGCGTCACCGCCGCCGGGCTTGCGGGCCTTCTCGAGATGGCGACGACGCTCTGCCCCACCTTGCTGGATGCAACGGTGGTGGACACTTGGGCGGGTTTTCGGCCCTATACCGAAGACCGCCTGCCCATCTTGGGAAAGGGCCCCTTCCCCGGCCTTTTTCTGGCCTCGGGACACTTTCGAAACGGGATTCTGCTTGCACCGGTCACGGCACGACTGACGACCGATGTGGTCTTGGGGCGCACGCCCCACTTCGACCTCTCACCTTTCCACTGGGGTCGGCATTCGTTGGCACATTCCAAAGCATCCCCGTAGACTCCGCCCGTGGACAACATCCCCACCCCCCCGACTCGGGTCCTTCTGGTGGATGATGACGAGTCGGTTCGCGACGTCATCTCCGTCCTGCTGAAAGAAGAAGGTTACGAGTGCGCGGTGGCCACGAGCGCTGAGATGGCGCTTGAGCTCGCTGCAGCTGCGGAAACGCCTCTCGTCATCAGCGACATGAAGATGCCCGGCCACGATGGCTTCTGGCTCTTGGATAACTTCCGAGAAAAATATCCAGACACGGCAGTCATCATGTTGACGGGGTACGGCGACACCGAAGCCGCGGTGGACTGCTTGCGCCGTGGGGCTTCGGACTACCTGCTTAAACCTCCGAGGCTGACAGATCTTATTCGTTCGATTGAACGCGCGCTGGCCAAGCGCCGCATCGAGCTCGCGCGGCAACGCTATCAGCGCAAACTCGAGCGCAAGGTGCGAGACCGCACGCAGGAGTTGCGGCGCGCGCTCCAGGACATCTCCGTGACGTACCAAAATACCCTGCTCGCCCTGGTGGCGGCGCTCGACGCCCGTGAGCACGAGACCTCGGACCACTCCCAACGCGTCGTGCGTTACACCCAAGCCGTCGCAGAACGGTTGAGCATTCAGGGGCACGATCTCGAAGAAATCGGGCGCGGCGCTCTGCTGCATGACATCGGGAAAATCGGCGTCCCGGATGCAGTGCTTTTAAAACCCGGGCGGCTCACTCCGGAAGAGTGGCGCGAAATGCGTCGCCACCCTGAAATCGGGCACCAAATGATTCAAAGCATCCCGTTCTTGGACACGCCCGCGCAAATTGTGCTGTCGCACCAAGAGCGGTTTGACGGCGCCGGTTATCCCAGACAGCTCAAGGGGCACGAAATCCACGTGGGCGCGCGCATCTTCGCCGTCGCAGACACGTTGGACGCGATGACGTCTGACCGGCCCTACCGACAAGGCACGACCTTTGGGAATGCGATTGCCGAAATCACGCGTTGTTCAGGCAGCCAGTTCGATCCCGACGTGGTGAAGGCCTTCTTGGACATTGGCGAGGATGGCATTCGCAAGATCAAAGCGGAAATGACCGCCCTCAAACCCCCAAGCCTGGAGGACGTCGAAGCCAGAGCGAAAGCGGCCGAAGCAGCCCTGGGGTCGCTGGACCTTGAAAGCAGCTCGGTGACGCCGATTCCAGAGGCTACGCCGGTCATCGAAAAGCGCATGAGCCCCAACCTGCCATCGGGCAAGAGCCACGAAGCCGTTTAGCGTCTCACAGGCGAATCTACGTTGAGGTTGAGCCCTGTGCTTTTCGGAACTCGTGCGCCTTTTCCGCCAACCCCGTCGCCAACGCCGACTCCACCGGAATGCCACGCGTTTGCGCGTAGTCGCGCACATCTTGCGTGATTTTCATCGAGCAAAAGTGTGGCCCACACATCGAACAGAAATGAGCCGTCTTCGCACCTTCGGCGGGCAGCGTTTCGTCGTGAAACTCGCGCGCCTTTTCGGGGTCCAGCGACAGGTTGAACTGGTCTTCCCAGCGAAACTCAAACCTGGCCCGTGACAGGGCATTGTCGCGCGCCTGGGCGCCCGGATGCCCCTTGGCGAGGTCGGCGGCATGTGCGGCGATCTTGTAGGTCACGACGCCCGTTCGAACGTCCTCTTTGTCAGGCAGTCCCAAGTGTTCTTTGGGCGTCACGTAACAGAGCATCGCCGTGCCGTACCAGCCGATCATTGCCGCACCGATGCCGCTGGTGATGTGGTCGTAGCCGGGCGCGATGTCCGTCGTCAGTGGCCCCAACGTGTAAAACGGCGCTTCCCCGCACACCGCCAGCTGGCGCGTCATGTTCTCCTGAATGAGATGCATGGGCACGTGTCCGGGGCCCTCGATCATCGTTTGGACGTCGTGTTTCCAAGCGATGCGCGTCAGCTCGCCCAAGGTGTCGAGTTCTGCGAATTGCGCCGCGTCGTTCGCGTCGGCAATGGAGCCAGGCCGCAGGCCATCGCCGAGCGAGAAGCTCACGTCGTAGGCCTTCATGATGTCGCAAATCTCTTCGAAGTGCGTGTACAGAAAACTCTCTTGATGGTGCGTGAGGCACCACTTCGCCATAATGGAACCACCGCGCGAGACGATGCCGGTGACTCGCTTGGCGGTCAGCGGAATGTGCGCCAGTCGCACGCCCGCGTGGATGGTGAAGTAGTCGACGCCCTGCTCCGCTTGCTCAATCAGCGTGTCGCGAAACAACTCCCAAGTCAGCGCTTCGGCCTTGCCGTCGACCTTTTCGAGTGCTTGATAAATCGGCACGGTACCGATGGGCACGGGGCTGTTGCGCAAAATCCACTCGCGGGTTTCGTGGATGTTTCGCCCGGTCGAAAGGTCCATTGCGGTGTCTGCACCCCAGCGAATCGACCAAACCAACTTCTCCACCTCTTCTTCGATGGAGGACGTCACCGCCGAATTGCCAAGATTGGCGTTGATTTTCACCAGGAAGTTGCGGCCAATCGCCATTGGCTCGAGTTCGGGGTGATTGATGTTCGCCGGAATAATCGCGCGCCCGCGGGCGATCTCATCGCGCACAAACTCAGGTGTCATTTCTCGTGGAATCGCCGCACCGAAAGACTGCCCGGCGTGCTGCATCTCGGCGGCGGCTTCGCGGCGTGCGTTTTCGCGAATCGCCACAAACTCCATCTCTGGCGTGATGATGCCTGCGCGCGCAGCATGCATCTGCGTCACGTTCCGTCCCGCCTTCGCCCGAAGTGGCCGACGCCGATGCGCAAACCGAAGACCCGCCAGCCTCGAGTCGCTTTCGCGCTCAAGACCGTAGTGCGACGTCACCCGCGCGAGCGGTTCAAGGTCGCCACGTGCGTCCAGCCACGGCGTGCGAAGCCCCGGCAGACCGCGCTTCAAGTCAATCGTGACGGAGGGGTCGGAGTACGGGCCGCTGGTGTCGTAAACCACCACCGGCGCATTGGGCGGCTTGAGGCGAACTTCTCGCGCAGGAACCTTCAGGAACGCGAACAACTTGCCTGCGACGTAGACCTTTTGGGACGCCGGGAACGGCTCGCGTGTGATGGTCGCCAACCGACCATCATCGACCTTCAAATTGTTGGAAACCCTCATGGACTAGCCTGCGGCGTAGATGCGACGCCCCTCTTGAATTTTCTCCAGGCGGAACGTACCGGGCGCAGGCGCCGTGGGCAATGGCGCGTCGGACGCCAGACCCATCAAGCGCTCGTACTCTTCAACGTCGATGCGCTCCCGGGCGGCAAGAATGTCCTCAATGTTCGCGGCGGCAATACGCGCCACCGCCTTGTCGGCCACGACCGCTGAAAAGAACTCGCTCGTGCAGCCACTGCCGTAGCTAAAGAGGCCCACCCGCTTGCCCACGAGGCTTGGGGCCTGAAGGTTCAGCATCGACGCGATGCCAAGGTAAAGCGAGGCCGTGTAAGCATTGCCGACACGCGCCGAAATCGGCAGCGTTGGCGCCACTTGGGTCTCAAAGCTGGCAGCAAGCTTTGGCGCCTCTTCCGCCTCGGCTTGCTCGTCCCAGGCTTTCCCGCCACGTCGCTCTTGCAAATCCACACGACGCAGCTGGGCATGGGCCTTGCGCGCCATCTTGCAGAATGGGACGTGGTAGGCGATGCGGGCCAACTGCTCGCTCACGAGCGTGTCGCCTTTCCGAACCAGTTCGCGCGAAAGCGCTTGCTGTTTCCAATCCGTGTACGAAGCCGTCAGCGCATCCAAGTAGCACCGAATGGAGTAGTGCCCGTCCACCAGCGCTTCGCGCCGACCGACCGGGCGCCAAAAGTCATGGACGTCCAAACTGTCGACCCCAGAGACTCCGAAATCCAGCTCGAGCAAGTCGGGCGAATCGGAAACAACCATGGCGACAGCACCGCCGCCTTGGGTCGGTTCGCCGACAGTCTTCAGCCCATAGCGCGCAAGGTCGGCACCGACGACAAGCGCTGCTTTCCCGTGGGACGCCCCCGAAGCGATCCACTGTGCCGCGGTGTGAAGCGCCGCGGTGGCACCGTAGCAGGCGTGCTGCGTGTCAAACGTGCGAACGGTGCGCGGCAGCTTGAGCATCCCTTGCACATACGAGGCAACAGCTTTGGAGTGGTCGACGCCGGTCTCCGTGCCGACGATGACCATGCCAATTCGGGAAACATCAATCCCGCTTGCCGCCAGTGCACGCTTCGCCGCAGTCGCCGCGAGCGCGGGTGCATCTTCACCCGGATCGGGGACCGCCATCTGCTTGGCGCCCAGGCCCTGGGTGAACTTGGCGGGGTCAATCCCCCGCGCGCGCGCCAGGTCCTCGAGATCGAGAAACCGATGGGGCACAGCCAACGCCAGTGCTTCTACGCCAACGCGATGTTGCATTCTTGTATCCATCGTCGGGGGCTCGTCTGTTTCACGCCGGATGCGGCGCCTTCAGCAAAAGCCCGGTGAAGAAGAGGTCTAACATGCCGCGCACCACCTGCTCTTCACTCAGGCCGGCGCCGGGGTGATACCACTTGTAGATCCACAGCACTTGCCCAAGAAACGCGAACGCCGCCACTTTGGGCTCCACATGTCGCATGCGCCCTTGTGCGATCGCCTCTCGAAACGCGTCTTCCAAAACGTGCACGTAGCGCTTCTTCCGCGCGTTCACATGCGCGCGTGCTTCGCCCGTCAAAGTGTCGTGCTCGTGGAGAATGATCAGCACTTCTTTGTGTCGCCCGCCGGTGACGAGCCGAATGTTCAACTCCATGCAGCTGCGCAGCCGCTCAACCGGATCGGCAATGGCAAGCACTTGCGAAAGCACTTCGGTTTCAAAAATGTCCATCCCGTAGTTTTGGATGGCGAGCAGCAGGTGCTCTTTGCTTTCGATGTGATGGTACAGGCCCGCCTTCGTCAGGCTGCAGGCGTCGGCGATTTCCTGAATCGACGTGCCTTCGTAGCCGCGGGCACAAATGAGGCGCGCGGCAGCTTCCAGAATGCCTCGCGTGCGGGTGCTGCCCTCATCGCCTGTCTTTCGAAGCGAAACACTCATGCGGCTCGAAGAAACCTCTCGGTTGACCGACCGTTCGGTAACATCTTTTCGCGGTGCGTGCAATGCCACGGTCCCCGCACACGAAGGGGAGGACTCTTACCGCCTGGCTTGGGTCGCCTTCAGCTGAAACCCCAACGAAACCGTGAAGGTGTAGAGCCAGTTGCGGGCGAATCCATCCCCGGGACCCAGCGTATTTTCTTCGAGGCCACGCGCCCCGCCCCCAAGAAAACGAACGTTCAAGAAGACGTCCGCTGCCGGACCCAAGGCCATGCCCGCCCGAAGACTGGCATCGAGTAAGGAACCAATGAAGTCATTTCCGCTGCCCGTAATAATTCGACCCGAAGCATAAAACCCGTCGATTTCCGTTCCAATGAACATTCGGTTCGCGAAAGTGTGGCGGGCGCGAAACTTCACGACCGGCACCGGCCCAATGTTTTCGTTGCTGCGCAGCAGCGTCCCGTCTGCCGAAGCAAACGTGATGGTGGAATTGCGAATCTGAAGTGACACGCCAATCCCAATTTCTTGGTCCGGCTCAGGCCGAAAATCATACATGTACGACAGGCGCCAAAACGGAAAGCTGTACCCGAAATTCGTCGGCGTACCCGCTGGGAACAATTGGTCGTCGACGACAATGTCGCGACGGAGCAGCTGCTTCGTCTCAAGATCTAACGGTTGATACAGCGCAACGAGTGTATGGCGCTTCGCGATCGTCACATCAGCGCTGAAGCGCGTCCATGGGAAGAGGGTGTTCTGGGCGCCATCGTTCAGGTAGTCGACTTCAGTTCCCGAACGCCCAAACTGAATCACGTGGGACAGAACACCCACAAATCCAATTTCGGTGCTGAACGAGAGGTCAATCGGCGCCTCGAAAGGCAGCCCCAACCATTTCGGGTTGAGCTCCTCTGCCCGTGCCGAACCCATCATCAGCAGACCCATCATGCACAGCGAAACCATACGCATTCATTTCTCCCTATGGCGGTAAGCGGTGAGTGTGAAGGTCGCGCATCAACTTGTGATGCGCCGGTCCGTGCGGGATCCCCGCAAAGAGCCCGCGGAGTGGAACGCACTCGACGGGCTCTTCCTGGAGACCCTCGCGGGACAAAATTCGATTGGCGGCCATGAGCCCACTGGAGAACGCCGCCTCCAGAAGCATCGCGGGGAAAGGCAGCTTCACCCAGTCGCCTGCGCAATACAGTCCAGGAATGCCGCTCTCCGTTTCGGGGCGATGCGCATCCATCCCCACGTGAAACGCCGTGAAGTCGCGCCGGACCTGGGTGTGCTCGTGCTTCACAGACATCGCACCAAATTCCGGAACGAAACGTGCGAGTTCACGCTTCATCTCGGACGCCACCGCATCGTCGGGCATGCCTGGGGGGAGCGCGTAACAATGAAGCTCGACGATGCCACCGCCATGTCGTTGAACCCAGCGCGCGGACTCGTCCTCGATGCGATCCATGAACGCGATGGCATCAACGATTTTTTCACGTTCCGTCACGACAAAGACGGGCAACCGCGTCGGCGAGGATGTGTCCGTCCATAAACGGACCACGGCGTACCCTTGGCTTGGCCTCAGGGCCGCCAGTTGAGGCGCCACCGCCGCGAGCGGGGGATTTTTCTCCACGAGCTTCCGGGCACCCACCACATCGGTCGCGAGGACAACCGCGCTGAAGCGGTCTCCGTCCACTTCGAAATCGCTGCCCGTCTGACCTATCGACTCGACCGCACGCCCCAAACGCAATGAAACACCGAGACTCTGCAAATGTTGTCGAATGGGCGCCCAAAGCGAAGTCTCATAATCGCTTGTCGGGTAATCGTAAACCAACCCGCCGTCATGACTCAAAAAGTAGAAATGAAAACTCTTCACCAGCTCCGCCGCCGACAGCTTGTCGGGATCGGAGAAGAATGCGCGCGCGAACGTGCGAAACGCGATCATGAGGCGATGAGGCACCCGCGCAACCCGGGCAAGCGTCTCAAACGACACTTGGTCGAGGCGAGCGTGGGTCGTGGCGCCGTCATATTCCAAAAAGAGCCCAAGCCCTTGTCGCGTGGGCGCACGCACGGCTTCGCGCCAGTCGTAGTGTCCCTCGCGCGCCATCCACGCGAGGTTCAATACAGGGGTGGTGTCCATCGCGCCCCAAGACAATTCGGGCCCTTCGCTCTGGAGAATCCGGTAGTCCCCCACCGCGGCGAAGGGTTTGCGCAGACCGAGAGAATCGAGAAATCGATTCAGGTTGTAGTAGTGGCGGAAAAAAGCGTGAAAGCCATGGCTGACCCACTCCGTTTCGCCCGATCCAAGTTTCACCGGCCATGATCTGAGCTTGCCGCCCAACTCTGGAAGGGACTCGAAAAGCGTTACGGCATAGCCCCGTTGACCCAAAGTCGACGCCGCTGCGACGCCGGCAATGCCTCCACCGACGACAGCGACGGAGCGCGGGTGACGAAGACGCAGGGGCAGTGCCGAGCTCACCCGATTGAATGGCCTTCGGTATGGCCCCAGCCGCCATGAGACCACTGCGCGGACCAACGCCTTGACAATCGATGACATTCGATTGCCCGGCTCCATAACAAACATTATACAAAGTTCATACAAGCCTTGGACTCGACCTTGACACCCACGACCCCTGCCCGGACGACCGGAAATAACGCGCCAGCTTCCACAGAGTGGATGGGCAGTCTTTGGGCCGCTATCGAAGCGGCAATGGTGGAGTCGCTGCAAACCCCCGACGAAGACTTGGTCGGCGCGTCGTGGGGGGATGCCCGTTCCCTTGTCACAGAGTTCGCCTTGCGCCCAGCCAAGCGCATTCGGCCCATGTTGACTGTGATCGGACACCAGCTTGCGACTGGCGTGAGCGATTTGAGCCCAGACGCGCTTCGCGGGGGCGTGGCTGTGGAATTGCTTCACACTTTCTTGTTGATTCACGACGACGTCGCGGATCGCGCCGAGACCCGACGCGCGAAGCCGAGTTTGCACAAGGCACTCGGCGCTGGGCGTGCGGGAGACAACCTTGCCATCGTGCTCGGCGATCACCTGTTCGCGCGCTCTGTGGAAGTCATGTTGCGAGCGGGTTCACGGTTCTCTGTGGAGGCGACGCTCTCCCTGCTCCAGGCCTGTCGGTTCACGGCGGCTGGGCAGTTGTTGGATCTCCAACTCGTGTCGACCCCTCTGCCCAAGGTCACCCTGTTTCAGGCATTGAAGGTCGCCCATCTCAAGACGGCGCGCTACAGCTTCATCGCACCACTTGTCTGCGGGGCAATTCTGGGTGGCGGGAGCGCCGAGCTCAAGCTGGGGCTGGAGCGAATCGGACGCCACGCAGGCCTCGCCTTTCAACTGCAAGACGATTTGCTGGGGCTTTTTGGGATCGATGCCACGCTGGGGAAGTCCGGCGCTGCCGACTATTGCGAAGGCAAAAAGACCTTTCCCGTGGTGGCCGCTTTCGCGCGGGCAGATGCTCGCGCCCGTGCACGCCTCGAGCGCCTGTGGGCTCGACAAGATCGGGGGCCTGACGCCATTGCCTCCGCGCGTCTTGAGGTCGAAAGGTTGGGGGGAAGAGAAGCGACCGAGCGCGTCATCGCGCGATCGATTCGCGCTGCAGAACGCGTGCTGGATTCTCTGCCCGCACCGGAAGTGCCGCGGCTTCGACTGAAAATGCTCCTGAGCCATCTCACCCATCCCAACCACCGAAAGTGCCTGTGATTCCCAAAAAGAGAAAAGTGTTGATTGTCGGTGCAGGGGTGGGTGGTCTCTCGGCCGCCGCGCGCCTGGCCCATCAAGGTTTTGACGTCGAGGTCATTGAAAAGGCTGGCGGCCCCGGTGGACGGTGTGGACACCTCCAGATCGACGGCTTTCACTTTGATACAGGTCCGACCCTTCTCTTGATGCCCGAAGTGCTCGAGGCCACGTTCGCCGCGGTCGATCGCAAGATGAGCGATTATCTGGAACTGGTCCGGTGCGACCCCAACTACAAGATGCACTTTCGTGACGGTTCGGAAATGACCTTCAGCACCGAACTCGCCGAGATGGGCCGCGAGCTCGACCGAATTGAGCCAGGCAGCTTCGGTCCTTTCTTGAAATTTCTCGCGCTGGGCGAGGACCAGTACCGGACGTCGTTGGATCACTTCGTCGGCAGAAACTTCGACAGTCCGCTGCAAATGTTCACGCCACGAAATCTGGGACACGTGTTCCGGATCAAAGCCCACCGCACCCTCTACGGCGCGGTCTCTCGATCGTTCAAAGACGAACGGTTGCGCGCTGCGCTCACCTTTCAAACGATGTACTTGGGCATTTCGCCATTTCGCAGCCCTGCGGTGTACGGACTGTTGCCCTATACGGAACTTGCCGTGGGCATTTGGTTTCCGATGGGCGGAATGGCCGCCATTCCGCGCGCCCTTGAAAAGCTTGGGCGAGACCTTGGCGTCACGTTTCGCTACCGAACATCGGTGGAGCAGATTCTCGTGAAGGGTGGGCAAGCGACCGGGGTGCGCTTGTCGGACCAAACGGTTGTGCCGGCCGATATCGTGCTCTGCAACGCCGACCTCCCGTGGGCCTACAAGCACCTCGTCGACGCCAAAGACTCTGAGCTCAAGCGCGCCGACCGCCTGCGCTACACGTGCAGCGCTTACATGATGTACTTGGGCGTCAAGAAACGGGACCCTCAGCTCCACCATCACAATGTTTTCTTCGGTGGTGACTACGAGGGTTCTTTCAAAGACATCTTTGAGAAGCGGCGCGTGCCCGAGGATCCCAGTTTCTACGTCAACGCCCCTGCTCACACGGATCCTTCGTTGGCCCCATTGGGGAAAGACAGCCTTTACGTCTTGGTGCCTGTCCCGGACATGAGTGCGGAGATCGATTGGGCCAAGGAAGGACCGCTGCTGCGTCAGAAGGTCTTCTCGCGTCTGGCCGCAGAGGGTTGGCCGGATCTCGCCAGCCAGATTGAAGTCGAGCGCACTTTCACGCCCAAAGACTGGGAGTTTCAGCTGAATCTCGAACGCGGGTCGGCGTTTGGTCTGTCGCACAACTTTTTTCAAGTCGGTCCCTTTCGACCCAAGAACCAGGACGCCAACGTGGGCAACCTCTTTTTTGTGGGCGCGTCCACGCAGCCAGGAACCGGGCTCCCGATGGTCATGCTTTCCGCGAAGCTGGTGACCGAAAGAATCGTCGCGTCCGCTTGAAGGCTACATGAACAATCGTGTGATTCGAGAAGGGTACCGTTCGGCGCAGCAACTCACGCGCGTCCACGCGAAGAGCTTCTACTTTGCGTCGTTCGCGTTCTGGGGTGCGCGCCGTCGGGCGGCTTTCTCGCTCTACGCATTTTGTCGGCGCCTGGACGATCTTGTCGATGCTTCCCCGAGCCACGAGGTGCGTCCCCGCCTCGCGTCGGCGCGCGAGTTCGTTTCGGAACTTTTTCGATCCCCCACGGTGTCCGCCGCACCGCTGCCGTGGACACTCCCGGAGCTTGTTGCACTACAAGACTCGCTCCAGCGCTTTAAGATTCCAGAGCAGCCCTTTCAGGATCTGATTTCTGGAATGGAAATGGATGCCACCGAGCATCAATACTTCACCAACGCTGACCTCGATCTCTATTGCTATCGTGTCGCGGGAACAGTGGGCCTCATGTTGACCCGCGTATTGGGTGCGACTGAACCGGAGGCTCAAGAGCCAGCCGCCGATCTGGGCCGTGCGATGCAACGCACAAACATCCTGCGAGATCTCGATGAGGACTTCGCCCGTGGCCGTTGCTACCTCCCCCAAGAGACGTTGCAGCGCTTTGGGCTGACGCAGGCAGACCTCCGACAACGCCGCGTCGACGAACGGTTTGTCGCGATGATGCAAGACCAGATTCTGCAAGCCCGTGAGCTCTACGCACGCGCTGCGCTGGGCATCCCGTTCCTCAAGGGATTTGGCGCGAAAACGCTCGTGCGCCTCATGAGCGCCATTTACTCGGGGATTTTGGGGTCTATTGAAGCCCGCGCGTACAACGTTTTCGGGACACGCGCACATGTCTCCACGCCTGCCAAACTCGGCGTCGCCGCGCGCGTTCTCCTTGGAGGACGGTCGTGACCTACGCCTTGTTCCTGGCCCTGTTTGTCTGCCCGCCCATCCCTTTCCTGTTTTGGCGACAGCCGAAACCCCGCAGCCTGAAGGCTTTTGCCCCGTTCGGGGTCCTGCTTCTTGTCGTCTACGTTGCCACCATTCCCTGGGACAGCGCGGCCGTGAAAGCAGGCTTCTGGAGCTTCGACCCCACGAAAATCTTGGGGATTCGCTTCGCAGAATTGCCCATCGAAGAAATGTCCTTTTTTGGCCTTCAGACCCTGCTGACGGGGCTTTGGGTGCGCATCCGCTTGCTGCGCACCTTCGCGGGGGGCCTCTCATGACGCCTCCGGTCGAGTCGCACACCGACTACCTTCGACATCTCCTGCTCTGGGGCTTGCCGATGTTGGCTTCGCAGGGCATTGGCGTCGCCTTCATATTCCGCGGACGTGTTCGCGCGTTGTTTCGCGCGATTTTGCCTCCGGTGCTGATCGTGACGGCGTGGCTGGTTTTCGCTGACCATTGGGCGATTAGCGACGGCATCTGGAAGTTCGGGCCGGGCAAGACGCTGGGCTGGGGCATCCTTGCTGTGCCCATCGAAGAAGTCCTTTTCTTCCTCATCACGAACCTGCTCGTGGCACAGGGTTTGGCGCTCTTTAGCTACAGGAGCCTGCTGCGTCGATGATGACCGCCCACGCAGAACGAACGTACCGAACTCGGGCAGCCGCCGAGAAAGCCGGCTTGAGCGCGACGCTTCTGCGCGCGTGGGAACGGCGTTACGGCGTCATCCAACCCAGGCGCGTCGGTCGAGGCTACCGTGCGTATACCGAAGCCGACGTGCGGCTGCTCCGTTCGCTTCGAAACCTGACGCACAAAGGTGTGCCGATTGGTGAAGCGGTCCGCCAAGTCGTTCTACCCGGGACACCGGCACGGGACACAACACCGGACGCGCGCCTCGCGCGTTGGGCGGCTGAACTGGAAACTGCGGCGATGCGCTGCGATCAGCGCCGCGCGGAGTTGGTGTTGGACAGCGCATTGTCAGCGTTGTCTGCGGTGCGCGTGGCCTTTGACATCATCTCTCCTGCCCTCCGTCGAATCGGTGACTCTTGGGCAGCGGGAGACGTTTCCATTGGCGGAGAGCACCTCGTCACCCAAGCCGTGCGCACGAGACTGCTGGGCGCCATGCGCAACACCGCAATGGCAGCCCCCAGGTTTCGTCGGGGTGAAGTCGTGTGTGCGTGTCTTCCGGGCGAGCAGCATGACGTCGGACTCATCGCCGCAGCGCTTCGGTTTCAATACCATGGCTACCGCGTGACAAACTTTGGCCCGGATACACCGGCCGCGGACATTGGTGCGTTGGTTCGGCGGCTTCGCCCACGTTTCGTCGCACTCGCCGCCGTGGCCAGCCCCGATCACAAGACGCTGCAGCGCTCGCTTGGCCAAGTTCTTCGGGCGCTCCCTGCACGCACCCAGGTCTGGGTCGGCGGCGCCGCCGCTTCCCGTTACAAGGAGGCGTGTGAAGCGTCGCCCGACGTTCGGGTCCTTGACGACGAAGCCTGGTCCCAGGCCTTTGGGGGTTGATCTGGCGGTCCGGGCCTCGCGGTGGTACGAGGCGCGCCGGCGTCGCCGACATAGCTCAGCTGGTAGAGCAACTGATTCGTAATCAGTAGGTCTCCGGTTCAAATCCGGATGTCGGCTTTGTTGAAGTCGTGCCTCTGAAACCGGAGCCGGAAATGGCCGAACCAGAAAACTTCATGCGCGTACCCGTCCCGGGGCCACGTCGCACTGTGTACACCGATGCGATGGACGTTTTTCATCGCGCGGCCGATCTCATCGGCTTGGCGCCGCGCGTCCGGCTCGAGCTCGAAGAGCCCGACTACGAGCACATCTTCTACGTGACCGCCAAGTTGAAGGACAGGCTCGTTCCGCTACTCCCGGAGCAGGCCCGCAGCTTTAGCGACCTGCCTGCGACTCAGATTCCAAACCTCGACGGCCTTGAGTTGCTCGCGGACGGAACCCGTATTCTTCACCGCCGCGCGTTGCTCGGGGCGGACGTCAGCATCCGGCGCGGCCACGTGCGTCTCGCGGACGGCGTCTACCAGCTATTGCCCGGCGAGTCGGTTCGCTTCAAAGCCTACCGCGTCCAGCACAACCAGGCGCGCGGCCCCTACAAGGGTGGGATTCGTTATCACCGCGAAGTGTCGCTCGACCTGTTCAAAGCGCTCGCCGCCGACATGACTTGGAAAACCGCACTCGCCGAAGTCCCATTTGGTGGCGCAAAGGGCGGGCTGCAGCTTGATCCACGCCAATACGGACGAGAAGAAATCGAGGCCATCACGCTGCGCTTCGCTTACCGCCTGCGAAATCTGATTGGACCCAACGTCGACATTCCAGCGCCGGACGTCGGGACGAACGGTGAAATCATGGCGCTCATGATGCGCCAATACATGGATGGCGAACGCGAACGCCACATGGGGCGCGGCGTCGTCACGGGCAAAGACGTCCGCATCGGTGGATCCGAAGGGCGCATGAAAGCCACGGGACAGGGCGCGGCGTTCGCCATTGAGGACTACTACGCTGATCGAGGCGAAACGCTCAAAGGCAAGACGTTCACCACTCAAGGCTTCGGCAACGTCGGTTCCTACGGATCGGAGATCCTCTGCGCCATGGGTGCGCGCTTGCTTGCGGTGAACGATGCCGATGGCACGATCTTTAACGGCGACGGCATCGATGCGACCGCACTGATGGCGTACGTCAACGACCCCAAGAACTTGAAGCGCAGCGTCTTGGGGTTCCCCGGTGCGCAGGTCGTGTCGAAAGACGACTTTTGGAGTGTCCCGGCGGACATTCTGTTCCCGGCCGCATTGGGAGGCGAAATCACGGCGGAAGTCGCCGAGCGCCTTCGGGTTAAGTTGGTTGCGGAAGGCGCCAACGGGCCCACGACGCCCGATGCAGACCGAGTTCTCGAGCGGCGCGGGATCGACCTCATCCCCGACATTATCTGCAACGCGGGTGGTGTGACGGTGAGCTACTACGAATGGGTTCAGAACAAGCGCATGGAGCACTGGAGCGAGGCGGAGGTGAACCGACGGCTCGAGTTCGCGATGAAGCGCAACTACCGCATCATTCGAGACATCTCTCGCAACAGCCCGCGCAAAAGCGATTTGCACGACAGCACACGCTGGTGCATGGGCAAACCCATTGACGTTCGCATGGCAGCAATGGTCCTCGCGCTCAAACGCATCGAAGCCCACTACATGCTGGAAGGCTTTTCGCAGTAGCGCTAGTGCAGCACGCGCTCACGTGCGACGAGCATCAAAGGCGCGTCTTCTTTCGTTTCGTAGGCCAGGATTCTCAAACCAATGCCCCGACTGTGGCCCGTACGACCGCCCTTCCCCGCGTAGCTGAGCGCCACTTGGTAACGCACCTCGCACAGGCAGGTCATTTCGGTACCGTCTTCGCCGCAAAATGTGATGCGAACTTGGCCACCCAGGGCGACTGGCTCGCGCGTCTCCACGAACATGCCGCGCGCACTGATATTGCGCCCGATTCCTCGCGTCATGCCATCCGGTGTTGTGATGTAAACCGTGAACAGCTTGTCGAAGCGAAGGTGACCGCGTCGCTCACTCAAGGTGTTTCTCCTCGGGAAAAGGAGCCAAAGAGTATGTGGTGGGTAAATGTAGTCAAAATATCTACCTCCCCCGGAGGCGGTCGATGAAACCCGTGTCCATCGTAATCCTGTTTGTCCTCGCGGTCTCGGGTTCTGCACAAGCGGACGGCGATCCACGTTTTGACGCAGCGCGCGCGAAAGCCAAAACGCTTACCGGGGGGCTGTCGGCATTCCTCGAAAGCTACGTGGGTGGCTGTGGGCCGGTGGATTCGGAATGCCTCCGCAGCGCCCGTGAATTTCAGCTCAACCACGCCGGGAAGAAATTCTACTTCGTGGCCAGCGAAGAAGCGTCCGCGATGCTCTCCGCGGTGAGCTATTCGAAAGAAGACAACCTCTTTCGCCTGCGGCTGACACCGTTTTTCACAGCGGGCGGCTACGCGCTGACCCAGGGGACGCCGCGTCGCATCGACGCGCGCGGAAACCCGCAGCTGCTTCAGCTGACACTTGAGGCCAGACTGCCCGAAGATGTTTCTGACTCGCAGTTCGCTCGCATGGTGTCGACACGAAGTCTGACACTCGAGATTGTTTTCACCCCGCAGCGAACGTGGACGCTGGCACGCCACCAGGGTGTTGCAGGGAAGTTGGATGCGGTGCTCGTGCGGGTGGCGCGCACGGGGGAAGCCGTCGCCATTTGGCTGCCAGATTAAGCCGTCAACCCATCGGTCTTAATAACAGGAAGCATACTCTTACTTTGGGCGCTCCCCAAGGTGAACTTCCAAAGCGATGGCGCTCTCGCCACGGCGGATTCCCAAGTGAACTTTCGTTCCAGGCCCCAGAAGTGCCAGTCGGCGAACGAGTTCGGCGTACGTCTGAACGGCCCTTCCTTGCGCGGCGACGATTCGGTCACCGACCCGCACACCGGCTTTTTGCGAAGGGCCTAAAGCAGCCACTTCCCGTACGAGGATGCCGCCTTCGTCGTCGAACGCCGTGAGGCCCAGCCAGCCGCGAACGACGCGTCCATTCAAACGGAGTTGCTCCAGGAGCGCTTTCACCAAGTTGATGGGCACAGCGAAACCGACACCCTGCCCGCCTTTGAGCTGAGCGGTGCTGACACCCACCACTTCGCCGCGCAGGTTGAAGAGCGGCCCGCCCGAGTTGCCGGGATTCAACGAGACGTCGGTTTGAAGGAAGTCATCCAACGACGACAGTCCCAGCGCACGCGCCTTGGCCGAGACAATACCGTGAGACACGGAGTGACTCAGGCCGAAAGGATTGCCGATGGCCACCACCCAGTCGCCCACCTCGAGCGCGTCGGAGTCACCCAAAATGGTGTGGGGCAACGGCCTTGGGTCGGGCAGCTCCAACGCCAGAAGCGCCAGGTCGGTGGTGCCGTCCTTCCCGACGACACGCGCATTCAGGCGTCGACCATCCAGAAGTCTGACGCGAACGCTGTCGGCTGGACCGACGACGTGAGCGTTGGTCAACGCCCAACCGTCTGGCGTCAGAACAAACCCCGACCCCAGCGCCTTGCGGTCGGTACGGGCTGCCTCAATGTGCACCACGCTTGCCTGAACCGCCTTCACCAGCGGGGCCAGCGACTGGGGAGGTGAAAACCCCTTGAGCTCGATGCCGCCCTGGCGCGCACGCCACAGGGGCTCTGTCGCAACGGGCGGCGACTCCGAAGCCGCCAGGCACATCAGCAGTGTCAGAGCCAAGCTCACGCTTGTGCCGGCTGGACGTACTTCGCCACCTTCACGCGCGCCGCTCGAAGCACGCGATCGCCAAGGCGATAGCCCGCCCGGAGTTCGGCGACGACGCGCTGGTCTTGTTGCGGATCAAGAGTCATTTCCATGTCGGCGGCCTCGGCCCAGGAAGGATCGAAATATTTTCCCACACTCTCCATCCGTTCGACACCTTGCGCGGCGAGTCGTTTGAGAAGCTGATCCCGAATCAGCCGGACCCCCGAGGCCAACGCGGTGTCTTCATCGGTGGCCCGCAGCGCCAAGTCCAGCTCATCGACCGTCTCCAGGACCCAAGCCGCCAGGTTGCCTTTCTCCACCTCCAGCAAGCGGTCGCGTTCGCGCGCGAGCCTTTGCTTGAACTCCTCGCGGTCGCTGGTGAGCGCTTGGTACGCACGCGCCAGTTGGTCGATGCGGCGCCAGGCAACCTCCAGTTCTTTCTCGAGCACCGTACTGCCGTGGACCGCGTGCTCTGCCGCGGGCTCCGAAGGTTGGACAGTCGATTCGCCAGTACCCACCGGGTCCATGCTGTCAGCAGGCTCCGCTTCAAAGGGCCTGGGGTTGCCGTCTTCGTCGAAGCGCCGGCGGTCGTTGACTCTCGTCGTCATGACCGCGGAAGCTAACCGTGACCCCACGCGTGTCAACAGCCCCCGCCCTTTATCCGAGCGCGTCTGAGCACGTTGAATCCGACAAGCGGGCTTTCCCCGGGTAAGCTCGCCGCGGCCATGCCCACTCCCCCGATGCGCCGGGCGCGATTTGAACAGGACCTCGACACGCTGATTCGGGCGCGCTACCCACTGATTTGGCTTGTCTCGTGGGAAGAGCAACGCGTCGAGGGGATGTTGGCTTCGCTGGCCGAGAAACACGGCAAAGCGCTATGGGACTGGACGGTCACACGCGGTCTTCGCCGCGCCAAATCCGGGGGACGCGCCGCGCCGCCCGCCAGCGAACAGACCGACGAGCCCCTTGAAGCGCTGCGCGCCATTGGGCGCATTCCTGAACCTTCAATCGTCGTTCTCAAAGACTTTCAGCCCTACCTTGAGGACCCACGCGTTGTTCGGGCCGTCCGGGACCTCGGACAACAACTCAA
>JBJXGM010000099.1:0-28313 GCA_046155985.1 Myxococcaceae bacterium | reverse complement strand
CAAGAGGGCGCCGCTGACGACTTGGGAAGCCTCGTGCTCGCCTTCTTCGCCCATGTACACGTCGCTCACCTTGAGTTCATTGAACATGTCTCGGAAGTGAGGTTCGCCAATTGGCTCCAGCTCGTTGCCGATCCGTGTGAATGAGCTGCTTTGATAAAGGTGGCCGCCTGTCTCGTGGATCCACCTTTGGCGCATCTGAGGATTGTTGAGGAGGTCCAAAAGATGGACCCAATCCGCGAACGCCTCCCTGAAAAAACCGCCCGACGCATCTGCGGCAAAAGGTTGCAACTCGTTCAGCAAGCCGTGGCCAAACTCATGGGTGAAAGGGCGCCTCGATTTGGAGGATTCCAGCAGGCGTAGGGGCTCAGCGGGGTTCTTTCTGCCGACGTGAAGGCCCAACATTACCTTGGTACTACCGTCTCGAAGACCTCGTTTGAATTGCGCGTTCGACAGTACGGAATGAGGTTCGACGACGAGTGGACCCGTCGACGAGAGCTTCACAGGCCTCCCGATCCACCTGGCCGCAAGTGCGTGCATTCGGTGCGTCAAATAGTAGGCAGTCGTTTGTCCGAGCACGGTTGAGCGCGGCAGTGAGAGCCAAAGCGTTTCGATGATCCAACTCCGGCCAAAGTTTGGAGACGCTTGAACAGACGGCTCTTGCCCTGGGGCGGGAACCATCAGGGGGCCCGAAATAACGTTCTCCCTCGGAAAAAGCGGCTCATCCGGGTAGACGAAATCACCCTCTTTGTTCGGTTTGGCCGATGTTCGCCGCCAAGCATTCTGCGCGAAAGCGGGAAACCCGAAGCTGTCCACACCGCTTAGCCGCCGGGGTTCCTCGATACGCGCGATTGGCCCCCGGAGGCCCTGAGGCCGCCCACGCCAGTCGAGATCGAAACATTGCCGCGGCAGTTCAAGGACTACCGGTGCTGCATTGACGTCCGGATCAATGTGCACCTGGATCCGAACAGGACGCCCTTGGCGGAAACCCCCAAGTAGGAATCGACCTGCCATCAACGCGGCGTCGGCGGCGCGATGAATAGCAGCGCGCGGCCTACATAGCTCACGAAACGCCTGCTGCGCGATGTCTGCGTCAGGAGGTGCGACAGAAACGGGCATACGTGAGCCATTGTCGGAGTGAACCCAGGGTTGGTTTCTGATCTTTCACTCAACATCTGGCCGAATCGCATCTAAACGCACGAGTCAGCGTGTTGACTCAGTAATTTCGTAGGTGGTTCGGTCGTTTAAGGGCATTCGATGAGAAAGAGCGCCCGCCTCTGGAAGCGCCTTCCATAACCCGCCCGCAGCCCCCCCCGGAACGCCTCCGAGCATAAGAAGAATAGCCGCGGTTTCGAGCGAAGGCTTGGGCACCTCAGGGCGCACCCAGGTTCGAGCTGCAACGAAGTGACCCGGGCCATCCTACGGTCGCAAGGCAATATCGCGAGAGACATGAAGCGGTAAATGCTCCCAACGCATGGCATTGATTGTTCTGAAGAAGCCCTGGGCTTCTGGGCGAAGACGCATCCGCGTCCGCGTACCCCGGATGGCGAAGGCAGGCGCGGTACGACGGGTGCGCGAGAGTGCCGTAGTCCGAGCGCGGTGGCGTAGGACCTCGGGGCAAACGCGCGCATGCTGCACGCGGCCAGGGCGCGGTGAAACAGGCTGTCTGGGTCATGCCTGGCATGTTCGCGGCGGACGCAACCTCGGGTCCCCGGGGACAGATAATGGGACATGATTCATTTTGATTTGCCTGACTACGCCCGCCGAGCTGAAAGCATTTGCCCAGGGCGGCAGATTTCCGCAACCACCGTGGACCAGCTTTGCCGTGAGGTCATTTCAATTCGAGAACAGATGGCTGGGACGGGGGAGCGCATCAACGAGCGGCGTCAATGGATGTCGAGTTGGAATGTCCAGCGACTTGACCCTTCGCTAGACGCCGTCGGTCGCGCGGCCCTTGAGCGCGATTTGTGTGAAGCCCGTGAGTTGCAGGCCGTTGACATGGGGCTGAACAATCGCCTCAGCGACAAGCTGTCCGAAGGGGTTGTCATGCTCGCCGCGTTGAGACAGAAGCTCTGCGATTGGCATAGCAGCCTGAGTGGTGTGGGGTATCCAAACCATGCTCAATTGGCCGTTGTAAGTGCAGGGGCTGGGGTCGTGCGCGGGTTCCTCAACAACATTGATGCTGCCCTGGCATACCGGACGCCTGAGGAGACTCAGGGAATCTTGAGGGCGGCCGAGCTTTCGCGGCAAAAAAGACCTCCGTTGGAAGCGGATGCCCTCGCGAGAGCGGAGCCAATGTTCAAGCAAGCGGTGTTGGACGTCCATGCAAGGGTGCTACCGCTCGCCAGCGCGCCCCATTTGCAATACCCAGAGTCGCAGCAAGAGACCTAGAAGCTTGGAGAGGGAAAACCCGCCGATAAAAAAAATGAGCGACGAACGCGTCGGCGGCTTTTGTCAAGGCGTACGGACACCCCATCTGGGGGGTGAAGTCCCACCACAGTTGCCTGTTCCCCTGTATGCACCGTCAGGAATCGCAGTGACTTAGGCGAGAGAACCCATCGGTACGCATCGTGCTTTCTCAGAAATCACGATGATCAAGAGACACCTCGCGCCGTTGTTTGGGCTGTTCTTATTGGCAGGTTGCGAAGGCCGTCTCCTTTCTCCCGCCGAGACGAACACCGAACCCAACGTTGACCCAGTGATGCCGACACTGTCCCTTGTGAGCCCAACTTCAGGGAGCAGCATCACCGCCGTTGGACCTGTGCGGATTGCCCTGTCCGCTTCAGCCCCCTCCGGAATCGCGCGGGTGGAATTGCGTCTTGAAGGTCGATCGATTGGCGTAGACAACACAACCCCTTTCGCCATCGACTGGCGGGTGACCGCCCAGGACAACGGACCAAGAACACTCGAAGCAACGGCATTTGATTCGCAAGGCAACGCCGTATCCACGACGTTTCAGCTGATTGTGGACATCGACAACGAAGCGCCCGTTGTGGCTATCACCAGCCCAGCAGACGGAACCACCTTCACGGCGCCACAAACCGTGTCCATCGTCGTGGCGGCGGTCGACGACGAAGGCGTTGCGCGAGTGGAACTCTACGATGGTTCGACGCTGCGGGGCACGGACGACACCGCGCCGTACACTTTCCAGTGGACATTCACGAATGCTGACAACGGCGCGCACAGTTTTACCGCGCGGGCTCAGGACGGGGCAGGGAACACCACCACTTCCTCGGCCATCAACCTGAACGTCAACATCGATGGGGCCGCGCCGTCGGTGGCGGTTTCGAGTCCCGCGACGGACACGATTTACACGACGGCGCAAACCGTCACCCTCACCGCTACCGCCTCGGACAACGTGGGCGTGACCCGCGTGGAGTTCTACGACGGGGCAACACTCCGAGGGACGGACACATCCGCGCCTTACACTTTCTCGTGGGCTATCAGCGCCAGCAACAATGGTGCGCACAGATGGACCGCGCGCGCCTACGATGCCGACGGAAACACGGCCACGTCATCCGCGCGAGTGCTGAGCGTGAACATCGATGGCACGCTGCCTTCCGTCAGCATCTCGAGCCCGACGTCCGGCTCCACATACACCACGGCGCAAACCGTCACCCTCACCGCGACCGCCTCGGACAATGTCGGCGTGACCCGCGTCGAGTTCTACGACGGCCCAACGCTTCGAGGGACAGACACCTCGGCGCCCTTCGACTACTCCTGGGCCATCAGCGCGAGCAACAACGGCACTCACAACTGGACCGCGCGCGCGTACGATGCCGCCAACAACGTGAACACCTCCGCGTCGGTGAGCTTGGTGGTCAACATCAGCGCCCAGACGGCCTCGGTCCCACTCGAATGGGACCCCAACACCGAGCCCGACATCGCCAGCTACGCAGTTCACTGGGGCACGGCGAGTCGCGCGTATTCCAACTCGACACGTATCGGAAACATCACGACGCACACCGTGACTGACTTGCTTGGCGGTCGTCGCTACTATTTCGCCGTGACGGCAAGGAACACCTCCGGCCTCGACAGCGACTACTCCAACGAAGTCTTCGTCGACGTCCCTTAAGGGGCCCTTAAGGGGGTTTCGCACGAGCGACTTTTGGCGTCGAAGTGATGCGCCTGCGGCCCCTCTTCGGGACCGCACGGCCTCAGCGTGGTTATTGCCGATAGGTTGAGAAGACCAGGTCGGTCTTTTGGGCCTGAGCTTGGTGACAGCCCGCGCAGGACGCCGGGTCGGCGACAACTCGCTCCTGAGTGTCGCCCTTGAAACCCTCAAAGCCCCAACCGCCGGTGCTGGCGAATGCTTTCGTCCGCTTCTCCATCACGCCAACGACTTTTCGCGCGCCTTCGGTGATGGCGTTGTCGCCCGACTTGGCTTCCAAGAGGTCGAACACGAAGACTGAGCCGTCAGGGAACGGCTTGCCCCGCTGAAGCGCTCTGAGGGCGCGGTCGTTCGCGTAGATGTGATGAATGCCTCCGAAAGCTTCATGCAGGGGATGGCCAGGCTGAATCACCATGGACTTGAGGTGGGTCCAGTCTCGATATCCGGCGGGATACGCTACGGGCCGCGAGTACTTCGCGGGCTCGACTGCGAAAGCGGTTGCTCCCAATGTGACGACGCAAGCGGTTGCAAGGGTCCAAGCGGTGAGGCTTTTCATGGTTTTCCTCCAGTGAGTATGCGCCAGCGCCCCTCGGCGATAGCGGTTGATTCTTCGCGGTGGTCGTTGCAGTCCAAACGCAAAGAAGTTTCTGCGAGCGGTGCGTTGACGAACTCACAGTGGTGCGGCGCCGCCGTGCCCGCATGAACGTTCGGCCGAAAGTAGACACAGGAGGTGCACATTCGCGCGTCTTGCACGACGCCTCGTCGCTGAAGCTGTCGAATCATGGCCATGACGGCGCGCAAGAGCGCGGTCTGCTCAACGGCCGAGAGCTCTGAGACACACGCCGAAACAAACTCAGGCCACCCACGAAGACGCCCCGACAGTGTGCGGCCCCGCGCGGTCAACCGAACGGTGACTTGACGTCCCTCTTGTTGCTTCGAGACCAAGCCACGTTTCGCCAGTGCGCTCACGGACTCACTCACCGTGGCGGGCGTCAGTCCGAGACGCTCCGTCAGCTCACCGACTAAGCCGGGGGCCGATTCCAGAGCGATGAGCACCTGGGCTTGCAGCTGGGAAAGCGGTTTGCCGGGTTGATCGCGGAACGACCGATGTCTTGCTGCCATCGCGATGCGCCCAAGGCCATGCGCAAGCTTTGCCTCGAGCCCGTGGCGTACGTCGGCGGAAGCTGCCGTCTTCACCGTTTCGGACATCGAACGTTTCATTTCGGAGTCCGAAGTATTAGCTCGGGGCCAGTATGTCAATGTTCCTTCGCTCAGCTAAAACGCTACGCCGATGCGAAACAGGTTGACGTTGACCCCGTAGCTGAACGCTGGGGCGAGGAAAGGCTCTAGGACGTTGCCCGCGGCAAGACCGAAGTCACGTCGTCCTTGCGCGAGGGCTGATGGACTGAGGCCAATGCTCGCGCCCGCGACAAGCCCAACGTCGAGCGCGCCGACGACAAATCGATAGCCGAGGTCTCGCGGGCGCTGACACAGATGTCATGCCCGTGCATCAGCCATGGCAGTTTTCTGAGGCGACGTCGAATGGGGAGCAGGCCCCTCCTGGATTCAGGTGCCCGTGGAAGGCTTGCTTTGCGGGACTGCTGGAGCCTCAGTCACCAGCCGCAGCGAGGTTTGGGCGACGCTCTTCGCGTCGACTTCACGTTCCAAATACGTGTAGCCGGCGAGACCATCTTCGTAGGCGCGCAGCAACTGTCGCGATTCATCGAGTGTGATGCGACCTGAGCGAAGTGCTGTTTCGGTGAACTTGCGCATTCTGGCGACAAGGTCGTCTCGATTATAGCTGACGTAGTTCAGGACTTCGGTCACCGTGTCGCCGGACACGACGTTATCGATGAGGTACCCGCCGTTGGGCGCCAACGAAACCTGCACCGCGTGTGTGTCGCCAAACAGATTGTGCAAGTCGCCCAGAATTTCCTGGTACGCGCCAACAAGGAAGATGCCCAAGTAGTAGTCGTCGTCGTTGAGCGAATGGAGTTCGAGCA
Organism: Myxococcaceae bacterium; assembly: GCA_046155985.1. GTDB lineage: Bacteria > Myxococcota > Myxococcia > Myxococcales > Myxococcaceae > JBJXGM01. The sequence goes on along the minus strand of JBJXGM010000099.1, from coordinate 22,202 downwards.
CGTCTTTGACGTCACGGCGGTCGATGAAGTGGTCGATTTTTCCGTCAGAGTCGCAGGTGATGTCGGCGAGAACACCTCTTCGCGTGGGCTTTTCGTGCAGCCGGTGAATGGGTGTGATGGGGAACAGCTGATCGATGGCCCACGAGTCTGGGAGCGACTGAAACACGGAAAAGTTGCAAAAGTACGTGTCCGAAAGTTGGCGTTCGAGTGTCTCGAGTTCTTCAGGCAACTCATCGAGCTCGCGTGCGAGCTTCAGAATCTTTTGGCAAATCGCCCAATAGAGATTCTCTGCCGTGACACGTTGTTCGAGTGTGAGATGGCCCAAAGAAAACAGCGACAAGCAGTCTTCTTTGTATTCCGTGGCGTCGTGGTACGACTCCAAAAGGTTTTTTCGCGTCACTTCTCGGTACGTTCCGAGCAAATTTCGCACCACGGGCGGTGCAGCGTCCGGCAAGACCTCTGGAATGGCGCTCACGTCGAATTCGCTGACGCCCAGGACATCGGTCACCAAGACGGCGTGGTGTGCGACAACGGCGCGCCCGGACTCGGACACCAACGTGGGATGTTCCACGTTGGCAAGGTTGCAGGCCTCCATGACGGAGAAGACGACGTCGTTCGCGTATTCCTCCGTCGTGTAGTTCATGGAGGATGAGAAGTTGGTTTGAGACCCGTCGTAGTCCACACCCAGGCCGCCGCCGACGTCGAGGTAGCGCAACGGGGCTCCCGCGCGCACGACTTCCACATAGAAACGGCTGGCTTCACGCAGGGCGTTTTTGAAATTGCTGATGTTCGATACCTGGCTGCCCAAGTGAAAATGCAACAGTTCAAAGGTGTGCAGCAGGTTGCTTTGGCGAAGCAACGCAATCGCCTGCATCAGCTCGGAGCTCGTCAGACCGAATTTCGACCGGTCACCGCCAGAAGCTTCCCACTTACCGGCGCCCTTCGTGGACAACTTCACGCGCATGCCGATGCGAGGGGGAATGCCTGTTCGCTTGGCGACTTCGGCAATGAGGGCAAGCTCGGTGGGCTTTTCGACGACCAGAATAACGTTGCGGCCAAGCTTGGAGAAAGAGAGCGCGGTCTCGATGTACTCTTCGTCTTTGTAGCCGTTGCAAACGACCAGCGCTTGTTCCTCTTCGAGGAGCGCCATGACCGCCAAAAGTTCAGGCTTGCTGCCAGCTTCAAGGCCATAGGCATACTGCCGCCCCGTGTCGACGATAGTTTCCACCACGTAGCGGTGTTGATTGACCTTGATGGGATACACGCCGCGGTAGTTCCCACGGTAGCCTTGATCCGCGATGGCCTTCTTGAAGGACTCGTTCAGATGGACGACACGGTGCCGCAGGATATCCGTGAAGCGAATGAGAAGGGGCGGGCTGATGCCGCGTCGGCGGACTTCATCGACGAGCTCCTTGAAATCCATGCTGTTGCCCGAGGGGCCATCCGGATGAACGGCGACGTTCCCGCGCTCGTTAATGCTGAAGTAGTGCCCGCCCCAGTTCTTGATTCCGTAAGTCTCGAGTGCTTCGGCAAGCGACCATCGTGGGGGCTGGGAACCATTCGCCATTCGGTGACTCCTGGGAAAAGCTAGCGCGCATAGTAGGCCCTTTGCGCCAACGTCAACAGGTGTGCGCGCAGGGCGCTCTAAAAAATCCAGGCGGGATGGATCGGTGCTTAGGATGCATAGGCTATTTCGACCAGGGCCCTCAGGGTTTGGGCGCTGTGGCTTCGTTCACGACGGCGGTTTGTGTGGCGGCCGTGAGGCGCCGGAGGAACTCCGGGTCCTTTAGCAACTGCATCAACGCCTCACTGCGGAAGAGCGCGGACGTGTCGCCCGCCTCGACGGCCCGTTGGACCTCGCTCGTGCGAAGCGCGGCCTGGAAACGTGGGTCGTTTGAGACGGCGCGGAACGCCGGGTCCTGAGCAAGCTTTGCCGCGGTCTCCGGGTGACGAAGCTTCTCGGCAAGCGTCATGAATGCGGTGACCTGCTGAAACTGCCCGAGATCAAAAACGTTGTAACGTTTGGCCAGCGTCCAGGCTTTGGACTCGCGCGGAAGAAAGCCCCAGCTCTTGGTGACGTCTTGAAACCGGCGCTCAACAAACGTCAGTGCCGAAAGCATCGCCCACGCAATCGCAATGACCTTCAGACCGCCCAGAACGAATCCCAGGAAGCGGTTGACGCCGGACTTCTCACCTTGTTGGTCGCCCAGCACGCGGGACACAAGCGAAGTCACGACCTGGCGCGTGATGACGTAAACCAAAATGAAAGCAACCAGGCTGGCCGCGATGACGGCCAGGTTGTTCGGGACGCTGAGCGCCTTGGCCATCGCCGGGGCCCCGAGTTTTCCGAGAAACGGGCCGCCAATGTAAGCGGCCACGATGGCCACCCATGCCGCGAGTTGACGGGCAGCGCCGGAGAAGGCGCCGAAAACGGCGAAAACCAGGGCGAGCGCAAGGATGATGAGGTCGAGGTTCATAGGCTATTTGATTTTGAAAGTGTGGCCTGAGCTCTTGAAGTCGTCGTGAAGCTTCTGCTGAACGTCGGCCAGCTTGTCTTTGTAGCGGGCGTTCGCTGGCTCGTAGGTGAGGGCCATCTTGAAGTTGCGCTCCGCCTCTGACCATCGGCCGCCGTCGTAGGCCTTCATGCCGGTCAGAAAGAATTGGCGGCCCTTCGGGTGGGTGCCGATCTGTTCTTCGTGTTCCTTTTTGGCGGCGAATTTGGTTTCAGCCTCAGCCACGTCATCGAAACGAAGCCGCTTCGCGCGGTCGGGGCCGCTGACGTCCTCCAGGTACTTCTTGCGCTTCCGGTCATCGCGCAAATGGAAGTAGGCCTCTGTCACGCGCTTATAAAGCTGCGTGACCCGCTCCTTGAGCGACGGGTCGGTCAGGTGAAAAAAGCGGTCGGGGTGGTAGGTGCGGCTTTCCCGATAGAAGGCGCGCTTGATGTCGGCGGGTGTTGCCGACTTCTCAAGCCTCAACACCTCGAAGTAGTCCTGCGTCTCTAGGACGCTTGTGCGCTGCAAGAGCTCGGCGACGACGTCGTGCGAGACTGAAGTGGGCGCGGGCTTTGCCGATGGCGGGGGTGCAGCGGAGACCTTGGGCGCCGGGGAACTGGCCACGGGCATGACCGGTGGGACGAGGGGCGCAATCGTTGGAACGAGCGGCCTCACGCTGGGCACCCCGGGCTTAAGGGCTGCCGGCGTTCCTGGGCTTGGCGGTGGCGCCGGTGGCTTGTTGCGTGAATCGCCGTCTGAAGGAGAGTTCGCCATGACCTGCCACTACAAACTGGGGAGCTCGGGAACCGTCACGATTCGCGTGGGCTCAGGGCGCGTGCCGTCGTGTCCGGCAAGCTCGGCCTGTTTTGTGGCCGCAATGGAACGCTGGATATCGGCTTCGCTCAGGCCCGAAGACAATGAGATAGTGGTGGAGGCTTTCTGACCCGTATCCGGGTCGGTTGCGGCAACATTCACCAAACCGTCGGTGTTGATTTCAAACGTGACGTCGATCTTGACTTCGCCGCGGTATCCAACACGAAACCCGGAAAACTCAAACTCACCGAGCATTTCGCATTCGCTCGCTTTGTTCGATTCGCCTTGGTAGACGCGGATTTTCACCTTCTCTTGGCCGTCGCGGCTTGTGGTGAAGGTCTTCGATTTATCGATGGGGACGGGCGTGTTCTTTTCGATCACCTTTTCGGTGAACCCGCCCACGGTACCGATACGAAGGCTCAACGGGGTGACGTCGACCAAGAACGTTTCTGTCTTGCTGTCGAGGAGCGCATGGGCCTGTAGGGCCGCGCCCATGGCAACGACTTGGTCGGGATTGACGCCCTCGCGCGGTTCGCGCTGGAAGTAATGCCGGACGGAGTTTCGAATAATGGGCAGACGGGTGGGGCCGCCGACAAGGATGACGGAATCGACGTCGGCTGCAGTCAGCCGAGCGCTCTGCAGCGCTTCGTCGCAGACCTTGAAGGTTCGCTGAACAAGGTCCATCACCATCTTGTTGAATTGATCCTGGGTGAGGGAGTGCTTGAGGTCGATGACTTTTCCCGATGAATCCTGACAAATGCCCTCGCAGAGAATGTTGGCAATGCCATCGCGACCGACGTCGATTTTGGCCTTTTCCGACGCTTCTTTGAGCATCTGGAGGCAGAACTTGTTTTGCCGGAGGTCCAGACGGGTTTTGGCGAGGAAATCGTCGGCGAGCCACGTCATGACGCGGTCGTCGAAGTCGTCGCCACCCAGGTAGGTGTCACCCGCGGTCGACAACACCTCAAAGACGTCCCGCCCGATTTCCAGAATCGACACGTCAAATGTGCCACCGCCCAAGTCGTAGATGACGACTTTTTGGTTCACGTCGCGGCCAAAGCCGTATGCCAGCGCCGCGGCGGTCGGTTCGTTCAGAATGCGCAGTACATTGAGACCCGCGATGCGCCCGGCGTCTTTGGTGGCCTGTCTCTGGTTGTCGTTGAAGTACGCGGGCACGGTGACGACGGCCTGCGTGACAGGGCGACCCAAGTAACCCTCAGCGACGGCCTTCATTTCTTTGAGAACGAGGGCTGAAATCTCGGGCAGCGAGTAATCCTTATTGTTGATGCGAATTCGGACCGAGTTGTTTTCGCCTTCGACGATGGAATACGGCATCACCGCTTGGGCTTTTTTGACTTCGTCGGAGAAGTAGTAGCGACCGATCAATCGCTTCGCCGAATACACCGTGCTTTCGGCGTTGGTGATGATGTTCTTTTTGGCGGCGTTGCCGACCAGCACCGTGTTGTCTTCTAAGAACGAGACGCACGAGGCGTGAACGGTTTCGCCCCACTCGTTGGGAACGACGAGCGGCCGTCCATCTTGGACGACGGCAACACAGGAGTACGAAGTGCCAAGGTCGATGCCAATCGCGATGTCGTCTGCCATTCCGAGAACGCCTCGTTGGGAAAGAGGGTTGGGGTATTTTGACCGCAGAGAGGCTGGCGCACTCTAGGTGCGGCGGGGAAGGAATTTCAAGCTGTTGGAACGACGTTGCCGTCTGGTGCTGCGTCAGCGCGGACCGAAGAAGGATGCCTCCAAAACCATCTCCAGCAAGTTGCAGCCTGCGTGAACCAACGTGGCGCCGAGCACGGTGCCGGTGCGTTCGCGCACCCAGCCAAACAAAAGCGCTGGAAAGAAGACGGCCAGCCGCCAGACCTGGAAAATCGCCAGGTGTCCCAGTGCGAAGAGGAGGGCCGTCACCCAAAACGCACGGCCCCAGCGAACGCCAAGGAACGAACGACCGTCTGGCCACGCCGTGCGCAGACGCGTTTGCATGTAACCGCGGTAAAAAAACTCTTCCGGCAACGCCACGACGAAGAGTTGGTCAAGCACCCATTCTGGAAATCGCGCCGGAAGGCGGAACGCAAAGTGGGGTTCAAGGTTCAGCGGCGTCAACATGGCGCGCCATGAGCTGGGTGCCCACTGAATCGCCTGCACGAACGCCCAGAACACGAGGATGAAAAGAGGGGTGACAACCGCGAGAACTTTCGCGGCGACAGCAAGGTCTTTGCGCCAGTGTCGAAACGTGAGGCCGTAGTCCCCCGCATCTTCGCCCCGCCGTCGAAGAAACCAGAGCGGGACGTAGAGGAACGCCACGGTGGCAAGGACTTTGGCCCAGGGCCGGGCGACCAAGAAAGCGATCAGGAGCACCCCAAACGCGATGCTCCACGCGGTGAGAACTTCGCGAACAGGGGACAAGTGTTTTTCGGCGACTGGCGGCGGCATCGAGCCCGCGCAGCCTAACCCAAGCTACAGCGTTGACTGCGAAAGTGTCGCCGCGAGTTGTTCTCGAATGGCATGCACCCACGTGACGCGCGCGCCCCGAGAAGACTTCGATAGCACCACACCGACGAAACGTCCCTCTGCGTCGAAGACAATGCTTCCCCGAGGCAACGCAAGGTCTGTTTCGAAAAAGGCTGCTTCCGCCGCCGGCGCCTTCAACACCCGGCCGATGGAAGGGCGGGCGCGCTTCGCGCGGCTTTGGGCGATGCCGACGAGCCACGTGTCAGCGTCGATGGGCTTTGTGCGAACAGCGGTCGCACGAAAGTCCCCCGCTGCATCCGCCTGAATGAGCGCAACGCCCAGGTGCGCCTGCGCAAACAGGACCCGAGCGGCCGAGGCGCCAGATGCCGTCTTGACCGAGGCTTCCTCAAGGGTGATGGCGTCGACCGTGGTGATGACTTCGCCGCTGGGTCCAACGCGCACACCCAAGCCACGACCGCGCTTGCTTTCTACATCGACGAGAACAGCCTGTGCGGCCTCGAACGCCCGGCGCAGTTGACCCGCGGGAGGGCGCGGTGCTGCACCCAAGCAAAGCGCGCTCAAGAGCCCGACGGCGAAAGTCTTCACCGGGCCGACTCTGGCCGAAGCGCAGTCAGAAAAGCGTCGACCGGCAGGGTGTTCAGCACTTCCTCGGGTCTTGCCCAGGCCTTTCGGAGTGTCCCCACCGAATATTGGGCAAAGTCGAGATCGGCAACGGAATGCGCGTCAGCGCTAGCGACCAGGCGAACGCCGCGTTCTAGGGCGCGACGCGCCATGGGTGCGCTGAGGTCGAGACGCAGTGGATTGCCGTTGACCTCTACGGCAACGCCGTGTTCGGCCGCGGCTTCGAGTACAGCATCCAAGTCGAAGGCGTACGCGTCTCGTTCATGCAAAAGCCGCCCGGTCGGGTGTCCGAGAATTTGCACGCGCGGGTGGGCAAGCGCCCGGCAAAGGCGTGCGGTCATCTGGCGCTCATCGTGGCCATGACGCACGTGAATCGAGGCGATCACAACATCCAGCTGCTCCAAGCAACTGTCTGGCAGGTCCAAGGCACCGTCCTCGAGAATGTCGACCTCGATGCCTTTGAGCAAGCGGATGCCCGGAATTTTCACCTGCGCCTTGGCAATGGCATCCCACTGACGCTTCAGCTTGTCGAGTGTGAGGCCGCCCGCGTAGTTGGCCGAGGGACTGTGCTCAGTGACCGTCATGTATTCCATCCCGCGGATCCGCGCCGCGCGCGCCATGGCCTCGAGCGAATCGCGACCGTCTGACCAAGTCGTGTGGCAATGCACGACACCTCGAATGTCAGCGCCTGTGACGAGATGGGCGGGGAACTCGCCCTTCGTGCTGGCCGTCAGCGCGTCGGCGACTTCGCGCGCTTCAGGAGGCACTTCGGTGAGGCCCAGGGCTTCGTACAGAGCGATTTCATCAACGAGTGGTGTCTTGGCTCCGGCCTGAAAGAGACCTCGCGCCGAGACTTCGAACCCGCGCGACCGTGCGTGCTCCGAAAACCGCTTGAGGTAGGCGCCAGAGCCGGTGAACTGGTGCAGTGCGATGGCAAAGTCGTCGTCTGACACCACGTGAACATCGACAGGCACGTCGGGTCGTCGGAGGCGCACGGTGCAAGCTTGCTCGGTCCGGTCGACAACGTGCGCCACCAGGGGACTTTTGCTGAAGCGCTTCAGGACCTCGCCCGGTTGTTGTGAAGACACGACCAAATCGATGTCGCCCACGACTTCGCAAAAACGGCGGACGCTGCCGCACACCTCAGCGCGAATCACCCCCGGGTCGCCCAAGAAGGCTTGGCGCAATTGTTCCGCCAGGGCGAGGACGTCGCCCAACCGATGTTCTTCGCGGCGTGTCGATGGTTTCTTCACAGAGGTTCCCAACATCAGAGGTATGACCAAACCCGTGAAGCGACGCAAGCTGGGTCCCGCCAACCTCAAAGACGACGAACTTCGCGGCTACGCTGTCGAGAAGCGCAATGTGCTTGTCGCCCGCGTGGGGGGCGAATACCAAGCCCTCGATGATTGGTGTAACCATGCGGGATGCTTGCTTTCGGGCGGTCGTCTCGAGGGCCGCATGGTGGTTTGCCCTTGTCATGAAGTCGGGTTTGACCTGGACACTGGTGAAAACCTCACTTCGCCGGGCGTCTGCGATGACCAAGGACGCGCCTTTGTGTCGGTTGAGAAAGGCGAGCTCTATTTGGATGGCTTCGAGAAAGACGCGTGAAGCGCAGCAGACAGTCTCTGGCGTTGGGCTTGGCGGCGCTGGAGACCAACACCCCCCGTGTTGTCCGAACAAACGCTGACCCCGTCGAATTTCCCAGGCGCTACAAGAGGCGAGACGACGTCGAAGTCGCTGCTTTGGTGTCCGCTGCACTGGCTTATGGGCGTGCAGACATTTTTCGCCAGAAAGTGGCTTGGCTGCTGGAAAGACTTGGGCCGCATCCGGGCGAAACGGTGGCGCGTCTGGATGCGCGGGCCGTCGCGCCTTTGGTTCGAGGCTTTGTTTACCGCTTCAACGTGGCGACCGATGTCGCCGTTCTCTTGCTTGGCGCTGGAAGAATGCTTCGAGAGAATGGAACGATTGAAGCGCCCTTGGCGAACGCGCTTGCCGGTGGCGCGTCCTTGCATGCGGCGCTGTCATTGTGGCTTGGGCAACTTCGCGATGTCCCCATGGCATTGCTGCGGAAGCTTTTGGGTCCGGAACGAGGCCTTCATCACTTGCTGCCATCGCCTTTAGGGCCGGGGGCGGCGAAGCGGTGGAACATGCTCTTGCGGTGGTTGGTGCGTGGCCCAGACGGCGTCGACTTGGGGATTTGGCGGTGCGTGAAGCCCGCGCAGCTGATGATTCCGCTCGACACGCATGTGCATCGCTTGGCGAGGCGCATCGGCCTGACGCGCCGGACGGATGCGAGCTGGCGAACAGCCGAAGAGGTGACCGCGAAGCTTGCCCAATGCGCACCCGAGGACCCTGTTCAATACGACTTTGCCCTGTGCCACCACGGCATGAGCGGTGCGTGCGGCGCCAAGCTGAAGCGGAGCGACTGCCAACGGTGTCCTCTCCGAGGCGCGTGTCGAACGGGGCGCCTGATGCTGACGGCGCGGCAGTCGACGCTCGCCCGAACAGCCGCTCCGTAGTAGGAGCCAGCGCACCATGAGCCGAATTTACCGAACGTTGCCGCCCAAAGGGACCGCGTTGGGCATTGCCTTTTCGGGTGGACTCGACACGCGCTGCGCCGTCGCTTGGTTGTCCAGGCAAGGCATGAAAGTCCATGCCTACACCGCCGACTTGGCGCAGCCCGACGAAAAGAATCCGGCCGACATTCCGCCTGTCGCCAAGTCCCATGGCGCTGTAGCGGCGCGGTTGGTCGACTGCAAAGACGCGCTCGTTCGAGAAGGCATCGTCGCGATTCAATGCGGTGCTTTTCACCTGTCCAGCGGCGGCAAGAAGTACTTCAACACCACCCCGCTGGGTCGGGCAGTCACCGGCACGGCTTTGGTGCGTGCGATGCGCGAAGACAACGTTCACGTCTTTGGTGACGGCAGCACGCACAAGGGCAACGACATTCAACGCTTCTACCGCTACGGGCTGCTCGTGAATCCCGAGCTCAAAATCTACAAACCTTGGCTCGACACGGCGTTCGTCGAGGCCTTTGGCGGTCGAAAAGAAATGTCGCAGTACCTCGAGAAAATCGGGCTGTCGTACCCCATGGGCACCGAAAAGGCCTACAGCACGGATTCCAACTGTCTTGGCGCCACGCACGAGGCGAAGGACTTGGAGCAGCTCGACAAGGGCATGACGATTGTCGCGCCCATCATGGGCGTCGCGTTCTGGCGGCCCGATGTGAAAATCGATGCCGAGCACGTCACAGTGGAATTCGCACAAGGCGTGCCCGTGGCGCTCAACGGTCGTCGTTTTGAAACATTGACGCAGCTGTTCCTGGAGGCCAACCGCATCGGGGGTCGCCACGGCTTGGGCATGAGTGACCAGATTGAAAACCGCGTCATTGATGCAAAAAGCCGCGGCATCTACGAAGCACCGGCGATGGCTTTGTTGCACCTCGTGTATGAGCGACTGCTTTCAGCCGTGCACAATGAAGAGACGACCGACTTGTATGTCACCTTGGGGCGTCGCTTGGGGCGTCTGCTGTATGAGGGCAAGTGGTTTGACCCTGAAGCCTTGATGCTCAAGGAGGCGCTCACGCGTTGGGTGGCCACCGGCGTCACAGGGCAGGTGACGGTGGAGCTGCGCCGTGGGGACGACTATTCGATTCTGTCGACGGAAGCCGAGGCCGCTTCGTATTCGCCCGACAAGCTGTCGATGGAAAAGACCGCCAGCGCATTTTCGCCTGAAGACCGCATCGGCGCGCTCGAGCTCCAGAACATTTCCGTGGCCGACAACCGAAACCTCTTGTTGCACTACGCCTCGCGCATGGGTCGACTGTCGCCGTCCGCTTCGTTTCACGAACTCTTGGGGTCAGACGCGCCCGCTCTAAAGGAGTAAGGGAGGCGTATGGGGTTGGCGGACGTTGTCGGGCAAGACCGAGCGGTGGGGTTGGTGCGCCGCGCCCTGTCGGGTGGCCACTTGGCGCACGCCTTTCTGTTTTCGGGTCCGGATGGTGTGGGCAAGACCCTCGCGGCCTATGGTTTCGCGCAGGCCCTCTTGTGTCCGACGGTGCCGGGCGACGGGTGCGGTCGCTGCTCAACATGCCAGCGGGTCAGCCGGGACACGCATCCCGACGTGTTTGTGCTGGCCTCTGAAGAACAGCGGGTCGCGCGCGGTACGCTGGCGCGCGCGGATTTGGCGGGCACGCCTTCCCGAGACATCAAAGTGGAGCAGGTGCGCAAGTTGCAGGCGCGCCTCGTGCGACGTCCCCTCGAGGCCAGCCGGCAGGTCGCGTTGGTGCTGGATGCCGAGCGTCTCAATGTCGCCGCTCAAAATGCGTTCCTCAAAACTTTGGAGGAGCCGCCTGGCGACGTCGTTCTGGTGCTGGTGACAAGCGCCCCCCAGCGCCTTTTGTCCACGCTGCATTCTCGGCTCGCGCACGTCGGCTTTGGCGCGTTGGCACAAGACGTCATCGCGACACTGCTTCAAAAGCAAGGCGTCGAAGAGGCCCTCGCGCAACAGGCTGCTGCCCTTGCCGAGGGAAGTCTGGGGAGAGCGCAGCGCTTCTCGGCGCCGGACATCGCTGAGCGCCAAGCCACCGTGGTCGCCTTCGAGGAGATAACCTCCAAAGACTTTCGGCCTGTGCTTCGCTTCGCGGAGACTTACGGTGATTCCCGCGAACACGCAGAGCGAACGCTGAGTTGGCTCTTGCTGTGGAACCGCGATGTCGCGCGCGAACAGGCTGTGCCAACCGCCGGTGCCCCAGGCGGAATGGGGGAGGGGCTTTTGAACCTGCGCCGACAGGTGGCCAGCAAACTGTCACCGACCGCCTTGGTGCGCCGGCACGAGTTGCTGGAATCCGCGCGTGCCTGGGTGGCGGAGCGAAACGCTTCGCCCCGTTTGGCGATGGAGAAAATGTTGCTGACCGGGTGGGGGCGATGACAGCGCTGCACCTTTTCTGGGGCGACGAATTTCTCGTTCGGAAAGAAGCCGACGCATGCGTCGAGCGGCTCGTTCCGCCCGGAATGGCAAGTCTCAATTCCGTCGTGCTGGATGGTGCCTCGCCCCGCGAAGTGGCGCAGGAGCTTGCGACCCTGCCGCTTTTGCCCGGGAGAAAAGTCGTCTTGATGCGCGACCCGGAGTTTCTGGCGCCCAAGAAAGGGCGCAGCGATGGATTGCGGCGCGCGAAGGAAGCCTGGACGGCGGGTCGAAGAAAAGAAGGTGCCCAGCGAACGCTCGCCCTTGCAGCGGGCGCAGGCTGGGGTGTCGACCAGCTGGACCCGACTGCGTCGGGGGGCGCTTCTCCCGAGGAGTGGAAGACCGAATTGTCGGTGGAGTTGGCAGATGCCGACGTTGCTTTTCTGAGGGACGTTGCAGCTTTCGCGCGAGAAGAGCACCTGACCGCTCCAGAAGGCGATGTGGGGCCGCTTTTGGCGCAGCTGAAACGAACGCGTCCGGAAGATGCGGCGTTGGTGATTGCGGTGTCCGAGCTTGATGCGAAGAACCCGCTCGTGGCGCTTGCCAAAGAAATGGGTGGGCTGGTCGAGCGCAAAGTGGCCGGCCGACAAAAGGACCTCGATTTGTCAGACTTGGCCGCCGAGTTCCTGGAGCCGCTCGGCAAACGCCTGGGGGGTGGTGCCGAGCAGGCTTTGCGAGAGCGCATTGGCGGCAACGTGCGTCGGCTTCACAGCGAACTGCAGAAACTTGCGGCTTACGTCGACGGACAAGTGATTTCGTCCGCAGACGTGGCCGCGCTCGTCGAGCGGAACCGCGACGAAGAGTACCTCGAACTTTCCGACGCGATTGCCAAACGAGACTTGGCCAAGGCCAACCAGTACGTCGAGGATGCGCTCTCGCAAGGCGCGCACCCGCTGCAGCTTTTGGGGGCGGTGGCCTCGATAGTGCGAAACCTCTTGGAAGCCGGAGAGCGGCTCCGCAGCTTTGGCGCAGGGCAGCTGCCGCGTTCGTTTGACGAGTTCAAGTCTCGGCTGTTTCCCAAAATTCAAGCGGAAGCAGAGTCTCGCGGTGCCCGTGCGCCGCATCCGTATGCAGCGTTTCTCAGCTTGCAGGCTGCGACGCGAATCGGTCGGCAAACCCTGTGCGCAGCGCTGATGGCATGCGCCGATGCGGACCTTGAACTGAAGTCTGGCGGCGGGCGGCTCGTGCTGGAGCGGCTGCTGTGGCGGATGATGGACGCCGCAAACGTCGCGCGCTGACGTGTCTCCATCTAGGCTTAGCCCCGGATGGACACTACGCCCTCGACCTGTCCGAAGTGCAAATGCCCTACGCCCGGCGGCGCTGTGGAGTGCCCAAAGTGTGGACTCATTTTCGCTAAGTACCGTGCCGCGCAGGCAGCGGCCGCCGATGCAGAAGCCGAAAGACCCACGATGGTGGCGATTCCCATCGTCACTCCGGATGCGCAGGCGCCGCGGCGCTTCCCCTGGCAATGGGTCGTTGCGGGCGTATTGGGCATTTTGGGAGTGATGTGGCTGGCCAAGCCCGACGTCGCGGAGGCATCAAACCTGGTGCTTGCAGCGTCGTCGCAAGGCGAGGCGGATCCATGCAACGAAACGCCGCGCTGTCTCGTGGTTTACCTTTCGCCGTGGTGCCCCACCTGCCAAAAAGCGGGGCCTCTGCTGAAAGAGCTTCGCAGCCGATTCCATCAGTCTCCCAAGCTTGGGGTGAAGGCCGTCGTCGGACTGGATCAGGCGTCGCGTTTGGAAACCTATGCGTCGAACCTAGGCTCGCCGACGTTTGTCGATGGTGACGATGCGTTCTACAAATCCGCTGGGCTTTCGGGTGTGCCTGGGTTTTTGGTGTTGGACCCGAAAGGGCGCGTCTTGGAGCGCTTTTCAGGCTTGTACCCAGACGTTGATTCGCAGCTGCAAAAGCTGAAGCTTGACCCAGAACGACTTGTTCTCATCCGCTGAGTGGAACCGCGCGCGGTTTTCGCTATGGTCCGCCCGGCGTGGCTTCCAGACTCCTTGTCACCAGTGCGCTGCCGTACGCGAACGGCTCGATTCACCTCGGGCACTTGGTCGAATACATCCAGACAGACATCTGCGTGCGCTTCCAGCGTTCCTGCGGGCGCGACGTCATTTACCTGTGCGCTGACGACACCCATGGCACGCCGATTGAGCTTAACGCTGCGAAGGCGGGTGTGACGCCTGAAGCCTTCGTGGCCCGCTTTTACGAAGAACATCAGAAAGACTTCGCCGAATTCGGGGTGTCTTTCGACACATTTGGCTCAACGAACTCAGACGACAACCGGCACTACGCCGAGCTGATTTACAAGCGGCTTCAAGACGCCGGTGACATCGACCGCCGCGACATCGAACAAACTTACTGCGAACGCGACAAGCGATTTCTGCCCGACCGCTTCATCCGCGGCCAATGCCCCAATTGTGGCACGAAAGATCAGTACGGTGACGTCTGCGAGTCCTGCGGGAAAACGTATTCGCCCACCGACTTGGTTTCGCCACGCTGTGCGCTTTGCGGTACGCCGCCCGTTCGCCGCAAGTCGACGCACCTTTTTTTCCGCCTTTCGAAACACCAAGCCGCGTTGTCGACATTGATTCGCACGCCCGGGTTTCTGCACAGCGCGGTGGCCAATCAGTTGCAGCAGTTTTTCGACAAGGGACTTGCCGATTGGGACATCAGCCGCGATGGGCCGTACTTTGGGTTTCGAATTCCAGGCGAAGAGGACAAGTTCTTTTACGTCTGGCTCGATGCGCCGATTGGCTACATCGCGACGACAGAATTGTGGGCGCGCACCACAGGCCGCGCCAAGAGTGCACTCGACTACTGGAATGCGTCCAGCGATGCCGAAGTGATGCACTTCATCGGCAAAGACATCGTCTATTTCCACGCGTTGTTTTGGCCCGCGGTGCTTGGGGTTGCGGGGCTCAAGAAGCCGTCGCGCATTCAGGTTCATGGTCACCTCACCGTGAACGGTCAGAAGATGTCCAAAAGCCGCGGAACGATGATTGCGGCGCGCACGTACCTCGATCGACTCGACCCCAGCTATTTGCGGTTTTTCTACGCTTCAAATTTGGGGCCCGGCCCTGAAGACTTTGACCTGTCGCTCAACGACTTTCGCCAGCGAGTGAACGGCGAGCTGGTGAACAACATTGGCAACCTCGCGAACCGCGCACTGTCGCTCTTGAGTGCGTCGTGCGGTGGCCAGTTGGCTGCGGGCGCCGATGGCCCGGGGCGTGTGCTGGTTGAAGCGGCCATCGCCAGAGTGCCGGAAGTCCGGCGCGCCTACGAGGCAATGGAGTTCCGTCAAGTCATCCGGGTTGTCGTGGAGTTGGGGAACCTGGCCAACCAGTTTCTTCAAAGCCGCGCGCCCTGGGCGCTTCTCAAGACCGATGCTGCGGCAGCGCAGAGGGACTTGTCGGACGCCGCTGACGTGAGCTTCCTGTTGGCGGCGCTATTGGCACCGGTGGTGCCGCAGCTGTCCGAAAAACTCGCCGGCCAGTTCAATCAGAGGCTGCCGACCTTTGCGCAGATGGAAAACCTTCGCTACCCGCTGCTGGATCGTGCTCGCGCGTTGGGACAACCCTCACCCTTGATTGCCAAATTGGAGCAAGCCACCTTGGATTCGTTGATTCTTCCTGCCGCAGAGGTTCCCCAAGCACCCGCAGCGCAGTCGCCCACAACCGCCTCGCCTGAAATCGAATACGACGACTTCGCCAAAGTGGTTTTGAAAGTGGGCCGCATCGTGGCGGCAGAGCCCGTGCCGAAAGCGGACAAGCTTCTCAAGTTGACCGTGGATGTCGGCGAGGCGACACCTCGAACGATTGCCGCTGGCATCGCGCAGGCCTATGCCCCCGATGCCCTGGTGGGCCGTTCGGTGGTGGTCGTCGCGAATCTCAAACCGAAAAAGCTTCGCGGCATTGAGTCGCACGGCATGTTGCTCGCCGCCGGACCGGGTGGGGCAGATTTGAAACTTGTCGACCCAGGCCCACTTCCCCCTGGCAGCGAAGTGAAGTGAGCGATGAAGCTTGTCGACGCGCACTGTCACCTCGAGGTCGCGGAGTTCCCAGACCTCGACGCGACGATTGATGCGGCGCGCGCCGCTGGCGTGGCGCATGCCATCATCGTTGGACAAATGCTGGCGCCCGGGGATTTTGGCGTCGCACGTGAGCGAGCGCGCACACGGCCGGACTTCTTGAGTGCCACGATGGGCATTCATCCCCACGAGGCCGCGCGTGCCAGGCCCGAAGATTTGCGATTTTTGGAAGAGACCTGTGCGGCGCCCGACATCGTGGCGGTCGGCGAAGCGGGTCTCGACTACCACTACGACCACTCACCGCGCGAGGCGCAGTGCCGCGTCTTTGAACACCAATGTGCGCTGGCGAAAAGACTTGGCAAGCCATTGGTGGTGCACGTGCGCGATGCGCACGCCGACTGCCAAGCCATTCTGAAGACGCAGGGCCTCACCGCTGGGGTGATTCATTGCTTTACCGGCGGGCCTGCCGATGCCGAGGCGTACCTCGCGCTGGGTTTCCACCTCTCGATTTCGGGCATCGTCACGTACAAGAAGACCGAAGCGCTTCAAGAAGCCGTGCGTGCCACGCCGCTCGAGCGGTTGTTGGTCGAAACCGACAGCCCCTACCTGGCGCCGATTCCCTTCCGCGGAAAACGCAACGCGCCGGCAAATGTGCGTCACGTGGCCGAGAAAGTCGCCGAACTTAAGGGTGTGTCACTGCCTGAACTCGCCGCGGCGACGACGGCGAATGCGCAGCGCGTGTTTTCACTTGCGCGCTAGCGCACTCACCGTGCGTCACGCCGGCTTTGTCAGCACGAACAAGAACCCACGAGCGTTAGCTCTTCTATGGATTCATTTCCGGGAACCTTGGAATTCCGCTGGTCACCAACGGTGCCGTCTGGTCGGCGATTTTGGGGGCCGGATACAGCCTGCCCATCAACACGATTGGACAAGCCCGATGGGTGATGGACTTTTTGGGCACAATAGCCCCCGGCGGCTTTTCGCCCGATTGGGGGCCGACGAACTTCTACACGGCCCTGGGAGTCACCCTCGGTTTTAGAATGTTGCATCCCTCGGGCTTCACTTTGGGGTTCAAGATTCCGGTGTTCGGGATGTCGTTCGGGCCAGCGATCAGTCGGGGGGGATTGTTCCGGGGTGATGCGTCGGTCGGAACGTACTACCTCTCCAGTGGCCTCTCGCTTCCCATCATGTCGCTCGGATACAGGTTCTAAACGACCGTTCGAGAATCGCGATCGGTCGTTTAGAGCAGCACGACGCGCGAAAGGTCGCGCACCGTGGTCACTGGGATAGCCACTTTGCGCGGAACTTTGGGCAAGCCCCCGTTGGCCGTTGCCGCTTAACTCGCGCTGTCGCGCTCGCCGGTGTTGGCGCTCACGCTGGCGGACGGCGGCGGAGCAATTTGGGCCAGTGGGGGGAAGGAGAGGGTGGGTTTGGTTTCGACGGGTGTTGGCGACGACGCTTTCTCGCCGCGCCGTCGGCGCCTTCGCGATGACGTCACGCCGGTGAGTTCTCCCTCCAGAGCAAACGCTGCCTGGGCGACGACGGCTTCTCGTGTGCGCGGCGTGAGCCTTGGCTCGCCGTCTACGGAAGGCGTGGCGGCCAACACCACATGCGTCAGTTGGTGTTCCAGCGCGCGGGGGACGCCGTGTGCACGAATGATGTGGCCGCGCAGCGTTGAAGCGGCAAGGTGTGGGGCGCCAAGCAAACGGGCACTCTCGCTCAAGCCACCGCTTCGCTCGAAAGCGAACGCGACGCCGAGGCCCGAGAAAAGAATCCCGACGCCGACAACGTCAGAATCCGCGCCTGCGGCTTCGCACAGTCGGTCGGCGCGCTTCATGACGAGAACGAGTTCCCGAAGAAGCTCGCCACGCTTGGAATGTGCGCCCCGAATCCGAGCAGGGGCAGACCCCAGCCGGCTCGTCGCCTCGTTGTCGCCGAGTACCTGCGTGACCAGCGTTCGCAAGCTGGGCTCTTCGATGTCGCCCAGGGCTTCACGCAGGGGTTCGAGCGTTGGGGCGTCGGCGGCGGTCTTGTCTTCGCGGCCTGTCGTGGTGTCGGCCGTTGGCGTGAATTCCGCAGCATCGATGGGTTCTGGGTCGAGGCGCTCAATGTCGGTCGCGATGAGCTGCAACTTGCCGTGAAACGTGGCGACGTCGCCGCGCACCAAAACGTAATCGCCGGTTTGAAAGCGCGCCTCGAGTTCATCGACGCGATCGAAAATGCGCGCATCTAAGCTGCCTGTGCGGTCAAGCAGCGCCAGCGTGACAAACGACCGACCACTGCGGGCCGTCTGCTTCTGCTTGGAACCGACACGAAACACCGTGTGGACGCTCTGCTTCTCCCGAACGTCTCGCGCATAAACTTTGCGGACGGCTTCCTCGTGCATGGCTTCTTGGGGCGCGCCCTCAGGCGAGGACTCGTGCGACTCCGACGACGCTTTCGACTCTGAGTTTGGGCTGTTCACAGGCGCCGTATACCGGGGCCTTAGCGTTTTGCGCCAGTCCTCCTGCGTTGACTGGCGCGGTAGGTGATTCGCCAAACGACCGCAACCGTCAGGGCGCCGCTGATGGCGCCCACCGCATAGCGCCCATTCGTCAGCGCCCAAAGGCACACGGAACCGACCCCCACAGCCAAGCTGACGGCGCCAATTTGCGCGTGTCGCTCAGCCGTCCGAACTGGCCGCCGGTGCTCGGCAAGGTGGGGATGCGTACCGGCCTTTCGCCAGCGCTCGCCTTCCTCACAGATGTCGTCGTGCGGGTCGACCAGGCCATCCCAATACGCACGCTCGAGCTGCCCGAAGCTCTGAAACTCAAGCTCGCCGTCAGGGGTCCGAACACGCCATTTCATGCAATGTCTCCACTGGAAAATTCCGTCTCAAAGCAAAATTGGTGAGAAGGGGCGTATACAGCCAAGGCCTTGGATGTGGCCCCTTCGCCCGGAACTGCGAAGCCGCGTTCGCAGTCATGTATTGAGAAACGGTCCATGGTCGTTCTTAAAGAACTGAAATAACAACAGAATCTGACACACACAGTTTGTGGCACGCGAGTTGTATGAGGTGGGCGCGAAGTTTGAGGACGGAGGGCTTCACCATGAGCACCGATGGCAAGAGCACGAAGATTCTCGCACGCACTTTCTTTAGCCAGCTGAGGTCCAACGGGTACACCCCGTCGCAGGTGATTGCTGTTGCCACTGAACTCATCGACCTGGTGACCAGCGACCTCCGCGAAGGCGACAAAGTCATCGCTCAAACTCCTCCGGCACAGACCGCGGAAACTGCCCCCCGAGCCTAAACGACCGATCGCGATTCTCGAACGGCCCTCGCGGTCGATCCATCCCCGCCCGCGTCGTTGGGCTCCCTGCGGCATATCGACGGATATGCCTCAGTCGCCCGCCTCGCTGGCCGGGCGCCTCGACCGCGATCCCACGACCGCGATCCCACGATCGAGAATCACGATCGGTCGTTTAGAGCCCATCTCGTCCGTTGATGCGCCGCCTCTCGCGCGAGGCGGCAAAAGCGACGGCCAGCAAGCCCGCCATCAAAGCCGAAAACACCCAGCTCTCGGTGTGCCGCGCGAGCACAATCCAAAGGCCCACCGCCGCCAGGGCGGCAATCACCTCAAGCCAGAGGGGCTTTCGCCAACTGGCGCAAAGAAACCCGGTGCATGCAGTGAGCGGCAGCCCAAACAACGCTTGGCGCCCAATCTGCTCGGGGTACTGCACGATGGTTTCCCAGTTGTGCACAAGCAAGGCGGCAAACACAACGACGGTCCCAGCGGCCAGCACAGCAACGCCGGCGGCTGCGGTGTCTTTTGCGATTCGCGCTTTGTCGTTCAAGAGCTCCGTGGCCAGGTCGACGACCTGCTCCAGCGCGGTATTGAGAATTTCGGCAAAGAAGACAAACAGCACACAGAAAATCAGCGTCACCTTTTCGGCAAGGCCCAGCGGAATGCCGCTGCCCACCAGGCCTACCATCACGGCGGCGACAAGGTGGATGCGCATGTTTCGGCCCCGCACCACGGTGTGAACGAGCCCGTCCCAGGCGTGGCCGAGTGACGCGAAAATCCCGGAAGGCGGTGGGCGTCCAGCAGGCGGCGAGACGGAGTTCACGCCGATAGGGTAGCGCTTTTTTGCGCCGCTTCACGCATTGACTCGACTCGGCTGGGGAGGTACGTCCAAGCGGCCTTTTTTCAGGAGTGAAAATCGCCATGGGCGTGAAGATTGC
Organism: Myxococcaceae bacterium; assembly: GCA_046155985.1. Lineage (GTDB taxonomy): Bacteria > Myxococcota > Myxococcia > Myxococcales > Myxococcaceae > JBJXGM01. Next base: position 2,566 of record JBJXGM010000099.1, on the reverse strand, counting down.
CATTAACGGTTTTGGTCGCATTGGTCGCTGCATTCTGCGCGCGGCGCTCGAGCGCAAAGAGTCGCTCGACATCGTCGCCATCAATGACTTGGACAAACCGTCGACACTGGCGCACTTGTTCAAATACGACTCGGTTCACGGTGTTTTCCCGGGCGAGGTGAAAGCGACCGAAAAGGGCATCGTGGTGAATGGCCGCGAAATCGCGGTGACGGCGGAGAAAGACCCCGCGAACCTGCCCTGGAAGAAGTTCGGCGCAGAACTGATTTTGGAGTGCACGGGCCGCTACACTGAACGGGCTCAAGCCGAGAAGCATCTCCTTGTGGGCGCGAAGAAAGTCCTCATTTCAGCGCCGGCCAAAGGCCCCGACATCACGCTTGCCTACGGCATCAACCACGAGGCCTACGAGCCTTCGAAGCATCACATTCTGTCGAATGCCTCGTGCACGACCAACTGCTTGGCGCCGGTGGCGAAAGTCCTGCTCGATGTTGTCGGCATTGAAAAAGGCCTGATGACGACGATTCACAGCTACACCAACGACCAGCGCATTTTGGACTTGCCCCACGAAGATCTGCGTCGGGCGCGCGCGGCCGCGCTTTCGATGATTCCGTCGTCGACGGGCGCGGCGAAGGCCATTGGCGAGGTGCTGCCCAAGTTGAAAGGCAAGATGCACGGCCTGGCGGTGCGTGTGCCGACGCCGAACGTTTCGCTGGTCGACTTGACCTTTGTGGCGTCACGCTCCTGCACAGCGGAGGAAATCAACGCCGCTTTCAAGAAGGCGGCTGAGGGTCCGCTCAAGGGCGTTTTGGAGTACAGCGAAGCGCTGACCGTTTCCATCGACTACAACGACAACCCTCACTCGGCGATTTTGGACGCGACCAACACGATGGTCATGGACAACAACCTGGTGAAAGTCATGGCCTGGTACGACAACGAGTGGGGCTTCTCCAACCGCATGGTGGATGTCGCCAAACTGCTCATCGCGAAAGGCATCTAGTGCTCCGACCGGAACATACTGACACTGCTGCGGTGGCCGATCCTCCATGACGATTCGCTACGTCGACGAGCTTCAACTCACCGGCAAGCGCACGTTTGTGCGTGTCGATTTCAACGTTCCGCTCGATGCGCAGCGCAAAGTGACTGACGACACGCGTATTCGCGAAGCGCTTCCCACCCTGCAGCGCGCGCTGAAAATGGGCGCCAAGCTGATTGTGGCCTCTCACTTGGGGCGGCCCAAGGGGCCAGACGAAGCGCTTTCGCTCGAGCCCGCCGCCATGCGCCTGATGGAGCTTTTGGGGAAGGGCCACGAAGTCCTCTTGGCCGATGACTGCGTCGGCGATGGGGTACGGAAACTCGCGCGCGATCTCAAAGAGGGCCAGGTGCTCGTTTTGGAGAACCTGCGCTTTCACAAAGAAGAAGAAGCCAATGACGAAGCGTTTGCGCGCGAACTCGCCGAGCTGGCGGATGTCTATGTGAACGATGCGTTTGGTACCGCCCACCGCGCGCATGCGTCGACTGCCGGCATGGTGCCTTTTGTGAAAGAGAAGGCCGCAGGTTTTCTGATGCGCAAAGAGATTGAGTTCTTGGGCAAGCTGCTCAAGGCGCCCCAGTCGCCGTACGTGGCGATTTTGGGCGGCGCGAAGGTGTCCGACAAAATCAAAGTCATCGAGAATCTCTTGCCGAAGGTCGATTCGCTGCTGATTGGCGGGGCGATGGCGTACACATTTTTGAAGGCTGAAGGCATCGACGTCGGCAAGAGCCGCGTCGAGAGCGACAAGCTTGAACTCGCTTCACGCACGCTCGAAGTCGCCAAGCGCATTGGGAAAAGGCTGCTGCTGCCGGTCGACCACGTTTGCGGCACCGAGCCCACCGAGAAGAGCGACGCGTTCGTGGTTCAGGACCGAGCGATTGGACCAGCCGCGATGGGGCTCGACATTGGGCCCAAGACGCAAGACCTGTACCGACAGCAGATTCGGGCCGCAAAGACTGTGCTGTGGAATGGCCCCATGGGGCTTTTCGAAGTCGCGAAGTTTGCACAGGGTACCCGTGCGGTCGCCGAGGCAATGGCGAGTGCACGCGACGCACTCACCGTGGTGGGTGGCGGCGACAGTGCGGCGGCGGTGCAGCAGATGGGCCTGGCGTCGAAGATGACGCATGTGTCGACGGGTGGAGGGGCGGCGCTGGAGTTTTTGGAAGGGCGGGAGCTGCCTGGCGTGAAGGCGCTGGAGGTCTAGCCGGTGTCTGCGCGCCGAAAGTTTGTTGCCGGCAATTGGAAGATGAATCTGGCCCTCGCCGAATCGGCCGCGCTGGCGCGCGAGGTGCGTGAGCAGCTTTCGAGCGCGTTGCCGCACGTTGACGTGGCGGTCGCACCCACCGCCGTGGCGCTGCCGGCGGTCAGCGAAGTGTTGAAAGGTTCGGGCATTGGCGTGGCTGGCCAGAACTGCCACTGGGAAGCCTCAGGCGCCTTCACGGGCGAACTCTCCGCCGCCATGCTGAAGTCAGCCGGCGCTACGCATGTGATTTTGGGACATTCCGAGCGCCGCCAATTGTTTGGCGAAACCGACGAAAC
>JBJXGM010000076.1:0-63119 GCA_046155985.1 Myxococcaceae bacterium | reverse complement strand
AAGCAGTGCAAGCTACCCGTGAAAACCCCCGTTAAGCCGTATGCGGGAAATCCGCACGTACGGTTTGAAAGGAGGAGGGTGGAAACCGGCCGCACTTAGCGGTACGGCGCCACCCACCTACCAATGCAACTTCTGTCGCTGCTTTCGGGCCCCCTGGCCTTTGTCGTCTTGCTGGCTGTGCTGATTTTCGTGCACGAACTCGGCCATTTTTGGGTGGCCAAGGCCTGCGGCGTGAAAGTGCTGAAGTTTTCGATTGGTTTCGGGCCGAGCATTTTCAGCTTCAAGCGGGGTGAGACCGAATACCGCCTGGCGTGGTTGCCCTTGGGTGGGTACGTGAAAATGGCGGGTGAAGTTCCGGGCGAAGACATTGTTCCCGAAGACATTCCCCGTTCGTTTCAGAATCAAGTGTGGTGGAAGCGCGCCGCGATTGTCGTCGCGGGCCCGGTGTTCAATCTGGTGTTCCCCGTCATCGTTTTCTTTTTCGTGCTGCTCGGTGCGTCGCAAGCCACCGTGCCAAAAATTGGCTCGGTTGAACCGGGACTTCCGGCGGCGGAAGCGAAGCTTCGCCCAGGCGATGTGTTGCTGAAAGTCGACGACGCGAATGTGCGCACGTTTGAAGAACTGCGCCGTCTTTTGGGGCCTCGCTATGGCCAACAAGTCCGATTGACGGTGAAGCGGGGCGAGGAAGTCTTTGTCACCCCGCTGGAACCCAAGCGCACGGTGGAGTCGAACCCCATCGAAACGGTTTCGCGTGGGATGATTGGCATCACCGCTGAGGCGCGCCCCGCCATCGTGGGCGTGCCGGAAGGCTCGCCGGCACAGCAAGCCGGGCTGCAGACGTTTGACCGCATCGTCGCGCTCAATGGCGAGCCTGTGAAAGACGAAGTCGACCTCGAAAAACGTCTTTCGGCCGCAACAGGAAGCCTGCAAGTCGAAGTTCAGCGTCGCGATGCCAACAACACTGCGACGCCGCTCAAGGTGACGTTGGTCGTCCCGCGCCAAGAAGGCTCTGGCTACGCCGCACTGGGCGCCGAGCGCGCGGATGCGTACATCCACCAAGTTGTACCGGGCTCAGCGGCGGCGGGCGTTGGCCTACAGAAAGGCGATCGCATCGTCGCGCTGGACGGCCAACCGATTCCCTCGTTTTTGATTTTGTCGCTTGCGCTTTCCGAACAGGGGGAGAAGCCGTTTCGTCTGACGTGGCGAAGAGGCGCGGAAGAAAAGACGGCGGATCTCAAGCTGACGCGTGTCGCGCGTCAAGACGACATGGGGTCGGGCGCGACGCAGCTCATCCTCGGCGCGAATCCAAGAATTCCGCTTCCTGGGGAAGTGTCAGAACCGGAACAGCTGACGATTGTCCGCGGGCCAATGGATGCGCTGCGCGAGTCACTTCGGATTGTTCCTGAAATCATCCACAAAACGGTGTTGGCGATTGCTTCGCTGTTCACCGGCAAGGTGCCCTTCAAAACGGTCGGTGGCCCAATCCTCTTGTACCAGCTCGCCTCGAAGTCGGCGGAGCAAGGCGTGGAGCAATTCGTCAACCTCATGGCGGTTATCTCCATCAACTTGGGCCTGATGAACTTGCTGCCTGTTCCGGTGCTCGACGGTTTTGCGCTCTTGGTGGCGCTGTGGGATGGCCTGGTTCTGTTGCTCTCGAGAATCGGTCTTGTTCGATTGCTATCGAAGATCGGCATCGGCGTCGGCCCCATTCCCAACCGGGCGCGTGAAATCGCCAACGGGATTGGCTTGGCGATGCTGCTCGTTCTCATGGTGATGGTGTTCAAGAACGACCTCACGCGGTGATGCGAAGGCTTGTCCCCGTTGCGCTGCTTGCGCTGTCGGGCATCGGTTGCGCAAGCACGGGAGGGCAGCGGCGTGGCAGCTACCCCGCCGAAGCCGAAGTCGGGCTGGCTTCGTTCTACGGGCCAGGTTTCTATGGGCGGCAGACAGCCAACGGCGAAATCTTCAGCCGGGGGACTTTTACGGCGGCCCATCGCACAATGCCGTTTGGCACGTGTCTGGAGGTTCAAGTGGTCGAGACCGGTAAGCGCAGCGAGGTGAGGGTCAACGACCGAGGGCCGTTCGTCGGAGGGCGCGTGCTGGATGTCGCCGAAGTCGTCGCCGAGCGCCTGGGGTTTCGGGAGCAGGGTGTCGCGCGCGTGGCGTTTTGGCGGTGTGCCCGATGATTCTGGCGTTGGATACGTCGACTTCCACCCTGTCGCTCGCGCTGGTGCATGAGGGCCGCGTGGTGCGCGAAGAGGCGCATGGCCCACCGAAGCGGCAAAGCGACCTTCTGCCGGGGGCCATTGACTCACTTTTAGAGAGCGAAAACACGCGGCTCACGGCCCTGGAGACAATCGTTGTGGGTCTCGGGCCGGGTTCGTTTACAGGTCTTCGGCTCGGCCTCGCTACCGCGAAGGGACTCGCATACGCCGCCGAGGTGCCGCTGGTGGGTGCGTCGTCGCTGGAAGCGCTTGCGCTCGAAGGTCCTGAAGGCCGCCTTTTGATTGCCGCTGCGCACGCCCGAAAGGGCGAGGTGTATGCGGCCGCTTACCGACGGGACGGTGCAAAGCTGGCTTCGGAATGGCCTGCGCGTCCGCTGTCGCACGCACAGCTGGTTGAAATTTTGCGGGGTGCAGACCGCCCTTTGGCATTGGGCCCGGCCATCTCTTCGGACCGCGAAGCACTGCTGCAGCTGGGTGCACCCCAGGAGGCGCTTGCCGACGGGCCGGCGTTCCCATCGGCCGCGCGCTTGGTCGAACGGGCCGCTCTGCCGGCAGCGTTTGATTTGCAGAAATTGTTCGCTCTGGAACCGGAATACGTGGGGGTGTCAGGCGCAGAGCGCAACGCGAGCGCCAGTGGGGTATACCCCCGTGAATCATGAGCGCTCAAGTCGACATCGCAGTGGTGGGGGCGACTGGTGTGGTCGGTCGCGAAGTCTTAAACGCGCTCGTTGAGCGCTCGATTGCGCCCGAGCGCCTCACGTTGCTCGCCTCGGAGCGGTCGGTCGGCGAAGAGGTCGAATACGCCGGCGAAACCCTGCCGGTTGAAGCGGCTTCGGCAGATTCGTTTCGCGGCAAAGGCCTCGTGCTGTTCGCCGTGCCGGCTGAGGCGACAAAGCCCTTGGCCCTGGCTGCACAGGGCGCCGGCGCCTGGGTGGTGGATGCCAGCGCCGCCTTTCGCGGCACGGACGTCCCAGTGGTCTTGCCGGCGGTCAACCGAAAGGTCGCGCTCGAGGACTTTCGGGGGCGTATTCTTCGCTGCCCCAGCGCTTGTGCCTCGGCGTTGCTGACGGCGCTTGAACCCCTGCGCCAGGCCTACGGCCTCACGCAAGTCACCGTGACAGCGCTGTTGGCGGCATCGTCTTCAGGGGAGCGGGGTGTCCTTGAACTCGAAAAGCAGACCGCGGCACTTTTGACCGGCAAGGATTTGCACCCGGAGGTCTATCCGCATCGGCTTGGTTTCAATGTGATTCCCCAAGTAGGAGAGTTTGTTGACGCCGACACACGCGAGGAACTGGCCTGGCGCGAAGACGCGCACTGCGTTTGGGGAGAAGGACCCGCGTCACGCGCCATTTCAGGCACGGCCGTGCAAGTCCCCTCGTTTTTTGGACACCTGCTTTCGGTGACCTTCGTCTTAGGGGCGACGCCAAGCGTGGACGAGATTCGTGACCGGCTGCTGACGACGCCATCGCTCAAAGTGTTGGATGACCCCAAAGAACGCATCTACCCCATGCCTCAGCTCGTCACATCAGACCCGACAGTGCATGTCGGCAGGTTGCGGGCCATGCCGGCCGTGAGGGGAGGGTTTGCCGCGGTGTTGGGGGTCGACAACGTGGGTCGCGGGGCAGCGCTCAACTTGGTGGAAACAGGTGAAACGCTTCTTGGGCGCGCGTGACAATTTGACACTCATCTGCCGGCACATGCGCCGAAATGGCTCGGACGCAGGCCGGCTGCCCAGGTAAACACGACACGGGGCCTGGCCCTTCACTTGCTAATGCCCTGTATGCCGATGCGTCCTCATTCCACGCTGCTTGGCGGTACGTTGTTGTTTGCGCTGATGCTCGGTGCAGCGGCCAACGCGCAGAGCGTCAGCCTTTCAGTGAATGGCTTGGATGCCGGCGTCGTGGGCCCGAGCGACTGTGGAAACGAGCTCAACGTCGGCTGGACGACCGCATCGCTGCCCGCGTCCACGTGCACCGACCTTCGCATTTGGATGACGTCGGGGAGCTGCGGCTCGCGCCCCGATGCCGGGGACACGGAACTGCCGTCGGTGCCACAAACCAGCCTTTCGACGCTCACGGGCTCGGTGAACTTTCCCGTGGCTTCGCTGCCGGCCTTTGATGGTGGAACGGATGGTGGAACGGATGGCGGCACGGATGGCGGCACTGTTTGCGGGGCGGCCGTGGAATCCACGCGCAAGGTCTGCGGCGCTTTCCAGTACCCCGCAGCCTTGGCCGGGTGCGGCGACAACTCGCCGTATTCGACGCTGGCAGTCACCCCGACGGTCACCTACGACGGCGTGCCCCCCGGTGCGCCAACGCTTGATGATCCGCCGACATCTCTGGACGGCGCCTTGGGAATTCGCATCGCCCTCTCAGATGACGCCGCCGACTACACCTTGTCATTTCGCGAAGTCGGTACAACCGAGTATCTGGCCTTCGGGCAAACGCGGGGAAGAGACGTCACGAGTGTTCGTTTGGATGGTCTGACCAACGGCGTGACCTATCAGGTCCGCGCGGTCGCGCGCGATGCGGCACGAAACGACAGTGCGCCTTCCAACGTCGTGACCGGCAGGCCAGAAGACGTTGCGGGTTTCTTGCAACGCTATCGCGAAGCGGGTGGCACAGACACGGGCTGTGGTGCAGTTGGCGGTGGGCCGCTGCTGTGGGGTGCGCTAGCGTCTGGGCTGGCCGTTGTGCGTCAGATGGTGCGCAAGATTGGGAGGCTCGGGTGAGCGTCACAGGCGTTGTCTTGGCGTTGGTGTGTGCGGTGACGCCCACCGAAGCAACTGTTGTACCCGCAGCGCCCCTCGAAACCCCCCGTCACGTTTGGCTGGGATTCCGCCTCGGCAGCTACTACCCGTGGATTGATTCGGAGCCGGGCCTGTCGGGCACGCCCTACCAGTCCACGTTCGGTCGCAATGGGATGCTGCTGTTTGAATTCGAAGCCGACTACTTCTTCTGGCAGGGTTTTGGCGCCTTGGGCGCCGGCCTGTCGATTGGCTACGCCGAGAAGTACGCGAACGCGTTTCTGACCGACGGCTCCCGGGCGGCGGAGAAAACGTCGCTGCAAGTGTTTCCCGTGCGTGCGCACCTCGTGTACTGGTTTGACTGGATGCTCCAGAAGTGGGGCGTGCCTGTCGTGCCGTACTTGAAAGGCAGTCTCTCGTATTGGCCTTGGCGGGTGAACACGGGTCCCGGCGTGGAAAGTGCGCTCGGCGCAACTGGCGTCGGTGGGCGCTTTGGCATTGGTGGCACGGTCGGGTTGGCGTTGGCGCTCAACTTCTCAGACCCACAGCTCGCACGTGATTTCGATACCAGCGTTGGCGTGAATCACACCTACCTCTTTGCCGAGTGGACCTACGAACGCGTCAACAGCTTTGGCCAGCCCGGTATCGATTTGTCGAGCCGTCGCTGGACGTTCGGCTTCGCGCTGGATTTCTAGACCGTTTCCAGGTTGATGCGATCTGCTGCAGCGGCCGATCTTCTCGCTGCGGACGCCGGCCTCGTCACTTGCGTTGCTCGACGTGCCAATGGGCACGCCTCCGCGCCGCACGCCTCGGGCGGCGCCCTCGCTTCGGTCTCTGCCGCTTCGCCAAGCTCGCATCAACCTGGAAACGGTCTAGCGTGGCCCGCTCCAGCAGGCGCGGCATCGCCTGGCGGGGGCTACAGCCGTCCTACCCGAATCAAGAGCCAACCCGCACCCAGCAGCATGAGAACGAAACCCAGCGTTTGAAGCAGCGTTTCGAGGCGCGGGTTGAGGGGTTTCTTGCGCCAGGCCTCAATCGCCAAGAACAGCATTCGGCCGCCGTCGAGCGAAGGGAACGGCAACAGGTAAAAGAGCGCCAGCGCCAAGGAAAGGCCAATGCCCATCCGTACCCAGCCGTCGATGCCGCGGTCGGATTGGCGCAAGAGTTCGGCCGGGCCCCCACTGCCGGGTGTCGGATCACCACGAATCAGGCGCGCCGTGAGCGACAAGCCTTCGCCCGCCAACGCGCGTGTGTGTGTGACGGCCTGGGCCATCGCTTCGCTCCAACTCGCTTTTCGGAATGCGTACTGCTGGCCAATACCGATGCGCCCCTGGCCTTGGGGGTCGGCGCGGGGCTCGATGTCCAGCGTGGCCTTGCCCGATGGGCGGCGAACGACGAGCTCTAATCGAACCCCTGGGTTGGCGGCGACCTGAGCGACGAGCTCGCTCCAAGTGCTTACGGGTTTGCCTTGCAATGAGTCCACTTGGTCGCCAGGGCGGACCCCCGCGCGTGCGGCTGCAGAACCCGGCAGGACGGTGCCCACCGTGAGAGGCACCGCGACGTGAGTGCCGCAAGCGTACAGCGCTGTCGCGGCGATGAGCGCAACAAGGTAATTCGCCACAGAGCCCGCGGCCAAAAAAGCAATGCGGCGTCGAATCGGCTGGGTGAGAAGGTCGTCCGCCCGTCTGAACGGCGCGTGCGGATTTCGCCCCGCCACCAAAACCGAGGCGCCCCAAGGAACAAGGCCCAGCACATACTCCGTGCCTTTGCGGCGCAGCGAAATCAGCGATGGCCCCATGCCCACTTTAAAACGGTCGACGCCGATGCGCAGGGCCCGAGCGGCAAGGAAATGACCCCATTCATGCAGCGCCACCAAAAGTCCAAGCGCCAAAAGCGCGACCAAGGAGCGCATGACGCGAATAGTATACGCTCCCAACCGTGCGTGTCGGCTCACTTTCCATTCTGCTGCTGTGGTCGGTCGTTGGGACCGCCGCCTGTGGGCGCATTCACACCTTAGAAGAAGGCCGCTACACCTTTTCCGCAGAAGAAGTGCTTTCGGACGAGTGCGCCATCGCTACAGCGCCAGCCCTCTTTGAGGCGAATTACCGCGTCGCTGGAGACCGCGCTGAGTTTGAAACGGACCTCTTTGCCATTCGGCTGGCAGGCTATTTCCTCGTGAACACGGAGCGCTTCGCGGTGGACGGTACGGCTGCGGGTGTCGAGACATCCCTGGGCGGACAGCCCTGTTTGCTGGATTTGGTTTCGGTGCACGTCGAAGCGAGCACGCGCAGTTCTGCGGCTTTTACGGGGGCGATGGATTTTCGGTTTCAAACGCCGGACATCGAGCGCTGCCAGTGCCGAAGCAACGTCTTGTTTCGTGCCACCTTGCAGTAGGCGACTTTCAAAAGCGGAGCCCGCGTGTCTGACGCCATTTCTTCAGTGCTGACAGAAGAGCGCTCTTTCGCACCGCCGCCGGCGTTTTCGGCGCAGGCACACATCAAAAGCATGGAGGCTTACCGGGCGCTTGTGGATGCCGCGCGGGCGGACCCCGAAGCCTATTGGACCGCGCGCGGGCGCGAAGAACTGTTTTGGGAGAAGCCGTTTGAGAGGGCCATGGAAGGCGCACTGCCGCGCACGCGCTGGTACGTCGGTGGGCGCACGAACCTCGCGTTCAATTGTTTGGACCGCCACCTGCTCAAGCATCGCGACAAGATGGCGCTTCTTTTTGAAGGTGAGCCAGGTGACAAGCAAGCAGTCACCTACGGCGAGTTGGCGGGGCGTGTCGGCCGGCTGGCGAATGCGCTGCGCGCTCTGGGCGTGACGCCGGGTGACCGGGTGGGCATTTACCTGCCGCTGATTCCCGAAGCCGTGGTGGCGATGTTGGCGTGCGCGCGGATTGGCGCGGTGCACTCTGTCGTCTTTGGCGGCTTCTCGAGCGACGCCCTGCGCGACCGCATGAACGACGCGGGCGCCAAAGTGCTGCTGACGGCCGATGCGGGCTATCGCAAGGGTGCGGTGGTGCCGCTGCTCGACAACATTCGGCGGGCGGCGGCACAGATGCCGACGGTCGAGGCGATTGTCGTGCACGGCCGGGTGAACAAAGCGCCCGCCCTGACCGGGCGCGAGAAAAGTTGGGAAGCGTTGGTCGCCGCGCAGTCACCCGATTGCCCAGTTGTTTGGGTGGAGAGCGAACACCCACTTTTCATTCTGTACACATCGGGTTCCACCGGAAAGCCCAAGGGTGTTCTTCACACCACTGCGGGCTATGGCGTGAATGCGTCTCTGACAACGCGCTGGGTGTTCGACCTAAAGGCTGACGACGTTTACTGGTGCACCGCCGACATCGGCTGGGTCACGGGACACACGTATTTGGTCTACGGGCCTTTGATGAACGCCGCGACATGCGTTCTTTTCGAGGGCGCGTTGACGCATCCTGGGCCCGACCGAATTTGGCAGCTGATTGCGAGCCACCGCATCAGTATTCTCTACACCGCGCCGACGGCGATTCGTTCTTTCATGCGATTGGGCGACGAACTGCCCAAACGCCACGACTTAAGTTCGCTGCGACTTCTGGGCAGCGTCGGCGAGCCCATCAACCCCGAAGCCTGGATGTGGTACCGCGACGTCATTGGCGGTGGGCGCTGTCCGATTGTCGACACCTGGTGGCAGACGGAGACCGGCGGCATCATGGTGTCGCCGCTCCCGGGTGCGACGGCCACCAAGCCGGGTTCTGCGACGCTTCCGCTGCCTGGAATTGAGCCTGTGGTGTTGGACAAAGTCGGCAAGCCGGTGCCCGCAGGGCAGGGCGGGCATTTGTTTTTGGCGCGGCCCTGGCCATCGATGTTGCGCACGGTGTGGGGCGATGACCGTCGCTTTGAAGAGACGTATTTCTCCGAGCAGCCCGGCAAGTACTTCACGGGCGATGGCGCGCGCATCGACAAAGACGGCTACCTGTGGGTGATGGGCCGTGTGGACGATGTCGTCAACGTGGCGGGACATCGACTTGGGACGGCGGAAATTGAAAGCGCGCTGGTGGCAGAGGGCCGCGTCGCCGAAGCAGCTGTCGTGGGCAAGCCCGACGCGCTCAAGGGCACAGCGCTGGTGGCGTTTGTGACCCTGAAAGCGGGAGTCTCACCCACGCCCGACGTGCGGACAGCGCTCATCAAGTTTGTCGGCGAAAAAATCGGTGCCATCGCCCGGCCGGACGAAATTCGCTTCGCGAATAGCCTGCCCAAAACGCGATCTGGAAAAATCATGAGGCGCCTTTTGCGCGACGTGGCTGCGGGGCGACCGGCGAGCGGCGACGTCACGACATTAGAGGACTTAAATGTGCTGGCCGCTCTTCAGCGCTCAGAAGATGAGTGATAAAATGCTGTTATTACTAATGAAAATTCGTGTAAAAAAATAAGGAATGGAGCATGGAAACTCCATTTCCTAACTTCCGATAATCCTCAGTGAGCATTACTGGCGGCCACGGCCGCTTTGGTTGGTGAGGACGACATGACGATCAGCACGAAGAACAATCTGCCTTCAAACATTCCGGCGGCGGTCGCCGACGCGGTGAGGGGTTCGCAAACGAATTCGACGAACGACAACCCAGGCGTCGTCGTCGCTCCCAAGCGCACTGAGTCTTGGGACAATAGCTCGCCTTCCACGCCGCTGCACAACGCGGCACCGGGCGAGGGAGTTCCCGTACCGGCCAGTGGTGGATTCAACGTTAATCCAGCCGTTCAGCCTCAAGCGCGTGCACGTCCGACGCCGATTCCCACCAGCGCTGACCGCCTTTATGCCATCGCGCAGGGGCTTGCCTTCGCCGACTACCCGGGCGACACGCCGAAAGAAGCTTGGATTGCGCTGGAGGGAGACCTTATCTTTTTGGGTTACCTCGACCCCGGCATGGTTTCCGATATCCCGACCCGGGAGGCAATGGAGGCTGTCCTTCGCCAAAGGCCCCCGTATGCCGGGGACGACGAGGAAGGGCTGGCGGCTTCTGGGCGGGTAGACGACTTCAGAGACGAAGTTGTGAGGCAAGTGGCAAACATCGCTGAAGCGCGAGTGCAGGCCAACGACGCGGCGCGCAGTCGCAGCGTTACCCTCGCCGGCGAAAGTCCTGCCCAGGCACCCGCGCAGGCAGCGGCTCAACCAGGAGCTCAAGCACCGGCTCAAGCACCGGCTCGCGCCTCAGGTGGGCAAGCGCCAGCGGCTGAAGCCACAGCGCCGGCAACTGCGCCAGCGCGCGCTGCAGCGCCCCCCGCGGAGCCCCGCAGGACTTCCGTCGGCGGACGAAACTCATTTCCGACGCGCTACCAGGCGCCCGCCCGAGCGGATGACGCGCCTGCGCGTCAGCAGCGCACGGCAAGTGATGCACCCGCTCCGCGCCCGCCACAACGCGATTCGCGTGCGGCTTCGGACACCGAGCCGCCCGCCGTCGGAAACTTCCGGTTGCCTGGAGAGTCGGACTCCGACCCTCAAGACCAAGACGCCGCGGCGTCCGCAGAGGACACTGGCATGTCGTTGACGACGATGGCCCTTGGCGTCACAGGCGTCGGTGTTGCCGCCACGGGCATTGGTGTGGGGATTGGCACAGGGTACGCCGCCGGGGCAATCAGCCGATTCAATCAAGATCGGCTAGCGCATGGTTTCGCGCACACCTTAGGTGACCGCGTTTTATTTCCGTTGACGAAGTTGGGGATGTTCAGCGGTCGGGCAGCGAAGGTGGGGTCGATGGGAACGGTTACCGGCACGTGGCACTTTGGGCAGGGTGGTTGGGGAGCGATGAAGCGGGCATGGAATGGCACTCCATCTCCGGCGGCAACCCCAGGCACGCCTGCAGCCCCAGCGTCACCGGGGCCGGCCGCGCAGACGCCGCCGACGAGTGGTGGGACTCCTCCACGAGCCCGTAAAACTCCGCGGCCGGCTGCGCAGCCGTCTACGAGTGGTGGTACTCCTCCCCGGGCCCGTAAAGCTCCGGGGCGGGCCGCGCAGACGTCTACGAGCAGTGGGACTCCGCCCCGAGCCGGTAAAGCTCCGGGGCCGGCTGCGCAGACACCGGCGAGTGGTCAAGCTCCCCGAGCTCGCAAACCTGCGGCGGGTGGCAACCGGCCCGGCGGGACGCCACCCGCAGCGACTGCGGGCGCACCTCCAGCAGCGGGCGCACCTCCAGCAGCGGGCGCACCTCCAGCAGCGGGCGCTCCTCCAGCAGGCACTACTGCTCCTCCAGCAGGCACTACTGCTCCTCCAGCAGCGGGTGCTCCGGCTCGCTCCCGTTCGAGAGGTCGTCGACCGGTGGCCCCGAAGGCTGCTTCGTCAGCGACGGGTGGAGCTGCCTCCACGGCGCGTAGCTGGGGCAACTGGGCTTGGGAAGGTGTTTCGACGAGGGCGACGAACGCTTGGTCTTGGGCTCGGAAGGTGGCGGCGGACATCCCCGAGCGCCCAGAGTTCCAGGCCGCCACTGCCAAGGCGAGCAGAGCCGCCCGAGGCGGTAAGGTCTTGTTGAGGAATGGTGTGGGCGCAGTCAAAGGGGCCGGCCGGGCAGCCATTGCTGCGTCCCGCGCAACGCCGCTCGCTGCAGCGGGCGTTGCACTCGACGTTTCGCACTACACAGACCCTGAGGTCGTGAAGAAGTACGCGGACGAAATTGAGGCGCTGCCGCATCCTCTTCGCGGACCGGCACTCGAGCGCCTGAAACTAATCAATGCGACTGAGTCCTGGAGCCAAACGGTCCGACTCTTGGGATGGGTCGGCGACATGGTGGGCGGAGGCGGCTCGTTGCTCTATACAAAGGTCACGCAAGAGCTCGCGCGTCGCGAGTTAACTCCAGCGTAGGGTACCGAAGCGATGGCGCCACCCCAGCGGACGCGTTCTAAGTCTTCGTCCGGTCCACTGAAGTGGGCCGACCTCGAGGTGAAGGTGCAATCGCGCCCAGCGCCAGGGGAAGCCGAGCTCACGCAAGAGATTCTGACGATGCTTCATCGCTATGCGGAGGCACGGCTGCGGGATTTTGGTGAAGCTGTGGGCCGGACTGACGATGTGCAACTCACCCTGGTTGGCTTCGTCGAAGGCAAGGTGCTCCCTTTTTCGGTGAGAGCGGGACTCGAGCAGCGGTTGTTGTTAGGCGAAGAGGCGCTGCCGGGTCTTTCTCTGCTTCTCTCAGACATGGCGGTTGGGGATAGGCAAGAGTTCGAGACGGTGCTTCCAGAGGACTACCCTTTGGCGACGGTGAAGGGGAAGCGTGTCGTCTTTGTCGCCGAGGTGAACGATGCTCTCGAAATTCGGGAACCCTCTTTGGACGACCCCGAACTTTTGCAGTCGGCCGGGTGCGAGTCGGTGAAGGCTTTTTTTTCGCAGGCTGCTGAAGCGATCACTTTGGAAGCGGACACTCTGGAGTTTCACGACATGCTTTGCGCCGTGCTCGATGCTTTGCGTGAGCGGGCGAAGATCACCGTTCGGCCAGAAAGAATCGCTTCGATGGTCGGTGCGTGGTGGTGGGAGCGCGAGGGGTCCGTGCTGGAAGCGCTCGATTTTCCGCAAGAAGACAGGACGGCTTCGGAAAAGGCCTGGCTCGCGAACACCGAGCTTCGCGAGGAGGCCGAGCGACGGCTCGGCAACACCGCCGTCTTAGACATCATCGCCGCGCAAGAAGGCATTGGACCCGGAACGCCTGATGCCGAGGCTGGTTCGCGGTTGACGCGGTTCAGCGGGATTCCCCTGATTCAGGCAAACGCGTTGCTGAAAGGCGCCGCGAATCCGACGCAAGACCTGTCCGCGTATTTGCGCGTCATCGAACACGTTCTGGAACGTGTAAATATCGAAGTCGTTCCTGCGAAGCCATGAGCCGGACGCCCCCGCCCGCCCGGTGCACTAGGCCAACGTCAGCTGCGCGGGTGCACGCTGCAGCAAACACGCTTTCACAGGGCCGAAGCTCTTGCGGTGAATGGGGCAGGGGCCGAGCGCCTTGAGGCGCGCGAAGTGTTCGGGCGTGGGGTAGCCCTTGTGCGACGCAAAGCCGTATCCGGGGTACTTGGCGTCCAGCATGGCCATGAATCGGTCGCGTTCGGTCTTGGCGATGACGGAGGCCGCGGCGATGGAGAGTGACAACGCGTCGCCATGGATGATGCCTCGCTGGGGCATGGCGACTCCCGGGACGCGGCGTGCGTCGACCAACAAGTGCTGCGGCGTTAGCGCAAGCGCCTGCACGGCCCGCTGCATCGCCAAAAGGCCTGCGTGGTAGATGTTGAGCCGGTCGATGTCTTCGACCTCGGCGATGCCAATCGCCCAAGCGACGGCCGATGCCTTCACCTGCGCTGCCAACTGTTCGCGCTTGGCCGGGTCGATGATTTTTTTCGAATCGTCCAGGCCGCGCGGGCGGAAGTCTTGGGGAAGAATGACCGCGGCGGCGTACACAGGACCGGCGAGGGGTGCCATGCCAGCTTCGTCGACGCCGGCGATGTGCGTCACGCCGGTGTCCCAAAGCTCTCGCTCAAAACGACACAAGCGCGCAAGGCGCTGCGTTTCTTGGCGTTGTTCGCGTTGGCGCTGACGCAGCTTTTCGGCGAGTCGTTGCGCGCCCGTGCGTGGGTCTTGAGCGAGCGCGACCAAGAGGCCTGGGGGCAAGCGCTTGTTCGGCTTCGACGCCTGTGTTTCGAGTTCGGTCAGCGAGGCAGAAAGCCAGCGTTCCCACCGGGGCATCGTGCGAAGCTACTCCGAACCCGTCACCAGGCCGCGAAGAAATTACCGCCGCCATTCACGGGGCACGGCACGAAACGAGGCGGCGCGCTCGAGTTCGTGAAGCGCTTGCTGCGCGTCTTCCAATTCCCGTTGGGCAAGCAACACACGCCGGTCCAGCTCGTCGCGACCGACGACTGGGAATCCGGCACAGCCGGGCGGAACGGAGTAAGGCCCACGGGGATTGAGCATCATGGGGCTGAGTTGAGGGCACGCCCAGGGTGAAAAGTAAGCGATGGGAACTTCGTCCCGGCGCCGGCGTTCATCGGCGAGCATGACTTCGGCCGTGCGCACCCGCGCATGCGCCCTGCGAAAGCGCTCGCGCCACGCTTCTTCGTTGAGCTTCTCAGCCGATGCTTCGGAAACCACGGTGGCTTCGAAGACAGGCAGCGACGGTGGGGACGGCGCCTTGCGCGCTTTGGGGTCAACGTGAATGGAGGTGACGGCGGCGCCATCCAGGTTGATTTCTCTTGCGGATGCCGGCGGCTTTTCGTTGGTGAAATGCTCTTGGCCGTCTTTGTCGACCCAGCGGTACACACCGCTGGATTGGGCGATGACTGCGCAGATGACGCTGAGCGGGAGCGAAGCCAGTGTCATGACTCAAAGGTCCCCGCGCATCAGCTTGCGCAAAGAGGCCGTGGGTTGAGCGTCACGTGCTCGAAAGGAGAGGCGGGAGGCTCTGCGCATGGGATTCAAGCCAACGGAGCTTAACAATGACCAGGCCGAAAGCTGAAAGCCATCTGCTCCGAAGTGTTGCGCATGGCGGTCGCTACAGCGACCCTGGTGCGCAACGGTTCGAGCGCTGCGTCCGCTATCGGCCCGCTTGGGTGGGCGGCGATGCGTTCACTCGGCCGTCTCCCACGCTTGCCCCAACCAAGCATGGTAGGCGGCTTTTTGGGCAGGCGAAGGGTTGTCGACTCGGGCCAGGTAGACGGCATCGGCGGGTTTGGCGCCCAGCGTGACAGGCAGCTCCACGAGCCGGTCTTTTCGAAACACGCTGAGGCGAACCACATCCCCCGGACGCTTGTCGTCGATGCGCGACAAGAGCTGCGCGCCGTCCACCTTGTAGCCATCGAGCGCAACGATGTCGTCGTCGGCGTAAAGGCCTGCTCGCATTGCGGGTGAGTCGCTTGCCACTGTCGCGACCTGTACGCCGTTTTTGAGGGTTGCGCCGAGCCAACCTTTGGGACGGACATCCGTGCTCTTCAGCCGAGGTGGGCCTCCGCCCTTGTCCTGGGGCGATTCGCGGACGCGGAAGCGAACATCGAGGCCCACGTGGCCAAACGGTGCGTAGTCCAGCGATTCGGTGCTGCGCAGCGCACGTTCAAAAAACGGCGCCAAGGAGGTGCCGGCGACCTCGTGCGCTGCCTGCTCAACGCCATTCTCCGGGACGCCTTGGCCGGTGCGACCGTAGCGCTCCCACAAAAGTCGCATGACATCGTCCAGCGAACGGGCGTTGGCGGTGCGCTGACGAATCTCCAAGTCGAGCAGCAGCGAGACGACTTCACCCTTGAGGTAATACGAAATCGCGCTGTTGGGCGTGTTCTCGTCTGGGCGGTAGTGCTTGGTCCACGCGAAGAACGATGCTTCAGACAGCGTCTGAACGTTGCGGCCCGGCGTGCCATGCAGCGACGTCAGTGCTTCGCCCAGGCGCAGCAAGTATCGCGCGGGCGACATGAGTCCCGCGCGCTGGACAAAAAGGTTGTCGTAGTACGACGTCGTGCCTTCAAACGCCCAAAGCAGCGACGTATGAACTTCGCGGCTGTAGTCAAACGGCACAAACGCCGCAGGCTTGATGCGCTTGACGTTCCAAAGGTGAAAATACTCGTGAGAAACGAGCCCCAAGAAGTCTTCCCATCCTCGTGGCGTGCCCAAGCCAAAGCGGGGGTAAAGCAACGCGGTCGACGCCTGGTGTTCCAGTCCGCCGCGGCCTTTGTCGACCAGGTAAATCAAGAAGAGGTAGCGCTCAAAAGGCAGGCCGCCAAACATTGGCGCTTGCGCTTCAATGATGCGGGTGAAATCGTTTTGAATGCGCGCGGCATCGGGTTTCGGGTCGCCGACGAAAACGACAGTGTGCTTGACGCCTGCTGCGACAAACGCCTGCGCCGTGTGAGGCCCGACCTCGATGGGGCTGTCGACAAGCGTGTCGTAATCTGGGGCGACGAGCACTCCCGATTGCGCCGGCCCCGATTGTTCCGGCAAAGCACAGAAGACGCGCCAGCCCGTCGGTGCCTCGATGCGAACATGATGTGCGCGATGACGAAACGCTTCGTCGTACAAGAAGACGGTGGCGCCGTTGAAATAGGCGTGACTGTCGTCGAAGTGGCTTGTCCGCACCGTGAGTTCATTGGCGTAGACGCGATAACGGACGCGCACCGGTTCGCCGTTGCCGTCGACCCGGTAGCGGTGTTTGTCGAGCGGCACGACGTCCAGCGGAACGCCGCCAGCAGTCGAGGCAGAGATGTTTTGCAAGTGCCTGGCGTATTCACGCACCAAGTAGCTGCCCGGCGTCCAGACGGGCAGTGCCAAGGTGTGCGGTTCGGCCTTGGCGGGAAAGTGTGCTTCGAGGTCCAGCAAATGCGCGTGCGGCTCGCGCAGCGAAACTTCGTACCGGACGGTCATTCGTCTTTCTCCGGGGTGTGCTTCTCGAGCACCGCGCCGAAGAATCCGTCGGTGTTGTGCAGGTGCGGCAGCGCACGCAGGTACCCTTGGTCGACGGCGTCGTGGGCGGCTTCCGGCAGCCATTCTGAGGCCGAGCGCAGGCGAAACTCGGGGTGAGAAGACAGAAACTTTTCGACGATGGCCTCATTCTCTTCAAACAACACGCTGCAGGTGCCGTAGATGAGGCGCCCACCCACCTTTAAGAGCGGCGCAAAGCGCTTGAGCAGAGCAAATTGCCGCGCCGCGTGTTCTTGGACGCTGGGTTCGGTGAGTCGGTAGCGGGCGTCGGGATTGCGGCGCAGCGTCCCGCTGCCGCTGCACGGGGCGTCGACCAGCACGCGATCGATGCGGCCGACGAGTTGGGGAAGCTGTTCAGCCGGCGAGGCGTCTGCAGAGGGCAACACGTGCACACGAACGTTGTGAACGCCATCTCGGCGTGCGCGCAGGCGCAGGTCATCCAGCCGACGCGCGTCAATGTCGAGCGCAAACAGTTCGCCGCGATTGCGCATTTGTGCCGCCAGCTGCAGCGTCTTGCCACCGGCGCCGGCGCAGGCATCGATGACGCGGGTGGGGGGCGCATCGACAATGCAGCCCAAGAGTTGGCTGCCTTCGTCTTGGATTTCCATCCAGCCTTCGCGAAACGGTTCCATGCTGAAAACGTTTTCGCGCGTTTCGAGGACAGCCCCCAGAGGCGAGCGGAGCGTGGGGCGAGCGGAGACGCCTTCCTGGTTGAGGCGATCGATGAGCGCTGCACGTTCCGTTTTGAGCGCGTTGGTTCTCACGACCAAAGGCCCGCGCGCGTTCATGGCGTCTGCAAGTGCACTCGCCTGGGCGCCGTACTGGGCCAGGAGTTTCTCCGCAAGCCAGTCAGGCAGCGACGCGCGCACCGCGAGGCCTGAGGCACCTTCTAAAGCGGCGAGCTCTCCTTCGAAGCGAGCTTGGCGACCCATCGCCTCTCTGTCCGCGGCGCCCAGCCGGAGGGCATCGGCGACCTGCGACGGTGTTTCGCCGTTTCGCGTTCGCCAGGCTGCGAAGCGCAACAGGGCTTGCTCGGAGGAAGGGCGCTGGTCAAAGCGAGGCTCCGTGCGCCCAAGCAGAAAGTCCAAACTGCGTTCGCAGCGCAGAAGTCCGTAGACGCTTTCAGACACTGCACGACGTTCGCTGGAATAGAGGTCGCGGCGGCTTCTCAAAACATATTCGAGGGCGCGGTCCGCCAGACGACCGTCTAGCCGAATCGCGCCGTAGGCGCCAAGCACGGCCTCCGTGACCCTGTCTTCACGGGGCGGCCGATTCGCAAAAGGTATAGACTTCTTAGAGCCTCGTGACTTTTCCAACTTTGCCTCACCGCCCGTCGTTCTGGGTTAGCATTTCCTTGCCGCCCTGAATGACTGCCCAGTCGATTGGCAAATACCAGCTGATTCGAAAGCTCGCTACCGGCGGGATGGCCGAAGTGTGGTTGGCGAGGCAGGTTGGCATTGAGGACTTTCAACGCGATGTCGTCGTGAAGCGAATCCTCCCGCACCTCGCGGAGGACGTGGAGTTCGTTCAGATGTTCCTGAACGAAGCCAAAATCGCAGCACGTTTCTCTCACCCCAACATCGCGCAAATCTACGAGCTGGGCGCAGAAGCGGGCAGCTACTTCATCGCGATGGAGTACGTGCACGGCGAGGACTTGGGTCGCGTCATGCGCAAGGCCTGGAGTTCTGGCCAGTGGCTCGTCAAGGCGTTGGCGGTTCGCATCGTGGCCAGCGCGTGCGATGGCCTGTTCTACGCGCACACGCGCTCAGATGAGTCCGGCCGTCCGCTCCGGGTGGTGCACCGCGACGTCTCGCCACAGAACATCCTCGTGTCTTTCGACGGCGGGGTGAAACTGGTGGACTTTGGCATCGCCAAGGCGGCCGACCAGGCCTCGATGACCAAGTCGGGCGCCATCAAGGGCAAGTTTGCATACATGTCGCCGGAGCAGGCGGCAGGTAAGCCGCTGGACCATCGTTCAGACATCTTTGCGCTGGGGCTTGTGCTGTACGAACTCTTAACGGGCGTTCGGCCCATCAAGCGCGAAACCGAGCTCGCCACGCTGCAGGCAGCTCTAGAATGCAAAATCGAGCCTCCGTCAGCTGTCAGTGATTGTCCGCCGGAACTCGATGGCATGGTGATGCGGGCGCTGCGCAAGTTGCCCGACGATCGCTACCGAGACGCCCGAGAGTTTCAGGTCGCGCTTGAAGAAACGATGGTCAACCAGCGTTGGGTGGCCACCTCTGTGCAGGTGGCGGAGTTGTTGCGGACGCTGTTTGCGGACCGGCTCGCTGAAGAAGCCAAGGAGCCGTCCAATCCTTCCAAGAAAAAGGACCCAGGCAAGTCGCGCTCACCCAGCGAAGGCGCGGGTGCTGCGGCAGACATGGATTGGGAAGCGCCGCCCGGGGCGACAGAACTGCCCAAAAGTGCGCACCGGATGGCCGTGCAACAGCGTTCGCAACTGGCGCGTGGCCCGAGCAGGGGGGCTGCGGGTGACTCACATGAAGTAGAAACGGCCAGCCTTTCGCCAAGAAAAGCGCCGAGTCATTTGATGCCATCGGCGATGCCACCGGCTGCGCTCGAGGAGGAGTCCACGGCGCTGGCGGACGCGACCCAGCCCAAACGCGTCGCGGAGACGTTAGACAGGCCTTCGACTGGATTTCAGCCTGCAGGGGGAGCGCAGACGGGTGAGGTCACCTTGCCTCCGCCTCGCCTTTCTCCGGCAGCTGTCCCCGTTTTGGCGCCGATCGACCCGGCGTTTGAACCCACTTTTTCGCGTTCTGAATCGGGCCAAGAGGCGCCGCGCTACGACACGCTTGATGGGGAACCGCTTGCCGGTTCGCCCCGCCGGTATCTCGACCTTGAGAAACTCTGGGAGAGGGCGCGGAAGGCGTTTCAGCCGTTGCTCTACTTGGGTGCAGCGTTGGCGGCATTTGGGCTGGTGTTCTTGTTTCGCTCGACCCTAACGGAGGTGTTGTTCGCTGAGGATTCCAAAGCGGAAAGCATTTTCCTCACGGTCGAGACGACACCGCGCGTCCAGGTTTACGTGCGGCACGCCGAACACGGGCCCGACGCCAAGTTGGCCCAGTTGGGGGCCAGTCCGCTCCGCAGGGTAGAAGGCGCCCATTTGGGCGACACGATTATTTTGGAGAATCGGGAACTGGGCCTGCACTTTGAAGAGGCCCTCGAGTTTGGTCAGCCCGGCGAAAACAAAGTGATTAGCCGCGAGTTCCGGACCGGCCACTTTCGCCCCGAGCTGATTCCGCGAAACGTGACGGGCCTGGCGTTCTATTTGAACGAACAAGAGGTGGGTCGCTACGTCGCCAACGGCACGCCATCGATTCAACTTGTTGAAGGAAAGCATGTGCTTGAGTTGCGGGGCCCGCGCCTGGTGGAGCCCAAGCGTGTCGTTGTGGAAATTGAACCCGACACACTGGTGAAAAAAAGCATCGACG
Organism: Myxococcaceae bacterium; assembly: GCA_046155985.1. Taxonomy (GTDB): domain Bacteria; phylum Myxococcota; class Myxococcia; order Myxococcales; family Myxococcaceae; genus JBJXGM01. Next base: position 43,293 of record JBJXGM010000076.1, on the reverse strand, counting down.
TCACGTCGCTTCTTCGCTGAGGTCCTGTCGATGACGTCGCCACCATTAAAAATCGCTTTGGTCACGGGCGGGGCGGTTCGCCTGGGTCGCGCCATTGTGGAGCACTTGGCCAATGCAGGGATGTCGGTGGCGCTTCACTATTTTGGCTCCAAGACGGCGGCGGATGAGACGGTGCGAGCGTTGCGCGCGCGCTCTCAGACGGTCACGGCTTTTCAAGCCGACCTCACCGCGCCGGGTGCGCCGGAACAACTCGTGCGAGAGGTCGAGTCCCAGCTGGGCCCATTGTCGTTGCTCGTGAACAGTGCAGCGATGTTTGAGCGGGCGCCCCTCGTGGAGACCCAAGAAGCCTTGTTCGACGCGCATTGGGCGCTCAACGTGAAGGCGCCATACTTGCTGACGCAAGCGGCCGCCCGGTTGATGGTGCAGAGGCAGACTGGACACATCGTCAACGTTCTCGACATCAAGGGGGCGATGCGCCCGTTCCCCAACTATTCCGCCTACGCCGCGACCAAGGCGGCCCTCGCCCAACTCACACAGAGTTGGGCCGTTGAACTTGCGCCCCATGTTCGCGTGAACGCGGTCGCCCCCGGTTCTGTTTTGCCGCCAGACGCGTATTCGCCACAGGTGCGCGAGCGTCTTCTGGCGCGGATTCCACAGCGGCGATTCGCGGGCGCGGACGCGGTGGCCGAAGCGGTGCTCTTGTTGGAAAACGGCCCCAAGTCCGTGACAGGACAAATACTTGCGGTCGATGGCGGCGAAAGCCTGGTGTGAGAGCCGGGGTGCGACTTGCGCGCAGAAGGCCGAAACGCTACTGATTTGGGTATGGAAACCGCCTTGAACACCGCGCTGGACACCACTTCGGACAACCCGGCTGCGCCGACGCCGATTCGCCTGACGCCCAACGCCGTCAACCAAGTCAAGACGGTGATGAAGTCCCAGGGCTTTGATGGCCACGTGCTGGCGGTTCGCGTGGTGCCGTCCGGGTGCAACGGCTTCGGCTACGATCTGAACCTCGTCAAAGAAGCGAAGTCCGACGACACCTCTTGGGAACAAGACGGCATTCGCATCGCAACCGATGCGCTGTCCCTTCAGTACCTGACCGGTACCGAAGTGGACTTTGTCCAAGAGATTCAAGGTGCGGGTTTTCGCTTCGCCAACCCCAACGCCAAGGGTGGCTGCGGGTGCGGTCAGTCGTTTTCGACGTAGAGAGCCCTGGCAAGAAGAGCTTTCTGGCGTCGGCACTTGTTAGCCTTGAAATGGATTCAGCAGTCGGATTTCGCATCCGTCGAAGTCGCTGACATTGCGGGTGGCGAGTACCGCTTCGTGCGAAATACAAATCGCCGCAATCTGAGCATCTGCGTTCGTGATGGGTCTCCCCATTCGCTTGCGCTTGGCAGCTAATACCGCAAAGGCGGGCGCTGCTTCGGTGTCAAACGGAAGAATCCGTCCGGCCAGGTCTTGCGCGAAGACGGCACGCACAGCTTCGGCAAGATTCTGTTTTCTTTTTCCTTCAGGAAGAAGCGCGACGCCGTAGAGAATTTCAGCGTGTGTGATGGCGGTTGTGAAAACACGTGACGGAGATTGAAGGCGCAGCCAGTCAGCAACCTGCGTGCGAGGTGACTCACGCATGAACTCCGACAGCACATTTGTGTCGAGCACGATCACTTCTCAAGGTCCGTTTCACGAATGGCATCACGGGTGGGGGCGTCCAAGTCGATGCCTCCCAAGCGCGCGAACCTTCGATGAATCGCAGCGCCAAGGTCTGGGACTGGGGCCTCGTCCATGAGGGTCAGTCGGAGGATGTCCCGCACCTCCTCTTCCATCGAGCGGCCGTTGCGCGCAGCTCGTACGCGGAGACGAGCCTTCAGGCGTTCTTCAATTCGACGAACAGTAAGGGTACCCATGAGGGCATTGTATTCTTTGCAGTCAATGCATGCATGTGGATGTAAAAAACAAGAACTATCAAGCACTTAAGACGCTTACTCTTCTTCTCGGTCTGGCGGAACGTCGAGCAGCTCCAGCCAGGCTTCTCGCTTGCCGCGTCGAGAGAGCCGTTCATCACGACGGCTGTGCGCTTCGGCCAAGGCAGCTTTCTCAGGTTCGGTTCGAAGGTCTAGGGGTGGAACAAGCACCCGACCGCCGCTCGCGTCTCGCGCGACGAAGGTGAGCAGGGCGCGTGTGGTGAGATGGCGCGCGCCGGTGAAGGGGTCTTCGGCAATAACTGCGACGCCGACTTCCATCGATGTTTTGAACGCAGCAATGACGCGCGCTTTCAGCGTGACCGTCCATCCCACGCGAATGGGTGTCAGAAAATGGAGCTCATCGAGCGAAGCGGTGACCACCGTGTATCGACAGTGTCGCTGCGCTGAAATCGCGCCACAGATGTCTATCCACTCCAACACGCGCCCGCCGAACGCCGCGTTCAAGGGATTCGCATCCGACGGCAAGATGATTTGGGTCATCGTTGCTTCGGACTCGGCGGGGGACTTTGGCCGCAGGGGCGTTTTCATGCTTTGGCCACCGCCGAAAGCGAACGCGTTTCTTCGTCGGTGAGCGACACTTTGGCGGCGCCGCAGTTCTCTTCGAGGTGAGCGCGGGACGAGGTTCCCGGAATCGGCAGCATCACGGGGCTTTTCTGCAGAAGCCACGCGAGCGCGACTTGGAAATTCGTCGCACGATGAGACTTGGCGACCTTTTCGATGACGGCGTTTTGGCGGACTTCGCCCATGGCCAGCGGATACCAAGGAATGAACCCGATGCTGGACTTCTCGCACGCGGCGAGGACGTCTTCGGAGTGTCGCTCCAAGAGGCTGTAGCGATTTTGGACCGACACAATCGTGGCCAAGCGGCGCGCTTTCTCGAGCTCGGCGACACTGACGTTGGAAAGTCCGATGTGCCTTATTTTGCCTTCGCCCTGGAGGCGAACGAGTTCCCCGACCGACTCTTCGATGGGCACCCGCGGGTCGACTGCGTGCAGCTGATAGAGGTCGATGCGGTCTTGGCGAAGCCGCTTGAGGCTTGCCTCGCACGCCGCGCGCAAGTGCGCAGGCTGGCAGTTCGGCCGCCACTGTCCTGGGCCGCCGCGCAAAAGGCCTCCCTTGGTCGCGATGACAAGACCCTTGGGATAGGGAAACAAAGCTTCGGCGAGCAGTCGTTCTGAGACTTCCGGGCCGTAGGCGTCTGCGGTGTCGATGAAGTCCACACCGAGCTCCACAACGCGGCGCAGAAGCGCCTTGGCTGCAGCGGGGTCTTTGGGCTCGCCCCAAATGCCTTCACCGGTGACACGCATCGCGCCAAAGCCCAGCCGCTGAACACGCAGGTCACCGCCAATGTCGAAGGTGGATGCAAAGGTCATGACGCCCCCCTTAGCACCTCGCTTATGCTTCGCCCATCGAAGCCACGTCACAGCCCAACGCCGTTCCCTTCGGCAACTACAGGTTGCTGCGAAAGCTCGCTGTGGGCGGGATGGCGGAACTTTTTCTGGCAGAGCGCGCGGACCGCTCAGGCCCCTGTGTCATCAAACGGATTTTGCCGCACCTGTCTGGCGAGCCCGAGTTTGTTCAGATGTTTTTGGACGAAGCGCGCATTGCCGCCCAGCTTCACCATCCCAACGTCGTGCAAGTCTTTGAGCTGGGCCGGTTGGGCGGTTCGCTCTTCATTGCGATGGAGTACGTTGAAGGCGCCGACCTTCGAAAAATTTATCGCGAAGAGGCGAAAGAGGGCCGCGGCGTGCCCTTCGGTATTGCGGCACGCATCGCCGCGGACGCCTGTGCAGGGCTTCACTACGCGCACCGAGCGACCGGCGTCGACGGCGCGGAGCTTCACGTGGTTCATCGCGACATCAGCCCGCAGAACGTGATGGTGTCGTTTGCGGGCGAGACCAAGCTGGTGGACTTTGGCATCGCGAAGGCCGGACGCTGGGTGGACCGCAGCAAGCCCGGCGTCATCAAGGGAAAATTTCTCTACCTGGCGCCCGAGGTCGTCGGCCAAGAGGAAGTGGACCATCGCGCCGACCTCTTTGCGATGGGCGCGCTGCTCTACGAAGTCACCACAGGCAAAAGCCCGTTTCACAAGCCGAGCACCGAGGCCGTCATTTACGCCATTCGGACGGAGGAACCGCCCCGTCCCGATGCGCTTCGCCCCGATTACCCTAAGGCGCTCGCCGACATCGTCATGCGTTGCCTTGTGAAAGACAAAACGCAACGCATTCAAAAAGCATCGGACTTGCGCCGCGAGCTTCAAAGTTTTCTGGAGACGCTGTCAGCAGAAGAGATGAACGTGGCGGCCTACGTGACACGCCTTTTTAAGGGCGTCGCACCGCTTCGACCCATCACGCAGCAGCCGATAGCGGACCCCGTGACGGACGCGGGGCAAGCGCCCCCGCCCAACGAAGACACTGACCCGAGCGTCGTCGTGCCCGGTCCGGCGCGCCCGAGCACCGGCGAGTTGTTGGACAAGACGCTGGGGGTGATGGAGTCGGAAGAAGATCGAATCGTCACGTCGGAGTTCGCGTTGCCGCCGGAAGCTGGCGCCGGCTTGCCGTCCGCCCCCTCGACACGACCAGCGCCCACCCCCGCCAGGCTGCGCCAGCGTCGGCGGTTCCTCGTTGGCCTGGGGATTGCGGCTGTTGTGGGGCTGCTCACGGGCGTGTTGTTTTGGAGTGTGACGCCAACCCCGCCACCTGACCCTCAGCCGTTTTCGCTGCCGGGGGCAGGGTCGAATCGCGCACGGTAGAAAGTCCCCGTGCCAAGAGAGGCGCGAGGCGAGCCGGCGGATGTTGTCGCCGGCCCATTCTCCCCGCTGCGGCTATTTCTTGTTTCGCAAGTCGTCCTTCACAGACTTCACGCCAGCTACCCTTGCCATTGTGACGGCGTTGAAGCGATCCCACTCGGTATTGATGTTTCCCGTCAGGCGAGCGACACCATTGTTGACGTCGACGTCGACCTGCTTCAACTCATCGTGTGCCGAATAGCTTTTCTTCAAGTCTTCCTCGAGCGCGTCATCCGTGCGCGCAGCCTGCGCCTGGCGTTCGGGGGCGACGACTTCAAGTCCATTCTCGACGGAGCGAACGGATCCGACTTTTCGGGCCGCGCGTTCTGCAGATGCCTTGGCTTCGGTGCTGGGCACGATCCCAAACAAGGCCACCGCCCCATTCACGGTATCGACATTGATAGACATTGCCGGGACGTCATCGGCAGTCATCAACGCCAGCTTCACCCGCGCTGTGGTCAACGCATCGGGAATGTCAGTTGTGGCGGTGTCGGTCAGACCGGCGGGCCAGTCAATTTGTGCGTATTCATCCTTCACCCGAACGTTGTTCGAAACAGAGCGAACCCCGGGCGTCCACCGTGCGATTTCAGCGGCTCGAAGAGACTCACTCAGCGTGTGCGTCGATCCCGTCAGCAAGACCACCCCTTTGTTGACGGAAGCAATTTTCACATCGCCACGTTTCACCAACGCGTCCGCACGAAGTTGCTTTTGAATGGACTCTTTTAGGGCGTCATCCCGCGCCTCCACCATGCGTTCGTTGGTCGCGACGACCTGGAGCAAATTGCGCACGTCGCGTGTTCCGTGCACGGCCCTCGCCGTTGCGGTGGCTTTGGTTTTTGCCGCTTCAGACGGGACTTTCCCGTGAAGCGTGACGACACCATCACGCGTATCAACAGAAATGGAATTTGAGGGCAGTTGCGCCTCAGTCAGAATGGACAGCTTCGTCTTCGTCGTGATCCAAGCATCGGACGGTCTATGGGATTCCTTGCCGAGGACTGGCGAAACCACCAGCGCGGCGGTCAACATCAGGCCTCGAGCGATTGTTGTGGCTTTCATTGAGATGTCTCCTTTGTTTCGTTGAGTTCGCTGAATCGTGTAGCGGATGGAGACTGCAACTTCCGCGCCTGGGGATTCTCAGTGTGCGGGAAATTGGCTCATCCCAGGGTGCTGCCACCCTCGCCTTCCCAGCGCTGCACCTCCTCAAGTTCGTGGGAGGGACTGCAACAGAAGCGGGCAGCGCGGACGAACGTCTTGGACACCGAACGAAAACGGACTCTTAAGAAGTTCACCAACACCAGTCCTGCAAGACAATGGCTCCAACGGATTCGCACGGCAAAGGCTCCTTGTAGGGGGTCACGCCGCGGCCACTGCAGTGTCCATACCAAACGCTGGTCTTGCGAATTGATAACGCTCCCGTCGGGTCTTGCGCGTGGCGTGTTGGGGTGTGGCGGAAAAGCAGAGTGGGGCGGCTTGGCAGCTTCCGCCCGGGCCTCGCGACTCAGTCGTTGCACTGCCGAAGGCGACTTGGCGCGGATCGTGCAGTTCACCCTGCGAACCCTCACAGGAGAGCAAAATGTCGAATGGCCTCAGTCAAGAAACGAGAGTCGAAGAGTCGTCCGTCATGGCCGGGCTCGGCCACGAAGCAAAACGCGTGATGAACAACGTGGCGTCGGCCGCCTCTGGAATGGCGAGCACGAGTTCAAAGTGGACCGAAAACGCGCGTCAGTTGATTCGGGACCACCCTATCGCGGCGGGCAGCATCCTTCTGGCATCTGGTGCACTGTTGGGGGCCCTCTATGGCAGGCCTCGACGCAGCGACTCGCCGATGAGCGATCTCGTGTCGGATTTCCTCAAGCGTGCGCGCAGCAATGGTTTGGAAACACTGACGCACGGCGTGGATTCGCTGCGCCGGTCCACCAGGTGACGGCCGCCAGCAGAATGTGGCGCCCGTCGGTCAACCTCTTTCCCAGAATCGGAGTCTGACGTGAAATCAAGAAGATGGATGGTACGTGTTGCATTGGTCAGTTTGGCTGTGAGCGGGGCAGCAGTGCCTTCGCCCATAGGCCTCTACCTCAAGGGAGGCGCCGGGCGATACACGTCAGGCTACGCCCCCTACACGGCGGTGGGGCCCACCTGGGGTGCGGGTTTACTGGTCCAGCCCATGCCATTCTTCGGTGCCGAAATTGGGTACGAAGGCGGACACCACCTCACGCAAGGAGCGCTGTTCTCATTGCTTCCCACGCAACCGGGAATCTTGCGCAGCGGAGCCACGGCGCTCCTGAAACTCACGGCACCGATTGGATGGTTTCGACCGTTCATCGGCGCAGGATTCGGCGTGAGTTGGTTAACACCCACGGGCACCGGCTCAGACTTCCTGTCGAGCCGGTTCATTCAGGAAGTTCCCCTTGCCGGCGGTTTGGAATTCGCAGCCGGCGGCCTGTTTCTTGGCGCGCGATTCACCTACCGATTCCTGTTCAATTCGAACTTCATCCAGGATCCAAGCCGCTCGAACATCAGCGGCGCGCTGGCTGACATTCAAGGGACTGTCGCGTACCAATTCTAGAATCATGAGAGGGAGAGCAAGTCATGGGGATTGCATCGCCACCTACGGCGCCGTGATTCGCTTCATTGGCGACAAAGATCCAACGACCCGCCGCCTGCTCGAGGACATCCTTGCGGTCGAGGAGGAACACGCGGATGAGCTGGCGGACTACTTGAAAAAGTTTCCTGAGTGACGCCCTTCGCGCCGCGGGGCGAATCAGTCGTGGCATTGAAAGTGCAACTCATTCCGGCACGGAGACTCAAACATGGAAACTCGAACTGGCATGCACACCCGAAGCGCAGTGGATGGCATTGCAACTCATTTGAAAGAAACTGTTGATGCCGTCGGGCATCTGCTGGCGAGCCACCTGAAGCTCGCCCGGCTAGAACTCATCGAGGCCGCAAGAAAGGTTGCGCGAAGCGCCGGCGCGGTAGGCGCCTTTGTTGTCCTCGCAGTCATTGGCTACGTCTTCTTCACATTCGGCGCGGTGACGAGCCTGCGGCATAGCCTGGGATGGCCGCTCAGCTGTCTGATCGTTGGGGGGCTACACACAGTTGTCGGCGGACTGGGGGCTTTCCTGGCGATGAGAGGGCTCACGTCGGTGGACGCTCTCGATCGAAGTGAGAACGCAGCGCGCTATGCCATGGCCATGTGGCGGATGCGGGCCGTGAAGCACGTGATCGAGGAACAACGTGTTGCCTGAACATCGCGAGCACAACGGCGCTGCACTGGCCGAGATCGAGGCAGAGATCGTGCGGGCCCATGCCAATCTTGCGGCGCACGTCACTGCGCTTCAACACACGATTGTTCGCACCATCGATTGGCGCAGTGGGTTGGGGCGCCATCCATTCGTGTTCTTAGGTTCCGCCCTGGGGCTCGGATATCTGATGGGTCGACGGTTCTAGACGTCACCAGTGAAAACAGCGCAAAGGAGAATGGGCATGGAGACAATGAAAAACACCGAAAGTCGCCTTCGTGAACTCGGAGAGCACGTCGTCCCACAAATGGAAGCGCTCGAAAAGAAGCTTGAGGCAGCAAGCAAGCGCGCGCGTCAGTTCATCAAAGAGCAACCCGGCGCCTGCTTGCTCGGTGCGCTTGCGGCCGGGTTCGTCATTGGCCGGATCGTTCGAGGCAGAGACTGACCATGGATGCTCAGAAGCAGAAGCAACAGAATGGAAATGCCTCCGAACCCCTGCGTCGTCTTGAAGAGAAGGTGGGTCGTGTGGGCACGAGTCTTCAGGGTCTCGCCAGTCGGGAATCGATGGACGAGCTTCGTGAAGCACTCGCCATCGAACGGCGGGTGAATAAGCATCCATTCGCCATGCTGGCCGCTGCACTGGGAGTGGGTTACGTCATAGGAGGTGGCCTATTCTCTTCGGCAACGCGACGCATGCTCGCTGTAGGACTGACGCTTGGGCTGCGGGCGGCCGCCATCCCGCTGATCCAGGAACAATTTGGGGCACTCGCGTCTGGTGCAGGTAACGGCCAGCAAAACAGTCACTGATGCCCAAGCAGACAGCGGACGACGACGCCGCAGGGACGGACTGGCGCGGTCTCGTTCGCGCCCAGCATGGAATCGCCCTGCCAATCGTTGTTTTCCGTCGATTCTGGAAAGAGGACGTTTCTGTCGTGGCGGCCGGGGTCGCGCTGTTTGCGCTTTTGGCGCTTCCAGGGCTTTTGGTCGCTTTGGTGAGTTTGTATGGAATGGTCTCAACGCCTGGCGAGGTCTTGAGTCAAATCGACTGGCTCAGCAGAAATCTTCCCCCCGAGGTTTCAGCTTTTTTCCGCGAGCAAATGCAATACGCGATTGAATCCGCGCCCAGCGGAAAGTTCGCAGGGGGGTTGTTGTTCTCGCTACTCGCGACCCAGGAAGCACTTGCCACACTGATGAAGGTCGTGAATGGCTTTTTGGCGTCGTCCAAGAACCGTTCGTTCGTGCGCCTTCATGCGCTCAGCATGGGCCTCACGCTGGTCAGCGTTGTTGTTTTCCTTGGGTATGTTCTGTTGATTGTGGCCGTTCCGCAGCTCCCAGCAGCGCTGCATCTGCATCGCGGTGGCTGGCGGCTGTGGGAACTGTTGCGATGGCCTGCTGCATTTGGTGTCTTGGTTCTGGCATTTTCCGGGCTGTACCGATTTGCGCCGGCATCGCGGCGCGTTCGTTGGCCCAGTGCTGCCCTCGGCGGAGTCGTTGCAGCGGCGCTGTGCAATGTTTTTTCGTTCGTACTCTCGATGTACGTGGTGCACCTCGTCGACTACAGCAAATTGTACGGTGCGGCGGGAGCACTCATCGTCGTCATTCTCTGGTTCTATTTGGGCGCCGGTGCCGTGCTTTTTGGGGCGTTGGTGACTGTTGAACATAGCCTTCGGCTTCGACACACCTGACGTTAGCGCTTTCGCTTCTCGGATGCTTCTCATCCCAGCGCTCGTGCGGTCGGCGTTGTGAAAACCAATACGTTCTTGGGGCGCTCGGCACCGGTGATGCATCTTGAAACCCCGACGGTCAGCGAACATGACGCTCGCCACTCACAACGGAGATACAAGATGGCTTCAAAATCACCAACCTGGACGCGCATCAACGTTTGATCGAAACGCTGGAGGTCATTCCGTCCCCAGGGCGCACGAGCGAATAGCTTGGCCACGTGACGCACATTCGCTTCGACCAAGAGGCTGATGGACGGGCGGACGTTTTTCTTGCGCGCGATCGGCTTAACGCGCGTGGCGTCGTAAAGTGCGGACCACTTGTTGGGGACGCCGATCAAGAGGTCCGAGAGGATCATTCCCGAGAGCGTTCCGAACGTCATGCCATTACCGGAAAAACCGGTCGCGACGTATACGTGTTTCGAGCCAGAGTTCTTTCCGATGAAAGGCAACCCATCGGCAGGCTCGATGATTTGGCCGGACCATCGGTATTCGATATTGCCGTTTCCGAAGTGCCCGCGAGCGTATTCCTCTAGCCGTCGAAAGCAGTCGCTTGTATTGCGATTCTGCCCGACCTTGTGATCCTCACCGCCGACGATCAGAAGATTGCCAGTAGGCCGCTGATAGCCGCGAATGTAGTGATAGGGGTCCTCGAGGTCCCAGAAAAGGCCCTCGGGGAATTTGGCTCGGCAAGATATCGCGATCGCGTACGAGCGATATGCGGCGATCTTGGTGTGAATGGCCAACTTGTTCGATATGGGAACATGACTCAAAACCAAAACGTCTCGAGCGCTGATGAGGCTTCGTTCGGTGACGATTCGGCAAGGCTCGCCATCGTCAACCTCAAGGACTTGGGTTGATTCGAATACTTGCCCGCCAGCGGCTACGAATCGGGTGGCGAGCTCTCGCATGTAAGCCAGCGGATGGAACTGAGCCTGTCTTTCGACGCGAACGACACGTTGAATTGGGAACTCAAGCGGGAACGTTTCGGTCCAGGATGCATCGACTCCCACGCGTCGGAGGCTCTCGAATTCCTTTTCCAGAACCTGTCGCTGTGGATCTGTCCCTGCATACAGGTATCCAGGCAAACGACTAAAGTCGCAATCCGCTTCAAATTCGTGAACCCATGATTCGATGCGGTCGATCGCTGCGCGAGAGGACTCCGCAGCAGCCAATGCGCCCTCTTGCCCAAACTTCCCTTCAAGCTCGTAGAAGCGAACGTCCAAGCTCCGGAAGCAGTCGGTTGGAAAGAAGGGCACGGAGGCGCGGTGAATTGAGTCGTTCGTTTCGATAGTCAGCCAAGCGATGGTCCTCCGATCGCTCCAACGCAAAGATTCCGATGGGGTCCACTGCTGCACCATCGAGCGCCCTGGTCAGTGTTCTCCAGGCGCCAGATGTCGAGGCGGGTTTCCCACCCAGCTCGGCGACGTCGCCCCAGGGAGTCGATCGTGACCTCACTCAGGCCGTCGGTTGCCCCTATCGCGCGCTCTTTTCGCGAGGCTTCGATCGGCTCGAGTCCTCATCGCTCGGTCGATTGGGCTCTTCGCCTTTGAAGCGCGTGGTCTCATCGGATGCCCGCAAGAACTCTTCGACTTCTTTCTCTGCAACGTCCTTCATCTTGCCATATCGCTGCTGCACGAGCCCGACGAGAACATCGCGCTTGCCATTGATTCTCGCCAAGTCGTCATCTGTGAGTTCTCCCCATTGCGACTTGATCTTCCCCTTATACTCAGTCCACTTGCCTGCGATGGTGTCCCAATTCATGGTCGTTTCCTTGTGGCGATAGGCCGTTGATTCGGCACCGGGTGGTGGAGCAGCAAACGTGCCAGCCTGATTACGGTGGCGTTACTCTTCTCGCTCGCGTTTTCGGCATGGGGCGCTTTGCCTCGCTGGGGCAATGTGGTTGAGCCAAGAGGGTAGGTCACTCGTTCACCCACTCTGTCGCATTTTGCTTGTCCAGCAACGCAACCGGGCGAAGTCCCGCGTCATCGAGCGATCAAGTCCTTCAGCGCAACGTGGGCACGGGACTTGCTGAGGACAAGGTGTGCACTCACAACTCACGGAGGCAACATGATTGCAGCATCAGAGTACCCACGAAGTTCGGTCATTCCACCGATGCTCCCAGCCCACAACGGCTCGCGTATGTCGCCACTGTTTGTGGGGGACGCCACGAAGAAGCCTGAGAGAGTGACGTTTCACGCACCTTCTCGGCTTCTTCTCGCATTGGCAGGCGTGACGATGGCTGGGGCGCTCGCGCTTTATGTGAGCGGTCGACGCGAGGCGGGCGTCTTCGTCGGCCTGTGGCCGCTCGGCATGCTGTCAATGGGCAATTACATCCGGGAGATGAAGCGCGTCGGCGCCGACCCACCGCAAGGCGCTTTTTGAGTCGTCGGCGCTGAAGAGTTCTTACCCGCAGTTCACCGGCCAAAGGCCAAGGAGTTGTCCAATGTATGGTTCGAAAGTCGTTACGCCCCTATTCGCCGCGTTCATTTCTGCGCTGCTCGGTTGTGCCAATCCAGGAGCGCAGGTGATGAATGCTCGAAACAAACAGGCCGAAGAAGTTCGTGAGCTGAGCCAAGAAGAGACGCAATTGGCGAACCAGCAATCTCGCGAACAGGCGGATCTCGACAATAAGCAGGCGGAAGCCCGTGCAAAGCTTCAACGAAATGAAGGGCAAGACGTCGCCAACGCCAACGTCAATCTCCGGATGGCGCGAGCGGACATGTCGGAAGACGTTCAGGCGTTCGTGGCGGAGATTGATGGCCGAATCGCGAGAGCACAGATTGCGTTGAAGCGAAGTGATGACACGGTCGCCCAGTTTCCCAAACGTTCGGGGTATGAGTTCACCCGCCGTCGCCAGGAAGCCAATGCGAAGCACGAATGGGCTCAGGAAAAGCGGCAGTGGCTTCTTTCCACGGATGCGTCCGCGTGGAAGACCAATCGGGATAGCGCCCAAAAAGCAACCGATGAATTGGAAGAGGCCGTGCGGCGTGTCGAAGGCGCTGTTCGGGGCTGAGAAGTTCTGCCGTCTGCCGTTCAGTCGACATGAACTCCCTGAGGCGGTCTCCGTCTCAGGGAGTTCGTTCGACGTGTGCTATCGCGAGCGATTCGGTGCTTCGTTTCTGAAGTGGGTGACTTCCACTGTGTTAAATCGGTCCGAGGTGTTCGTGGTCTCATCGGAGGCTCGCAGAAACGCTTCGACGTCCCTGGCCGCAGCCTCTCGCACTTTTCCGTAGCGCCGCTGCACCAACCTGACCAGCGCATCGCGCTGCCCGTTGATGGTGGTCAAGTCGTCATCTGTGAGCTCGCTCCAACGAGACTTGACTTTCCCCCTATACTCATTCCATTGGCCCGCGATGTGGTCCCATTTCATGGTGTCATCCGTTCTGTTTTTGGCCGTTGATCCGGCAGAGCTGCGTTCAGCAGCAAACGTGCCAACGCGGTCTGCGGAAACTGCACTGGCAGCGCAACCAATTGTGCTGTGGCAAAAGAGCACAGTGAGGCAGTCTGGCAGTCACAGGTGCTTGCGAAGGGGCCCGGCAGCCCTCGGCAATGACGGCGCAGTGAGCGCGTGGCACGGGTCCTGGTGAGTGGCATCCTTGCTGCATCTGTTTCGAGAGCAATCACTTGAACAGGAGACGTTATGAACATCATTGCTTTCTTGGTTGTGGGGACCCTCGCCGGACTGCTTGCACGAGCCCTGATGCCTGGGAATCAGTCGCAGGGATGGCTGGGGACGATGTTTCTGGGCGTCATCGGCTCATTTATCGGGGGAGGCCTTGGGACGTTCTTCGCCAGAGACGGTGACTTCTTCACCCTCAGACCGTCTGGCTTCCTGTGGTCGACTGTTGGCGCGTTGTTAGTGCTGGCGGTGAGCCAATTGGCCTCGCGGAGGGCGACGTAAGCTTTACGACCTGCCATTTTGCACCACGTATCGTGAAACAACCGACGGATGCTGCTGATTTCGTTCCGGCGGATCGCCCCCATCAAGCCGGCCGAAGAAGGCGCGGCTCGCTCCCAAGGCGGCGGTGCACCCGGCGGAGCTGTTGTTCCTGACAGCCGTAGCCGTTAAGGAACCCTACAATGTCCGACCTGGTTGCACTGGTTGATGACGATTCGACTCAGCTTGAATTGCTGAGTGACGTGCTCAGCGGCGCCGGATTTGAAGTCGCTCCGTTTTCGGAGGCGGCGGCTCTCTTGGAGGCTGTCAGTGGCCCCAGCGCTCTTCGCGCCGTGGTGTCCGACGTCGCGATGCCCGAGATGGACGGGCCGACGTTGTGTCGGAAGTTGCGAGAAAGCCGACCGGACTTGTCGGTGATCATGGTGACGGCCCAGTCCTCTGTGGCCATTGCGGTCGAGTGTTTGCGTGCAGGCGCATACGATTTTCTGGTCAAGCCCGTCGTGCCGGAGAGCTTGAGGCAATCGGTTGTGCGGGCCGTAGAGCGCCATCGGCTCACGGTCGACCTGTCCCGGTTACAGCGAGAACATTCTCTCGTCGGATCGCTTCAAGGGGTGAGTGGCGCCATCCGGAAAGTGCGCGACTTGGTGAGCCGGGTCGCTGACAGCCAGGCGCCGGTGTACATTCAGGGGGCCACAGGCACGGGCAAGGAATTGGTTGCACGTGCGTTGCACGAGGGGTCTTCGCGGGCGTCGGGCCCATTCTTGGCCGTCAATTGTGCCGCGCTGCCAGCCGCGTTGTTGGAGAGCGAACTCTTTGGGCACGAAAAAGGCGCCTTCACCGATGCGAAGGCTGCAAAGAGGGGGCTGTTTCTAGAGGCCAGCGGCGGCACGTTGTTTCTCGATGAGATTGCGGACTTGGCCCCTGAAAGTCAGGCGAAACTTCTGCGGGCGCTTCAAGAGCGAAAAGTTCGGCCCGTGGGTGGGAGTCAAGAAGTGCCATTTGATGCGCGGGTCGTCTGTGCGACGCACAAGGACCTTGAGCGCGAAGTCGCCGTCGGGAATTTTCGTCAAGACCTCTTTTTTCGTCTCAATGTTGTTTTGATCGAAGTGCCCACTCTCGCGGAGAGGGGCGCCGATATTCTTCAGCTGGCGACGCTGTTTCTCAAGCGCGCCTGCAGTCGGGATGGAAGCGACATGACGCTCTCGCTCTCGCCCGAAGTTGCAGAGCGGCTGCTCGCATACAATTGGCCCGGCAACGTTCGAGAGCTTGAAAACACCATGGAACGCTGCGCGGCCCTGGCGCGGAGCCATGCCATCGCGGTGGGTGACTTGCCCGTGAAGATTCAGAAATACCAGGCGGATTCGATTGCCTTGGCCGTCATGGCACCCGAAGAAGTGTTGTCGCTTCAGAACCTCGAAGAGCGGTACATCACGCGCGTCTTGAAGCTGGTCGGCGACAACCGTTCGTCGGCGGCGAAGCTCTTGGGCATTGATCGCCGAACGTTGTATCGAAAACTCGACGCCAGCGAACGGCGACGCCCATGAGTGATGTGGCGCCCATTCGAATTCTCTTGGTCGAGGACGACGAAGTCGATCGCCAAGCGGTGAAGCAAGCGCTTGCGCGGTTTCCCGCGCATGTCCAGGAAGCACAGAGCCTCGAAGAAGCGAGACGCATTCTGAGCGGCCCGGGAACGAAGGAGGGTGGCAACGGCCCCGACGTGGTCCTGCTCGACTATTTCTTGCCCGCCTCAGAGGCCCCGGCGTCGATTTCGGTGTTGCGCGCGGTGAGTCCCAAGATTCCGCTCATCATCTTGTCTGGCTTGGGCGATGAAGAGCGAGCGGTCGAGGTCATGCGTCTTGGCGCCAATGACTATGTGTCCAAGCCAGCGCTCTTGATTCCGGGGCGCCTGTGGAACAGCGTCACCTTGGCTCTGGAATTGAGCCGCGTGAAAGCCAAGCTCGAAGAGAAAGAGACTCATGATGCCCAGTTGCGCGAACGTCTTCTGGGAATCGTCAGCCATGACCTGCGCAATCCGCTGGCGGCCATCATTCAAGCGATAAGCCTGCTTCATGAGTTGGGTGGGATGGGCCCGAAGCACGAACGCTACCTGCAGCTGATTGGCAACAGCAGCCAGCGCATGGCGTTCATGATTGAGCAACTGTTGGATTTTACGAACCTGAAGCTGAAGGGCGTGTGGGCGGTCTCGCCGGCCGCCCAAAACCTCACAAAGTTGGCGCAATCTGTTGTGGAAGAGCAGAGCTTGGCGTGGCCAGGTCGCGTGGTGCAGTTGCAGAGCCGGGGTGCAGTCGTCGCGTTGTTCGACCAAAATCGCATGTGGCAGGTCGCCTCGAACTTGATCGCGAATGCTCTGGCGCATGGAGACCAGACCAATGTCGCGGTGGAGACTTTTCTGGAAGCAGACGATGCGGTTCTCGAAGTCCGCAATGGGGGTGATCCCATCCCGCCTGAGGAGCTTGAGGCCATCTTCGACCCATTCAAACGTGGCGAACATGTTGCGAATCAGCGCGGCCTAGGACTGGGGCTGTACATCGCGCGGGAGCTCGTTGCGCTCCACAATGGCCGGTTGACGGTGCAGTCCGACGCTGCGCAGGGCACCACGTTTCGAGTCTACTTGCCCCAGGCCCGGCGCCCGTCTGCTGAAGCGCGGCGCAACTGACGGCTCGCGTCTTAATCCCGAAGACGATTCCAGCGCTTGTATTCGGATGGGCGCACGCCGTAGCGAGCGAAGTTGCCGTCAGACACACTGAGAAGTTCTTCTTCCACCATCGCGACGAATCGCGGTCTGTCTTCAGAGGCGACGTGGTCTGTTGCCCACTGTATGATCCTTTCGTTGGCTTGCTTGAGAGAAACGTCCTCACGGATGAGTGCTCCCACGAGCGTTTGAAATGCTTGACGATGGCGGAGTCGGAAGGGATCCGGCTCCCCCATCGATTGGGGCTGAGCGGCATACTTGGCCGCCGAGCGTTCGTAGGCCCAGAGGAAAACATCGCGGAGTAGTTCGACGCGACGCAGCTCGTAGACGGCGAGAATGCCCTGTACGTATTCGTCCCCAGGAACATCCGTGAAGGAGATGGGCGCGAGCGCGTTCTTCAGCAACGGAAGGTTGGCCGCGAGGCGCGAGACGCGTTTGTTCACGTCGTCGAACGGCTGCAAGTAGGGGAGCTGTACCATCATGAAGAACGCTTGCTCAAAGGGATCGCTGATGGCGCTCGCTTTTGCGAGAAGCGTCTGGAAGCAGTCTTCGATCACTTGAGGACCGGAAAGCGGATGGAAGACTGAACCTTTGATGCCCACCGCGAGTCGGCGCAGCCGACCGGGTGAGGTCGCGTCTGCAAGCAAGTCGGCAGAAAGGAGGGCGTGGAGATTTCTGACGGTGATGGGGTCGAGGTCGACTTCGTTCAGGTTCTCGACAAGAAACTCGATCGCCGCTTTGTGGTTCAGAATCATCGTCGCTTCGCGGGCGTCTTTGCCTTCTGCCGCTTGGCCGAGTTCGATGAGTCGCTGAGTGTCCAAGAGGGAGTAGGTGTTCCCTTCGAGGCGGCTGGAGTTCCAGGAGAGATCAATCAGAAGCCGTCCCAGAATCTCGCGCGCATATGTCCCGATTGGCGAAGGGGTCTCGGTCGCGCGCCCCATGGCCAACAGATGTGCACGCTCTGCCAGGGATAAGTAGTGTGTCTGGTTTGGTACGTAGCCTTCGAGAAAAGTGCGATCATATCCAGCGGGTGTGCGTGCGATGAGCGGGCGGGACACCGCAGCACGGATTTGCTGTGCCTCAGTGGACAGTGGCAGCAGTGAATCCGAAGACGTTGTGAGTGACCCATCACTTGGCCAGTACCGTGTTCCGCTACCCGTCCCGGTCGTGCGAAGCCGATGCTCTTTCACCAGCCGGCGGAGCCGATCCTGAAGCGTGCGTCGCTTGATGCTTGGGAGCCGTCGTTGGATTTCGTCGAAAACAGCTCCCTGGGTGCCGTCGATGGCGGCAAGGATGGCTTGGTTGTCGCTTTCTAGAGGGAGGCGAGCCATAGACGTGCAAATGGAAACTTGCACGTCTATTCACCATGTTGCACGTTTATTTGCACGTTTATTTTGTTTTGCACGTTAATCCAGGAGCCCAAACACCCATAGCCCATGCTCCAATCCGACGCGGGATTACACACTGTAAGCTTATGAAATAGCTGTATTTTTATCGACACCGCCGGCATTTACAGGCTTGTTGCGGCGGCCCTAGGATTGTCACGAAGGCATTCGTCATGGGCAGGGCGTCACGTCAGCGCAGGGGAGCTAAAAAGACGCGGCAGAAGCGCGGCTACAGCGCACCGCGCATGGCGCGTGAACTGGTCCCAAAGATTGAGCCTCAGCGTTTGGTTCGTGTGTGGCGGCGCCTGCTCGAGCGTCGGCTGCGCAATCGGTTGCAAGGCCATGTGGCAGTGGAGCTCCACGACAACACGCACACGATGGTGACGTACCGGCGGCGTCGCGGCCGATGGGCGCTGCGACTGCACCACATGTTCTTGGCGGCGACGGATGATGTGTTGCATGCGTTGGCCAGCTTTGTTCGCGGCGCGGACAGCGAGAGTTCCGCTGCTTTGGACCGGTTCATCAATGCCAACAAGGCTCTGATTCGGCGCGTGAGCTTGTCGCAGCTTCGACGGCGCGTCCGGCTAGACCCGTCGGGGCGGCACCACGACTTGCAGCGCATTTTTGATGAGCTGAACCGTCGCTATTTCAAAAACCGAATTACTGCATCCATCACCTACGGCCCTGCGCCGCGCGTGAAAACCCCGCGCAAGAGCATCAAAATGGGCAGCTACTCTTCGGACTCACGGGTGATTCGAATTCACCCAGCGTTGGACAGGCGAGTCGTGCCTCGCTACTTCGTTTCGTGGATTGTGTTTCACGAGATGCTTCACGAAATCTACCGTGCGCGGCGGGCATCCGATGGGCGTCGGAGTGTTCATCCGCCGGAGTTCACGGCTCACGAAAGACGTTTTCACGACTACCGGCGTGCGCAGGCCTGGGAAGACAACAACTTGGATGTGCTCCTGCGCGCCCGGTAAGTGCTCCGTCGTTGCTCACGTAAAGGTGCGTTGCTCAAGCGCATTCTGGCGCCCACATCGACCGCTTGGCTCGCCCATGAATTCGCCGCAGGACAGCGATTAGAATTGCCTTGAGTCATTGCAGGAGCTGTACAGATGTATCCACACCGTTACTGGCATTTGGCGCTCGCGGTGGCGCTGCCGTTGTTGTTCTCGCAGGGCGAAAATCGCCTTCCGACCTGTCGCTGTCACCACACCGCAGAGGCGCAGTCCGAAGGTCAAAAGTGCAAGTGTGAAAGCAAAGCGGATTGCACCTGTCGCAAGGGGCAGTGCGCTTGTCCGCGTTGCGCCGCGCGACGTCACGCGTAAAGGCTGCGCGACGCCGGAGCTGTCACACTTTTTTCTCGGCGACGAGGACAGGCCATCCTCGCGCCATGGCTTCGCGAAAAAAAGCAGCGAGCTGACGGCGGGCGATGTTGACCGCCGCCGACAAGGGGTCGAGCAAGGACTCTTGGCCCAGGCTTTTCTCGGTGCGCAGCTCGACGGGTTGTCCGCACCGGTCGCAGCGAATGACCGCTGAACGAACAAGTCC
The DNA here is from genome assembly GCA_046155985.1 of Myxococcaceae bacterium. Lineage (GTDB taxonomy): Bacteria > Myxococcota > Myxococcia > Myxococcales > Myxococcaceae > JBJXGM01. The sequence goes on along the minus strand of JBJXGM010000076.1, from coordinate 24,013 downwards.
CACCGGAATCGCATAACGCGTCTTGCAAGACTGGCACTGCCACACCCAGGCTTTTTCGCCGGACGCGTCATGCGCGTAGCTGTCGAGTTGGTCCGCGGAACGCAGCAGAGCGGGCAAGTCATTGGGTGGCGTCGCGAACACCGCCGAAGGCCCGTACGTCGGGCCGGGTGGCGCGAGCGTGGGAGGCACGTGCCCACCCAGCAAGGCCCGAACACGGTCGTCCGCACGTACATCACGATATTCCACCCGAAACAACGCACGCTCGACGACATCACCGTCTGCGGGAACGTCGGGTTCGAGACGGTCGTCCGTGGGCATCAACTGCGGCACTTGCGCCAGGCGGTGTGCGGGGAGCGAAAAGAAGCGAAGACTCACAGGGCTGTCCTGCCACCCGCCTTTGACGGACGCAAGCGGGGACTGCGTCGCGCTAACTCCATTCCAACATGCGTGTCAGCGGCTTTCGGGCAGCGTCGAGCAGGGCAGGCGAAAGTTCCAGCTCTGGCTTTCGGTCCCGCATGCACCGCCACAGTTTCTCAAGTGTGTTGAGCTTCATGTGGGGGCATTCGTTGCACGCGCAACCGTTGTCCGGAGGGGCCGGAATAAACGTCTTGTGTGGCGCGCCCTGCTGCATCGGATGAAGAATTCCGGCCTCGGTCACGACAATGAACTTCTGCTTCGGCGATTTGAGCACATACTCCAAAAGCGCCTTCGTCGAGCCGATGAAATGCGCATGCGCCAAAACATGCGCTTCGCATTCAGGATGCGCCACGACTTCGGCATCAGGGTGCGTCACCATCAACTGCACGAGGCGTTTTTCGCTAAAAATCTCGTGAACCATGCAGCTGCCAGGCCACAGCACCATGTCGCGCCCGGTTTGCTTCATGACGTAGCGGCCCAGGTGTTGGTCCGGTGCAAAAATAATCGGCCTGTCCTTGGGCGCCTTGGCGACAATGCGCGCCGCGTTCGAAGAGGTGACAATGACGTCACTCATCGCTTTCACTTCGGCCGAGCTGTTGACGTACGTGATGACGAACGCGTTCGGGTGCTTCGCTTTGAATGCCGCAAAAGCCTTTGGGGGGCAGCGGTCAGACAACGAACAACCGGCTTTGAGGTCCGGGAGCAGCACCTGTTTGTTCGGGTTTAGAATCTTCGCGGTTTCCGCCATGAAGTGGACGCCACAAAACACGATGACGTCGGCTTTGGTTTTTTCGGCGGCCTGCGCCAGGGCCAGGCTGTCGCCGACGACATCCGCGACATCCTGAATCTCGCTCTCTTGGTAGTAGTGCGCGAGGATGATGGCGTTGAGTTCACGCTTTCGCTCGCGAATGCGTGATTCCAAGGCTTCTGTGTCCAAGGTTTCCACGCCGATACGTCTAACGCTCTCTTGACCGTGACGCCAACGCCAACCGCCGCCTCAACGTCCACCGCGTCTGCCGAAGCCTTCGGCAAAGCCCCAGCGGGCGTGTATTGGCTTGCCGCCACTGAGACCTGGGAGCGCCTCAGCTACTACGGCATGCGCGCGCTGCTCGTGCTGTACATGGTGGACGCTTCGCGTGGCGGTCTTGGGATGAACTCCGCCACAGCGCTTCGCCTCTACGCCGTCTATACGGGGGGCGTTTACTTGACGACGCTCGCTGGGGGCGCGCTGGCCGACCGGTGGCTGGGAGAACGTCGCGCCATCGTGCTGGGCGGCAGCCTGATGATGTTGGGGCACTTGGCCCTGGCGCTTTCGGGAATGGTCCCGTTCTTTTGTGGCCTCTTGCTGCTCATGCTGGGCAGCGGTTTGTTTAAGCCGAACATCTCATCGTTGGTGGGCGCGCTCTACGCGCCAGGCGATGCGCGACGCGAAGCGGGCTTCACGATTTTCTACATGGGCATCAACTTGGGCGCTTTCTTCGGGCCCATGCTGTGCGGCACGCTGGGCGAGCGGGTGAATTGGCACCTGGGTTTTGGCATCGCAGCGCTGGGCATGGCGATTGGCTTGGCCGTGTTTCTGAGCGCAGGTCCGGCCCTGGCAGGGCTGGGGCGAACGCCACGTCGCGCTGGCGAGGTCGCTGTTCGGCAGCCGCTCACTCGGGCGGAATGGCAGCGCGTGATGGTTCTGGTGGTTCTGACCGCCTTCGCCATGCCCTTTTGGGCGGCCTTCGAGCAAGCCGGTGGGTTGGTCAATCTGTACACCGAGCAGCGTGTCGATCGAACGCTTCTGGGTTTCGTCGTGCCTGCCACGTGGTTTCAGGCCGTGAACCCCATCTTGATTTGGACGATGGGACCTCTGTTCGCCTGGGTGTGGTTGCGTCTTGTTCGGCGCCCGGGCGGGGGGCCCACGACCGCTGCCAAGGTGGCCTTCGGACTGCTGGGCATGGCGGCAGGCATGCTGTTTTTGGTGTGGGCGGCTCAGGTGACTGCTCAAGCCGGCGTGCAAGCGCCGCTAAGTCTTATTCTTGGCTATTACGTGCTCAGCACTGCGGGGGAGTTGTGCCTCTCGCCCGTTGCCCTGTCCGCGGTGACGCGCGTCGCGCCGCCCCAAGTCACCTCGCGGATGATGGGCGTTTGGTTCATTTCACTCGCGGGCGGAAACTTTTTGGCGGGGCTTGTCGGCAGCCTGGCGCCGCACGTCGGCGAGTTCGTGCTGTTTTCAGGCCTGTGCGCTGCGGTGGTGGTTGCTGGCGTCGGGCTTCTGGCGCTTTCGCCTCTGCTCGTGCGTTGGACGCACGGGACGGATGCGCTTCAAGCCGGCGACGATCGCCAACCCTAGAGCGGGTACTCCCATATCAGGGCGTAACCTTCCCCAATCGCCCGGCGCTCTTCGGCTAAATCGAACGGAGGAAGACCGTGTTGCCGGCGTGTTGGCTCGGAAGGGTCTTCTCCCATTCCTTCGTGGGCGAGTTGCTCAAGGGCAGCCTGGACGCGGTCGCTGTGTGGGTTGATGCGCAGGGGTGAGTACGCGTTGGGGATCGCGCCCTTGCGTTCAGCGCTGCGCTGCAAGTGAAAATTCGCGGCAAAGTCCCAGGTGAGGTTGGCGAGCGCCTCGCGAATGTCACGGCTCGACTTCCCTTGCGTTTCGAGCTCTCGTCGCAGGGCCTCTGTCGCCCGTGCGTTCTCGAGGTGCTGTTCGAGAGTCAGGGTCTCCGGAAGAGCCTGTGCCCGATAGTAGTAGAGGGCGCGGGGCGTGCTGTAGGCCCAGTGGTGTTGGATCGAAATCCCCCACTCTGGACGGTCGGTCAGTGTTTTAGCGAGCGCGTGGGCGGCGTCGAGGGCCACGGCTCCAGGCTTGCCCCGCCCCACCCAGGAGTTGACCATCGCCAGACGTGGCTGGTCCGTGTCGGACGATTCTTGCTTTGACATCAGAACTGCCGTCGGGGAGAGCTCAGTCCAGTCGGACGCGGCCACCAGCGACGTCAGCGTTCCGCCGAGGATATCTCCGCTCGGGCTCCGGCAGACCAGGGTCCATGGGTTTCGCGAAAGCCAACGCTGAACCGCTGTGGTCATGACCTCGGGTTTATTTTCGGCCAACACTTGCAGCACGCGCTCGACGAGCGAGAGTTTGGCTCGGTTGTCACGCTCTCCTGCCGTCCAAGCCGCAGTGACTCCGCGCGCTGTTTCGCGGGAACCATCGGCGAATTCTATCGAAGCTATTGTTGTATCCCGCGGAATGTCGAGCACACCGGCCGAGACGAGTTCACGCTGGTAGTCGCGGACGCGTTTGGGGTCATAGGGCGCCATGCCGTAAACATTCTTCGTGAGAATCAACGGGCCCCGCGCCTGTTCGGCGGGCGTCGCCGCTGAGGGTGCGATGCGGTCTCCGCTCGCCAGAGGGGGCGAGAACACGACCGGTAGGGTTGGACCGGCGGTTGCGCCTGCATGCGCAGCGTTTGCCGCCGGGCTGTCCAGGCGGGAATCGATCCCGGGTATGGGCAGACCACGTCCAGCGCGGTCATCGGTAGGAGAGAAAAAAGGGGACGCTGCGAAGCGGTGAACGACTGTCATCGGCTGGGATTATCGGCAATGGGGTAGGCTTGTTGCGGCTTTTCGTTCATGCGAGTTCCGAAGTCCGAACCGGCCGGCACCTACAAAAGCACCAGCCTAATTCTCTGGAGTGGCGGTCGTTTGGGGCTGCACCGGCGCCATGGCCTGCCCAAACCCCGGCAAAGGGGCATCCCCCAAAGGCGGCAGCCAAAGCACGCTGGTGGGGGTTTTTCCACGTGCGAGGCCAATCCAGCCCGTTTGCCATGGCACAAGCGTGGCGTCATCGGGTACGGCGAACCGCTCCGTCGGTGGTTGGGGCAGGGCGTCCACGATTTTCACCCACGCAGGCAACGCGGTGCGTCCGCCGGTTTCTTTTTCGCCAAGAGACGATGGGCCATCGCTGCCAATCCAGACAGCCACAGTGAACCTCGGCGTGAAGCCCACGAACCAAGCGTCGACATAGTCGTTGGTTGTTCCCGTTTTTCCGGCTCGGTCCACGCCTTCTTTGAAAGCCGCGCGGCCAGTGCCCGTACGCACCACTTCTCTCAGCATGTCGGTGAGCTCGTACGCAGCGCCGGCTGGAAGGACACGCTTCTGCGGCCCGCCCGGCAGTTGACCCAAGTCCTCGCCTGCGACGACGATTCTTCCGCCGGCCTGCGCGAAGGCCTGGCCGCGCGAATCTTCGATTCGGTCGATGAATACCGGGTCGGTCGGGACACCCAGGCGCGCGATGGTCGCGTAGCCAAGCGCCTGGTCGAGGGGCGTGACTTCGCTGGAACCCAACGCGACAGTGAGGTCAGACCGAAGCGGTGTCCGCACGCCCATCGCCTGGGCCACGCGCGTCACTTCGGCGGGGCCTGTTTCAATCGCCAAGCGAACGGCCGACGTGTTGATGGACTGTGCCAGCGCAGTTCGGAGTGTGATTTCGCCCAGAAACTTCTCGGTGTAATTCTGCGGGCTCCAAACTTTTCCGCCCCCAGCAGGCAGTGACAGAGGTGCGTCGAGAATCGGGTCAAGCTGCGAGCGGCCGCGCGCTAACGCTGCGGCGTAGACGTAGGCCTTAAAGCTGCTCCCGGGCTGGCGTCTGGACTGCGTGGCGCGCACAAGGCCTTCCAAGCTGACGGCGTAGCCACCGACCATCGCCACAACTCTTCCCGTCGCGTTCTCCAACACAATCGCTGCGCCCTCGGCCCATGGCCTGGCGTCGAAACGAACTTCGCCGGGTTGTTGCGCCGCGCACACGCGAACGACATCGCCGGTCTGCAGGGCAGCAGTTTCTTCCGACGAAGCGCTCAGGGTGAATGTGAATGGCCCAGCGCGCATCACTCCCGATGGCCCCAGCGAAAGCGCGACGAAGCAGTGGCCAGGCTGCGGGGGCATTGGCTGTGCGTTCGTCAGGCGCCGCGCCAACCCGGAAGCTTGCGCGAGAAATGCATCGTGCGTTTCGCGTTCAAGGTGCGACACGACTGCGCGTTTGCCTTGCCGTTGTTCAAGTTCGAACAGCGCCTGCCGAATGGCTTCTTGCGCTGTGCGTGCGATGCCAAGGTCCAGTGGGACGAACACACGCAGGCCCATTCGAAACGGCAGGTCGGCGCCCAGCAGGCGGCGAATCTCTCGCCGCACTTGGGTGACGTAGGCCGTCGACACCTCGCGAGCGGCAGGGGCTTCGACGACGTTCAAGACGGGAGCATCAAAGAGCGGTCTCGCATCGCTTTCCGACACAAAACCTTCCGCCACCATGCGTTTCAGCGCGCGTCGCCGCCTTTCCGCAGCGGCGGTGGGATGTGTGCGCGGCGAGTAGCGCGAGGGCGCGGGAACAAGGCCAGCCAGGAGCGCTGCTTGGCCGGCGTCGAGTTGCCGGGCCGAAACGCCGAAGTAATCCCGAGCGGCAGCTTCGACACCGTAGTTGCCGGCGCCGAGGTAGACGTAATTCACGTAGAGTTCGAGAATGTCGTTCTTGCCGAGTTCCCGCTCGAGCCGATAGGCGAGGACGGCTTCTTTGATTTTGCGGTCGTAGCTGCGTTCCTTGCCGACAAGCAGATTTTTCACGAGCTGCTGCGTGAGTGTGGAACCTCCTTGCACGACGACGCCCCCACGCATGTTGGCCCACAGCGCGCGAAGCACGCCAAACAAGTCGACACCTGGATGGCTTAGAAAGCGGCGGTCTTCGGAGGCGACGAAAGCCTGCCAAACGTGTGCAGGCAGTTCTGACAAGGGGACCCAGATCCGGCGTTCCAGGTAGAATTGGTCAATCTCGGTCCCATCGGTGGTGAGCACCGTGCAAGAACTGGGCGGGCGATACGACTTGAATTCCGACAAGTCTTGAGGGAGCTGGGACAGAATGCGCGTTTGCAGCCACACTGCGCCCCCAGCAATGGCGCCAACAATGACGAGCACCAAGAACGTCACCGTACGAACAGTGCGGACCAGTGCGCGCCAAGCGAGCCGCCGCGCCGCCTGGAGTCTCCTGATGTTGGCCACGGTTGCCTCGTGTACGGTGACCCCGTTCGAGACGCAACCCTTCGACACGTCCTTTGAGCCGCTGCCGTTCGAGCAAGATGTTTTCCAGCTCACAAGCCTGCGGCTTTCTCCTGACCTTCGGGAAGACGCCGGCAGCCGCGCGCTCGACTACACCGGGCTTGTGTTGGCGCTCTTGGAGAGTGGCCTGAGCGAAGTGCGCCACCTGTTGCCCAAGATTGAAGCTGCCCCGCCAACCCCCGGCCTTTCTGCTTGGAGTTTCGACGAGCCGCTGGCCTGGCGCGCCCAGGTGCAGGCCGACGAGGCCGAAGGGATTCTTTCGGCGCGTGTTCGACTCTGCAGTCCTTCAGGCACCTGTGACGACCGGGAGGTTTCCGCGCCTGTGTTGGCGTTCGCGCCGGCGCTCGCGCCGCTGTACCAGGCGATGGCAAAGCAGATGGGGCACACGCCCCTCGCAAACGCAGAGACCACGTGGCGGCAGCCGTTGTCCGAGGATGCCTACGCCTTGCTGGTGACGGGTCGCGCAGCGGCGAGTTTCTACGGTTTGTTGCCCGCGGTTGACGCCGCCTCGGTGGGTGACAAACAGCGGGATCCCATCGCGCGCGCAGTGTTTCTCGACCCCGAGCTCGAGATTGCACAATGGATTTTTGGGCGCCGTGCCTTGGCCCAAGGCCTCGTCGATGACGCGCGGCAAGCTTTCACTCGCGCGGCGCTGGGAGGCGGAGACCGAGTGCTTTTCCGGGCCGACGAAGCGGCGGCTTTGGCGTCACTGGGTGGCCAAGACGCGCCCCGTGCTTGGGAGAATGCGCGTCGTTTGGTGCCCGACGACATTCGCTTCTTGCCTGGCCATGCCATGGCGCTCATCCAGGTGGGCACGTGGGAGGCAGCGCTCGCGCTTCTGGATGCCATGCCGGCGCGCTACCAGCAGAACGCTGCGGTCTTGCCGCTTCGCGTTCGCATTGCCGAGAACGGCGTCGGGCGGGAAAGCTACGAGGCGCTCTTGGAAGAGTGGGAGCGCGTGGCCACTTCACACCCTGAACCGTTGCGCCGACACATTCGCTTGCTGGTTCGCGAACAACGATTGGCCGAGGCCCTGGCGCACACTGACCGGCTCGCGGCGGTCGGGCAGCCGCAAGAAGCGGCGCAGTTGGCGATGGCGTTGGCGGTAGGGGTGAGAGATTGGCCGCTCGCTTTGGCCAAGGCGGATGAGGCGGCACTTCAACGCGCTTCAGTAGATATCCGTGCGCGTGCGGCCCTTGAACAGGACCCGACGCAGGTTCCGCCCGAACTTCTTGGGGCAGAGAGTCCCTTGCCCCTGCTCGCCCGTGCTGCGGCGCACTTGTCGGGGAGCCGGTTCGCCAAAGCGCTGGGAGATGCGAACCGTGTCCTGTTGCTAAAGCCGTGGATGCCAGAAGCCCTGGCGCTTCGGGCGCGTGCGCTCTGGGGGTTGGGTCGGGCTGCCGCAGCGCAGGCTGCAGAAGCGCAGCTTCGGTTTTCGGACCCGGAGTGGCCCCAAGACTTGGGCCTTCCGCCCTATGGGCCAACGGATGCCTCAGCCAAACAAAAGGGCGCTGCGGGGGAGATGCCCACCGCAACGCCCGCTGTGATGCCGGCGCTGTAGACCGCACTCTCGCGGTCTCACGCCGCGGCCTCCTCCACCACCCGTGGTCGCGCCGCATTCACCTGACGCGGTGCAGACTTGGCTGGCGCAGTCGCTGCCTGTTTCGCAGGGCGTTCCCGGAGCGCCAGGCGCACAGACGCCCTCGCCACAGTCACCGGAACGGCACTCCGTGGCCGCGTTGCACGTGTCGCCTGGAGTACCGCCGGAACCAGGGTTCTCCGGGTTTTCCCCGCCGCCGCCGCTGCCGCCATCACTTGCGCCACCGTCAGGGTTCTCCCCCGGGGGTTGACTTTGGGGCTTTGGCGCGGTTGTCGCCTTACTGCGGGACGAGCGAGTCCAACTTCACCTGAAGTTGGGCAAGAAAGCTGACCAGCGCAGCGCCTGTGGCTGCAGAGAACGTAACTTTCGGGATCTGAGGATCTCGGTGCAGATCATCAATGGCAAAGCCGACCTGGCCTGCGAGCGACTTCACGGTGCGTTCCACAGCGAGTGCGGAAGCCTCCTGCGGATAAATGCGCACGCGGGCTGTGCCCGGCCCGTACAGCTCATTGACCATGGTTTGAGGAGTACGGGGCGGCGTCACGGGAGGGGTGGAAGCGCTCATGTTGAAAGTATCGTTCTGCCACCGACGAAAGTTGCTGCCTGACGCCTGACTTCTTAGGACGAACCGACTCGGCATGAGGTGTAGTGTCGCCAGTCCCGGAACGAGTTCCTTCAACCCATGAATGCGAAGAATCTCAGCGCCTGGGCCTGGATTGTCATCTCGGCCTTCTTCACAGCGGTCAGCCTCGCGATGGTGGTCGTCGGCAGGAAGCCCGGGCCCACGGCGATTCTGGTCGTCTTCGCGCTCACGAGTTTGTGGATCTCGATCGCCACGTTTCGTTCGCGGCGTCGGCTTGAAGCTCACTTCGCAACCGACCAACGCGTCACGCTTCCAGGGCACGTTCCTATCCAGATGAGGCGCGGTCGGTTCCGTGCCATCGCGGCAGGCTGCGTCGGATTCTCAGTGCTGTCATTCGTCTATGGATGGGCGATTTCGCCGCTGTTTCCCATCGTTGTGGCACCGATAGGAATCGCTGGCGTCTTGCTTCTCTTGGGCATCATGCCGTTCAACACGCCCAGGGCATTCGCGCTGGACGAAGCGGGCGTCACGTTTGTCGAAACGCGCGGCAGCTGGATAATTCGTTGGGAAGAAATCCACCGCGTGTTCGCCCTTGTCATTCAAGAGAACGCGGCAGTCGGTATCGATTTTGAGCTGCCCGCTGTCTTGAACCGCGTTCACGCCTCAGACGCGGCTTTTGCCCGCGTTCTCGCCAAGCGATTCGAAAAGACGCAAACCTGGAACGGTGCCCACGTGGTGCTGATGGCATTCGCGTTCGGCGTCGAAGCCGGGCTGCTTGTTCAAGCGCTCACGCGCTACGCCCAAAATGCCGAGGCGCGCGCAGAGCTACGCGCGCCCCGACTCGCCCCTGAAACGCGCTAACCCTTCGGTTTGTCGCCGGGCTTTTCGACGGCTTGCCCCGCTGACACCCAACCCCGGATGCCTTCTCGCATCACGGCAAGGTTGGTGTAGCCGGCTTCTTTGGCGCGCTTGGCGGCGCTGGGGGCGGCTTCGCACTTGGGCCCGCCGCAGTAGAACACGAGCGTTCGGTCTTTGGCTGCGGGCAGTTCCTTGACGACATCAAACGAAGACGCGTCGGACAGCAGCACAGCCCCGGGGACGTAGCCGTACTTCGCACGGGTCTCGGCGCCGTTCGCATCGACCATCGTTGCGGTGCCAGCGGCCTTCATGGCCGACGCCTCTTTGACGGTGAGCTTTTTGAATTCGTCATGGCCGTCGATTTTGGCTTTTTCACCTTCGTGGTGTTCAGCGAGGACTGGCGTCGCGAAAAGCAGTGACAAAGACACAGAAATGAATCGCATGGGGATGTCCTCCAGAATGGGGGGGCACCATAGCCCAGGAGCCAATGGAATCGCAGACGGGGCCTCAGCGTTAGACGTAGAAATGTTTGATAGGCATGAACTTGCGTCAGGCATGAGGCACCAAATGTTGGTGCCAAGGCGCGCTTAAGCTACGCAGTCGCGCATGCACATCTCACGACTGCAAACGTTTCGTCACATCATCGGTCTCGTCGTCCTCTGCGCAGCGTTGCCGGCGCTGGCCGCCAACAAAGGGCCACCGCCCCCGGAAATGCTCCCGGCTTGGGACCCGCGCAACGATTACGACGAATACCCGTGGGGCGTGCCCGACGACCGGCGGCCGCGGCGCCTGGTGTCCGGCATTGTCCTTCTGGGCGGGGCAGGCGACTACACCTCGACAATCGGGGAATACACAGTCATTGGTCCAACGTGGGGCGTTGTCATCTCGATGCAGCCGTTGCGATTTCTGGGCGTCGAGGTCGGCTACAGCGGCGCACGCAATGAACTCGACTTGTTGCGGTTTCCAACACTGAGCCGCGCTTCGGTTTGGCGCAACGGCGCCAATGCGATGGTGAAGTTGGGAGTTCCCTACGACGCGATTCGTCCTTTCGTCGGCGCGGGATTTGGGCTCAGCGTGACGAGCATTACTGGCAGCCCGAACGACGGCCTTTTGACCAGTGATTTCCTCGGCGAGATTCCACTCTGCATTGGCATCGAAGTGAACGGACGCCGGTTCAACGCAGGCGTTCGAGCCACCTACCGATTGCTGATTGACGCCGGCTTCTTGCCCGCCGCCGCGAATGGCGCGTGGGGTGGGCCCATCGACGTACAGGCGACGTTGGGCGTCAGGTTTTAGCTGCGCTTCGTCGGCCGCTTGGCACTGAAGCCCGCTCTTCATCGCGCCTCTGGCCTCAGGCTACGGCCCCAGCACTGCGCCCGGCAGAATGGGTCTGGGCTGGCAATCGCATGACGCGCCGGTCGTGTAGCAAGCCTGCGGGCTCGGCAGCACGACGACTTGACCGTGGCCTTCCACCTTCTGGGGACACGCCTGACCGCCAGCCTGAACGATGACCGCGACAGGGGCATCGGCTTCATCGGTGGGTGTTGGGCCAGCCGGCGAGAGGCCGTCTGCCAAGCCGACGGCAAGCGTGCATCGGCGCCGGGCCGCATGCACGAATCGGCGGTTCCAGCCCCAGGCTTCCAGGTAGCGGCGCGTGTGACGTTGCGCGCGTTCGTCAAGCGCCAGCGCTTGGTTCCGGTCGTCCTCTTGAAGGAGCGGCGCGAGCGACGGGGCCTCCAGAAGGCGTGCGAGGCGCTCTGCATCCGCACGAACACCTTGAGCGATGTCGCGGTACGCAGAACCAAAAATCTCGGCACGCGCCGCGAGCGACTGAAGTTCCGGCGTGCTGCAGGCGTTGCCCGCCCCATCTGCGAGCCGCTCTCCAATTCGGTTGCTCACACGAAACAGCGCTGCGCTGATGGCGTCGGCGCGTTCCAGCTTTGCGCGCAGTTGCGTCAGACGTTCCACGAGCTCCGGCTGACTGGGGGCCAACATGGCGCTCGGCGATGCGGCCCAGACAGCCGTCTGCGCGAAGAGCGCCAACAGGCCAGCGGAGGTCATGTCGAGGCGGCCCTTGCGGGTCTTTCGTGGGCGCGTGCCCTGCGCAGCATGTCCTTGAGGTAGCGCCCCGTATGACTCGCCGGCGATGCGGCGACTTGTTCCGGCGTTCCTTCTGCCAAGACACGTCCACCGCCTGCGCCGCCCTCCGGGCCGAGGTCGATGACCCAATCCGCGCATTTGATGACATCGAGGTTGTGCTCAATGACCAACACCGTGTTGCCCGCTGCGACCAGGCGCTCCAGGACCAAAAGGAGACGGCGAACGTCTTCGAAATGAAGGCCCGTGGTGGGCTCGTCCAGGATGTACAGCGTTCGGCCGGTGGCCACCTTCGCCAGTTCGCGCGAAAGTTTGATGCGTTGCGCTTCACCGCCCGACAAGGTGGGTGAACTCTGCCCCAAACGCAGATAGCCAAGCCCGACGTCATCGAGAGTTTTCAAGACACGCACCAAGTCGTGGTGCGCTGCGAAATGGGTTGTCGCCTCTCGCACGCTCATCTCGAGCACGTCCGCGATGTTCTTGCCCTTGTAGCGAACACGCAGCGTCGCTTCGTTAAAGCGCTTACCGCCACAGACATCGCAAGGGACGTAGACGTCGGCCAAAAAGTGCATTTCCACAAGTTTGACGCCATCACCCTCGCAGGCATCGCAGCGGCCGCCTTTGACGTTGAACGAAAATCGCCCCGGAGCGTAACCAAACGCGCGTGCTTCAGGCGTGAGCGAAAAGACCTCGCGGATGCTGTCGAACAACTTGGTGTAGGTCGCCGGGTTGCTGCGTGGCGTTCGACCGATGGGCTTCTGGTCAATGTCGATGACTTTGTCCAAGTGCTCCAAGCCCTTGAGTGCGCGGTGTTTGCCCACGGGTTCTCGGCTGCCGTAGAGGTGCCGGGCCAGCACAGGGTAGAGAATTTCGTTCACGAGGGTGGACTTGCCCGCGCCCGAGACGCCGGTCACCGCGATGAACAAGCCAAGCGGGAATGAGACCGTCACGTCTTGAAGGTTGTTCGCCTGGGCGCCCTCGACCAAAAGACGCGTCACGCCTGGAGCGCGACGTTTTTCGGGTACTGCGACGCTGAGGCGGCCAGACAAGTAGCCCCCGGTCAGGCTGTCGGGGTGACGACGGATTTCATCCGGCGTTCCCGATGTGACAATCGCACCGCCGAGCTCGCCCGCCCCAGGACCAAAGTCTGCAATCCAATCGGCGGCGTCGATGGTTTCTTCGTCGTGTTCGACAACCAAGACGCTGTTGCCCAAGTCGCGAAGGCGCTTCAGCGTCGCGAGCAGCTTGCCGTTGTCACGTTGGTGAAGACCGATGGAAGGCTCATCGAGAATATAAATGACGCCCGTGAGCTCAGACCCCATCTGTGAGGCAAGACGGATGCGCTGGCTCTCGCCGCCGGACAGTGTGGAGGCGGTGCGGTCCAACGTCAGATAGCTGAGGCCAACGTCGAGCAAGAAACCGAGCCGGCTGCGAATTTCTTTGAGCAGCTCTTGTGCAATCGTCGCTTCTGTTTTCGACAAGGGCAGGGTGCTCAAGAAGTTGTGCGCTTCGGAAATCGTCTTGCGCGACAACTCCACCAGCGTCGTGCTGTGTACGCGAACAGCGCCGCTTTCCGGACGCAGGCGCTCGCCCTTGCAAGTCGGACACGCTTTGTCCGACAAGTACTTGGCGTAGTTGCGGCGCATCGTTTCGGATTGTGTCGTGGTGAAGCTTCGCATCAGGCGTGGGACAAGTCCCTCCCATGCTGTTTTCCAGCGCCCGCCCTCGCCCCATTTCATCGTGAAAGTTTTGCCTTCGGAACCGTACAGGACGACGTCGCGCTCGCGGGCGGACAGTTGGTTCCACGGCGTGTCGAGGTCGATTTTGAACGCTTTCGACAACTGATCCACGAAGTCAGCGCGCCAGCCATCGCCCTTGGCCATGCCGCTGGCCCAGGGTTCCACCGCGCCGTCGCGAATGGTTTTCCGCTTGTCGGGCACGATCAGGTCGGGGTCCATTTCGGCTTTGGTGCCTAAGCCTTGGCACGCCTGGCACATGCCGAGGGGGTTGTTGAAGGAAAACGAGGCTGGTGTGAGTTCGGGAAAAGAAATGCCGCACGTGGGGCAAGCGTTGAGCTCGCTCATGACCCGTTCGTGGTCACCGCTCTCGTCAGTGACATGCAAAACGCCTTTGCCTTCGCGCAGCGCCGTCTCCACCGAATCTGTCAGGCGTGACTTCACATCCGCTTTCAGCACGAGGCGGTCCACCACCAGCTCGATGTCGTGCTTGGACTTCTTGTCGAGTTCAATTCGGTCTTCGAGGCTTCGGACTTTGCCGTCGATGCGTGCGCGCACGAAGCCGCGCTGCTTGGCGTCGGCCAGAATTTCTCGATGTTCCCCTTTTCGGTTCTTCACCAGAGGCGCGAGCAGCACGATTTTGGTGCCGGGAGCGGCGCGCAGAATCTCTTCGACGATTTGTTGGGCGCTCTGCTTGCCGACTTTCTTGCCGCACTGGTGGCAGTGCTGGATGCCCACTGAGGCGTAAAGCACGCGCAAGTAGTCATGCACTTCGGTGACTGTGCCGACGGTGGAGCGGGGATTGCTGCTTGCAGCTTTTTGCTCAATCGAAATGGTAGGAGACAGGCCCCGCAACGTGTCGTACTTGGGCTTTTCCATTTGCCCCAGAAACTGGCGGGCGTAGGCCGAGAGCGACTCCACATAACGACGCTGGCCTTCGGCGTACAGGGTGTCGAAGGCGAGAGAGCTCTTGCCAGAGCCGGAGACGCCGGTGAACACCACAAGCTTCTTTTTGGGGATATCGAGCGCAATGCCCCGAAGGTTGTGCTCGCGGGCGCCACGTACCGAAATGAAGTCGGGCTCAGACATAAAGCCCTGATACTGAAAATAAGGTCAGGTGGGTAGTGCTTTGCGGAATCGGCCTAAGGGCCCTGGTCGAAATAGCCTATGCATCCTGAGCGCCGATCCATCCCGCCTGGCTTTGTTGCTCGTCGGTCACATGCCAACGGGCATGCTCCCTCCTCCCGTCGCGCCATGCGGGCGCCTCGGCGCTCATCCCTGCTCACGCTATTTCGACCAGGGCCCTACGCGTCGCGCAAAAGCTGCCGGTATGTCTTGAGATGCACGAGCGCACGCTTGCGGTCGCCCCGACGCTCATAGAGGCGGGCGGCGTTGAAATGCGCATCTTCGCACGCCGCGTTGAGGGCAATGGCACGGCCGTAGGCTGCCAGAGCGTCATCGAGCCGTTCTTGGTCTTCTAGCGCGACGCCCAGGTTAAAGGCCGCTGTGGCGTCTTCGGGGCGTTCGGCCACCGCACGTCGAAAGAGGCTTTCGGCATTCGTCAGTTCGCCGGCAGCGTGAAGCATGCGTCCCAGGTTCAGCAGGGCATCGGCATGATGCGGGTCCAGGACGAGCACTTGCTCGTATGCGCGGCGTGCACCCCTTGGGTCGATGTCTTCCAGCGCGAGGGCACGTTCGTAGTGGCCATCGGCATGGAGTTCAGGCCGCCCGCGCAGGGGGGGCAGGGCGAGCGCCTTGGGCCACTTTGCCGGTGCGGCTGGCTCTGCAGCAAAGTCGAGCAAGAGCTGCTTGGACTCCGTTTCCCAGGCCATTTCGCCATCGCGCGCGACGATGTGCCCGGCCGAGGTGGTGAGCGCGACTGCAGACAACGGCCTGTCCTCAGGAATTTGTGTTCGAAGTCTTTGCAGCGCCCGGCGCACGCGATGCGGTGGAACACGTGCCGACATCAAACGTGACACGGAGCGCAACAGAGACAGGTCCTGAAATGGAATCGAAATGCGGCCGCGCGTCACCCGTGCACCGGGTGCGAGGCCGGCGCGCAGACACCGGCGCAGCTCGGCGACCGTCAGCCCCAGCCGGTTCGCCAAGTCAGGGAATGCGTAGTCGGGGAGTTCTGCGGCGGCGTGCATGCGGGAACGGCAGGCTATCGCACGGGGGTCTGACGTTTGTTGGATTATTTTCCGCGTTGCCGTTTGGCTTTCGGCTCCGCGCTTTTTTCACTTGCACGCTTGGGCGGTTTGCGTTCCGCGCCATCTGCCTCGCCGCGCGACAGGCTTGCCTTGAGTGCTTCCATCAAGTCAATGATCTGGCCCTGCTTTGCACCCGGAGCGGCCGCGACGGTGATGGCCTCGCCTTGAACTTTGCGTTCGATTTGCGCGTCGATGCGTTCGCGGACGTCGTCTTTGTATTTTTCGGGCTCGAAAGCGTCGTTGGCACCTTGAGCAATCACTTGCTCGGCGAGCTTCAGCTCGGCTTCTTTGAGGGTGGCTTCGCCGAGGGGGACTTCGTCGACCGGGCGCACTTCGCTGGCGTAGTGAAGCTGCTGCATCACGAGTGCCTCACCCCTGGGGCGCAGCATGACCAAGTATTGCTTCCCCCGTGCGGCGTACTTGGCGATGGCGGCACGGCCGGATTGTTTCAACGCTTCAGTGAGCAGGCGGTACGCGCGGTCGGCGCCTTTGTCGGGGCCCAAGTAGTAGGCCTTGTCGAAAAACACCGGGTCGACTTGGTCGGCCGGAACGAATTCAGTGATGTCGATGGTCTCGGTCGCCTGTGCTTCGAGTGCCTCAAGTTCTTCTGGCGTAAACAGAACGTACTGGTCTTTGGCGAACTCGTAGCCTTTGACCATGTCGACGCGTTCGACGATGACTTGTTCTTTGGCGCAGATGTATTGCTGCTTCACGCGCGAACCGCAGGCCTTGTGCATGAGATGAAAGGACAAGCCCGAGCCCGACTGCGCGGTCGAAAACAGCTTGACCGGAATGCTGACCAAGCCGAACGAGATGGTTCCGGAGCTGATGGATCGCGCGGCCAAAGGAATTGCGAGTTTTCGCTGAGTTTCGGCTCGCAGGCGAGTTTGCGGTACTGCGACAGCGCTGTTGCTGCCGGAAACCCCTGATTTTGTGGGCTGAAGCAGTTCCTGAGGCGGGCGACGTTCAAAGGTTGTCGGTGGCCTCCGCGACGCGCTGCGTGGTTCAAGCGCTTGAACCGTTTCGGCGCCACGCAACTGCGGGGGGGGGGGGGGACGATAACTCTCAATCAAGTTCTTGGAGACCAGCAATGAAGGCCGCCGCCACGCCGATTTCGATTTCTCCCCGCACCCATAAGACGATCGCCGACCTTCGCAAGCGCGCCCAGGACTGCTTGACCGAACCACTCGCTGATTTTCCGTCCGACGCTCTCAATCAAGCTCGGCAACTGATTTTCGAAATCGAGGCATATGAGGCTGAAGGTGCGGAAGATTCGACTCTGGAAATGGAATTGCAGGCGATGGGCGAGCCGCCGGGGCCGCCGTTCGTCCCATTAAATGCGGCAGAATTCGAGGCGCGCGCAACTCAGGCCCTCGAGATATTGAGACCAGGCCGTACTGAACGCTTCGCGGCGCGGCTGATTGTTCAGTCAACGGAAATTCTCCTCGGGGCCGTTAGTGCTTCACCAGGCGACGCGGTCTCTGCGGCAAAGCTGGGTCCGGTGACTGGCAGTTTTGCTCGCCTCGACATGGCGATGCACATGCTGCGGGATTCGCCGGAGAGCTTTGCGCAGGAAGTTTTGAGAGCAAAGCCCGAGTTGGATTCCCTCCGGACAGCCGCGACGCAAGCTGCCGAGGGAAGGTCCTTCCGGGCGCCGGTGTACTTTGTCGTAGAAGACGAAGTTCACTGACGCCGTTCGCTTCAGCACCGATGACGCGCTGCGTGGTTCACTTGGGTGAACCGAATCCTCGCCCCGTTCCGGCCTTCCGGCCCGAGCTCTCACCGGCGGAAGTGGGTGATTCTGTAAACAAGCGGCGTTGCTGGAACTCCCCATCCTTCGCGCAAGCGCCCGGATTCTTTCTCAAAGTCTGTCTTGTGCCGATATGCATGAATTGGGGATACTGATGCATATGCGTACCACCCTGAACATCGATGACGTGCTCTTGAGCAAGGCGCGACGTCTCAGCGGCATCAAGAAGAAGACGTTTGTGGTTCGGGCAGGGCTCGAAGCGCTTGTGGCCCAGGAGAGCGCTCGGCGCCTGGCTGCTTTGGGGGGATCAGATCGTCAGGCGAGAGCCCCACGACGTCGTCGTGACGGGCTGGCTAGACGAAAGTGAAACGGGTGTTGGTGGACACTTCCGTTTGGATCGATCACTTTCGGATCACGAATCTCCGGCTGACGTCGTTGTTGATGGAGCGCAAAGTGTGCGCCCATCCGTTCGTTACCGGCGAGCTCGCGTGCGGGTCGCTGGGTCGCGGGAGAGAGGTGCTCAGTCTCTTGCGAAATCTCCCTCAGGCCCCCGAAGTTTCGTCGGATCGGGCGCTTGAGTTGATTGAATCAGAGAGGCTCATGGGCAAAGGCGTGGGTTGGACAGACGTCCATTTGTTGGCGTCCGTCCGATCGGTTAACGGTCAACTTTGGTCAAGGGATCGCCGCTTGGTGCAAGCCGCCTCACGTCTCGGGGTCGCCTTCGAGTGACGGTCGAGGTTTCCACGAAGGAGCTGGGCCGATGACGCGCCGCAGTGTTCACCCGGGTGAACCAAATTTTCGGGCCCGCTCCGCCCCGGACTCTCGCCGGCGAGAGTGGATGATTCTGTAATCAAGCCGCGCTACTAAAACTTGGGAATTCCCCAAGCGCTTCATGCACTTCCGGGGCTGTTAGACATATCGGCATATTTCCGGCATATTTGCCGACAATGTTTCAGAGACTTCTGTCGCCCCCGAAGACGTCCGCGTTCCTCCTCGGTCCTCGTGGAACGGGAAAGTCCACGTGGATCGCTCAAGCCTATCCGGATGCGGTTCGGTACGATCTTCTCGACACGCGCGAGGCGCTGCGGCTCGCGCGGGAGCCAGGGCTGCTTTTCGCTGAGCTTGGCGCTTTGCGCGCCGGCACGTGGGTCATCGTCGATGAAATCCAGAAAGTGCCTTCGCTGCTGGATGAAGTCCATCGACTCATGGAAGAGAAAAAGCTTCGTTTTCTGCTTTCAGGTTCCAGCGCAAGGAAGCTTCGCAAGGGCGGGGCCAATCTCCTGGCAGGTCGTGCGCTCAATCTCGAGTTTTTTCCACTGGTGTCGCGGGAGATGGGGCGCGTGCCGTCGCTGTCCGAGCTCCCAAGCGGCATGTTGCCCATGGCGGTGACATCTGACGATGCCCCTGCCTACCTCGACGCCTATTGCCAGACGTACTTGAAAGAAGAAATCCAAGCCGAGGCGCTGACGCGGAGCATCGGCAGTTTCGCCCGATTTCTCGAGGTGGCGGCGCGTCAGAACGGGATGGTGACGAATACCTCGAACATCGCCCGCGATGCACAAGTCGCTCGGCAAACCGTGCAGGGGTACTTCGACATCCTGGTCGACACGCTGCTTGGCTATTGGCTACCGGCGTACAAGCTCAAACGTGCAACGAAGGTCGTTGCGCATCCGAAGTTCTATTTCTTCGACGCCGGCGTGGCGCGTGGGCTTGGCGCGCGGGCGGCGTATCCGCCGACAGGCGAAGAGCTTGGCGTTCTGTGCGAGACCTATTTGCTGCACGAAATACGTGCGTACTTGTCGTACGCAAAGTTGCGCTACCCGATGCACTACTTTCGTACCCACAACGACGTTGAAACCGACCTTCTTGTCGAGACGCGGAAGGGATTCGTCGCGGTCGAGTTCAAGGCCGCGACGCAATGGCGCAACGCATGGAACCGAGGGTTCGCCAGACTTCGCGAAGAGATGCCCGGCAAGAAGCTTCGGTGCCTGGGCGTGTACACCGGGTCACGCGCTGCAAAGAGCGACGACGTCGAGGTCGTGCCGTACGCCCTGTTCCTCAAACAGCTCTGGGACGGGAGCGTCCTCTGAAGCCGCAGTTCTGACGGCGGAAATTCTCTAGCGCTTTCAGCGACCTGCGCGATGCCGCACCAGTCCACGCATGCGAACGTTCTGCGCCACGCAACTGCGGGGGGGGGGGCCGATAACTCCACGAACGCTAGGTTTCCGGAGACCCTACATGAACCCCGCCGCCGTCGCGCCTGTTGCCGTCAACCCCCGCCAACGGTTTGCAGAGTACGTCGCCCAGCACGCATCGAACGTTGTGAAGACGGCGTTGCTCGCGGAGGCCATTGGACGTGGGCAACGCACGGCGGACTCTCTCTTCCTCATCGACCGACTGCGCGAGGGTGCCTCCGACGAGGGGGGACCGCGCGCAGCAGTCGGGAATGGGTCGATCAGCTGCTGGAAGGGTCGACGCCTTAATCGCGTCCAATTTCTCGTCCAGCCCCGTTGGACGACGCACCGCGGTGTTCACCTGGGTGAACCGAATTTTCGCGGCCACCCAACCCCGCACTTCCGCCGGTGGGAGGGGATGACTCTGTAAGAAAGCGACCTTGCTGGCTTGGGGAATCCACCAAGCATCTTTGCGCTGAGTGGCGAGGAAAGGGTGCCGAGCGGCTGGCGTCATCTGCGCGGGACTCTACATGCTCGGGTAGCGCCTTCAAACACTTCCCCAGCGCAGCGAGCGGCCTCGGGTCGGCGCTGAGACGCCGGCGACATCGCGGTGACGCGCGTTTGCGCCCTACGAAACTTCAAGCGCGTATTGCCCCGGGGGGAGGTCTGGAAATTCTGCTACCACCGAGTCCCACGAAGCGCCCTGAGTCAGCAGTGTGTATCTAGAAATCGATGGGTCGGCCATCGACGTCGCTTTGACACGAGATCCGACGATGTCGGCGACAGTTGCGAGCGGGCTCTCCGAATAGTCGGCGAGGTGGCGAATCACCACACGGTGGCCGTCGTGAATCGGAACGCTCCATCCACAAAGTTGCGGGTGGCTCGCTTGAGTCGCGTTTTGTGTGTCGAGCGTCATTCGTTCGAGCAGCTGGGAGAGCGCAACGTCTCGGTTCCCAAAGCCAGGACCGATGCGCTGGGCAACTTCGAGCGCGGCTCGGCGCGCCTGTCGAAGTCGCTTCCCAGTGCGGCATTTTTCGGCGCCGAGCAATGCCGCGTCCGCCACAGCGGCGACCGCCAGTTGCTGCGTTTCACCCAAAGTGGTGAACCGAGGCTTGTGGGGGAGGGCGCCGACCGCTGCGAGCTGTTCGGCCGAAAGACGGCCGGCGCTGTAGGCTTTGTACAGGTCGTAGGTGCGGATCATGGCCACATTCTCGCGCTGGACCGAGCCGCGGTTGCGAGCGGGCGCAGGACAAGGCAGGACGAGATGACGCGGTGCGTGATCCAGACGCTTGAACCGGGCGCTCGCAACCTGCTCTAGCTGGGGCGATAAAGCCGCGTAACAAAAATTGCGTCCACTAGAAATTAGACGTGACACATTTAAAGTTCATGTGATATTTGTCACGCATGAGTTTGCCCGAGCGCTACCTCTCGTCGTGGGTCAAACGTGACTTGGCGGAGAAAGCGGTTTTTGTCGGCGGCCCCAGGCAAGTGGGCAAGACGACGTTTGCGCTTTCGTTCTTGAGCCCGCCAAACAAGTCTCATCCTGCGTACCTGAATTGGGACATCGCCGCTCACCAGCGCCCTATCGCCAAGGCGGAATTTCCCCCAGACCAATCGCTTCTTGTTCTCGACGAAATCCACAAGTACGCCCGGTGGCGCGGCATCGTGAAGGGCTTCTACGACGCATACTTTCCCAAGCGTCACCTCCTGGTCACGGGTTCCGCGCGGCTGGACCACTACCGCAAAGGCGGTGACTCGCTGGTCGGGCGCTACCACTACTGGCGCTTGCACCCATTTTCGTTGCCCGAGCTCGGCAAGCGCTCAGCGAAGAGCGACCTTGAAGGGTTGCTCACCTACGGAGGCTTTCCCGAACCGCTTGCACGGCAGGACGCCGTTTTCCACCGCCGGTGGCAGCGAGAACGGCACACGCGCATTGTCAAAGACGATTTGCGCGATCTCGAAATCGTCAAAGAGATTTCGCTGCTGGAGTCTCTGTTGGATGCGCTCCCTGAGCGTGTCGCATCGCCGCTTTCGATTCGCAGTTTGTCAGAGGACCTGCAAGTCGCGCACGCCACCGTCGCGCGGTGGCTGACGTTGCTCGAGAACGTCTACCTCGTATTTCGGATTTCGCCGTTCGGGGCGTCGCGGATTCGCGCCATCAAGAAAGAACAGAAGCTCTACATGTGGGACTGGTCCGCAGTGCAGCTGCAGAACCCGCGGTTAGAAAACATGGTGGCGTCGCTTCTCCTCAAGTATTGCCACTTTCTGGAAGACTCGCAGGGTTACCGAATGGAACTTCGCTACTTGCGCGACCGCAGCGGACGCGAGGTCGATTTCGTCGTGCTCAAGGAGAAGAATCCGCTCTTCGCCGTCGAGTGCAAAACGGGCGACACGTCGCTCTCGCCGCACGTTGCGTACTTTTTGGAGCGCACGCCCATTCCCAAATTCTTTCAGGTTCATTTGGATTCGACAGACGTTGAAAAGGCCGGCGGGCGTGTTCGAATTCTGCCGCTCGCGCGATTCTGTGCCGAAATGGAATTGGTTTAGCCGGAGGGCCACGCCACGCCTGACCCGCTTCAGAAGTACCGAGCGAAACGTTCGGCGGAGCAAACACCCGAGCCGTTTGGCGGAGGCCTGCCGCGGCCTCGTCTGTTCGTTGTGCAGAAACACCGCGCCACGCGGATGCACTACGACTTTCGCTTGGAGTGGGGTGGCGTTCTTCGTTCTTGGGCGGTACCCAAAGGATTTTCCGCAGACCCGAAGGACAAGCATCTCGCGATTCATGTGGAAGACCACCCGGTCGACTACGCCGACTTCGAAGGGGTGATTCCCCAAGGCAACTACGGCGCCGGTGCAGTCATCGTCTGGGACCGCGGCACATGGGTGCCGCTTGAAGACCCCGAAGCCGGCTGGCGCAAAGGCAAGCTTCTCTTCTCACTTTCAGGCCACAAGCTTCGTGGCGTCTGGACACTCTTTCGCATCAAGTCCAAAGACGGGGCAGACAATGTCTGGCTGATGATGAAGAAGCCCGACGCCGGCGGCAACACGGTGGCGGGTGGCACCTATCCCGAACACTCCGTTCTGAGCGGGCTGTTGGTCGAGGAACGCGCGGATGCCGCGAAACGCGCAGAGAAGGCGCTGGCGCGACTGAGAATACTGGGCGCCCCCCAACGCAAAGTCAGTGCGAAAGACGTCCAACTCATGTTGGCAACCCCCGCGGACGGGCACTTCGAGAAGAAGGGGTTCTGGTTTGAGCCGAAATACGACGGCTTTCGGGTCTTGCTCGAGCGGGTGGACGGCCGTGTTCGAATTCGGTATCGGCACGGGCAAGATGCGACGGCGATTTTCCCGGAAGTCGCGGCGGCGTTGTCGGTTCTGCCCTTCGAACAGTTTATCCTCGACGCGGAAATCGTTGTGCTGGATGAAAACAGGAAGCCAAGCTTTCAACGGCTGCAAAAGCGCGCGCAGCTCAAGCGTCCCACCGACGTTTCCCGCGCGGCGGTGGAAAACGTTGCCACATGCTTTGTGTTCGACCTGCTGGCGTTAGAAAGTTTTGACCTGCGCCCCCTGGCGCTGCGGGCGCGCAAAGAGATTCTCGAAAGCATTCTGCCGGCACTCGGTGTTTTGAGAGTGACGCCACATTTTTCGCTGCCCGGAGAACGTGTTTTCGAACACGCCACGCGACTGGGTTTCGAAGGCGTTGTGGGCAAACGCACCGACAGTCCTTACCGCGGCGGGCGCAGCCGCGATTGGCTGAAGCATCGCGCCCTACAGACGGGCGACTTTGCGGTCGTGGGCTTCACCGAGCCCCGTGGATCGCGCAGTGGGCTCGGGGCATTGCATCTCGCGACATTCGACGCGGGCCGATTTCTCTACGGCGGCGCTGTGGGCACAGGGTTTACGGAGAAGGCCCTTAGGGCGCTGCGCACGCAGCTTGAGCCCGACGTGCGCGCGACGCCCCCGTGTCAGGGGGCGGCCCCAAAGGGGCGAGGCCACCGCTGGGTGAAGCCGCGGCTTGTCGCCGAAGTGCGCTTTGTCGAGTGGACGAAGGACGGCGTTTTGCGTCAGCCCGCGTTCGTGCGCTTGCGGGACGACAAGTTACCGAAAGAGTGCACTGGCGAGCGGCCACTTCTGGAGCCGCCCCCCGTCCCCGAAACCAGCTCGCGCGAAAAGCGGGTGGCCTTCACGCACCTGGACAAGCTTTTTTGGCCTGCGGAAGGGCTCCGTAAAGGCGACCTCATTGACTACTACCGAAGCATTGCACCTTGGATGTTGCCCTACCTGCGCGACAGGCCGCTGGTACTCACGCGCTTCCCCGACGGCATTTCGGGCAAGTCGTTTTTTCAGAAAGACGCGCCGGGGTTTGCGCCAGACTGGATTCGGTTGGCGCCGATTTGGAGCGAAAGCGCGCAACGTGAATCGCGACATATCGTCGCCGACGACGTAGAAACGCTGCTCTACGTCGCCAACAGCGCGGCGATTCCCATTCACCTGTGGGCCA
>JBJXGM010000075.1:0-43194 GCA_046155985.1 Myxococcaceae bacterium | reverse complement strand
CCGCGGACTTTCAAGTCACTCAGCGGGACGCACACCTTCCTTCGAAACCAGCACTACTGCGAGGGCTGCAAGGAAACCTTCTACCCCAGAGATGAAGAATTGGGTTTGCCCAAACATGGCGACGTCTCATTGGAACTGGAACGGCGCATCGTGGATTGGGTGCTGCTTTTGCCGGCCGCCGGGGCCGAAGTGCATTGGAACTTTCACAATCCGCTGTGTCCGCTGACTGCGAATCAATTCCGCCAAACGGCGCTTCGTTTGGGAAAAATGGCGGAAGGGGCCGATGCGCACGTCTGGGTTTGTTCGACCCCTCCGGACTCCGCCCCGCAAGGCATCGCGTTGCACACGTGGGTCGGTGGAATCACCCTCGCCTTAGGTGCAGCATTTTGCGGTGCCGCTGGCATGGGGCCTGGGGACAGCACCCTGGGAGCATGCGCCGCAGCGACCGTGGGATTTCGGATTGGGCGAAGGCTTGAGACGCTTCTCAATAAACTAAACAGTCTGGGAGCCTGACGCTACGGCACCCTGCCCTCCGTGCTCGCTTTGACTTCGTCTTCGGTGTCGGCGATCGGAGCGACGCGTACGCGCCAAAGACCCGCCGCGAAAATCAGCAGTGCCACCGCAATGGTGAGCATCGCCCAACCCGGCACTTCGTTGCGAACCGAGCGAGAGGGCTCGGGTTCGGGGGGGCGAGGCGAGGGATTGCTGTAGCGAGAACTTGTTCTGGGGGGCGTTGCAAAGTCGAGCCTGCCGAGGTCTTGGGCGAGCGGCCCCACCTCGGGCATCACCGCTCGCGCAACGGCCTCGGTGTCACGCTGAGCAACAACCACGGGCGTCGGCACAACAGGCTTGGGCGCCAGCGTAAACACCTCTTCCTTTTCGTAGTGCGACAGCGCCACAGAGAGCTCGGCGGCATCTTGCGGCCGACGGCTCGGGTCCTTTTCCATCGCCCGCATCACCAACTCAGCAAGTTCTTCCGGAATCCGCTCGCCTCTGGGCGTGTGGCTAGGGAGTGGCGGAGGCGCGTTCTGCAATACCATCACGCAGTGTTCCGCGAAGTTCTTCGAGCGAAAGGGAAGCTGCCCGCTGAGCAGGCGGTAAAGTACTGTTCCCACGGAATACACGTCCGTTCGAGCGTCGGGCTCTGTGCCCCGAATCTGTTCGGGCGCCATGTACGCCGGCGTCCCGATGATTTCGCCATGCGTCGTCACGTTCATGCCGGGCTGGCCGCTGTTGGCCACCTTGGCGACGCCGAAATCCAGCAGCTTCACGAAGTCTTGTTGACCAAACCTCTCGGTCAGAAAAATGTTGTCGGGTTTGACGTCGCGATGAACGACGCCGACTTGGTGCGCGGCATGCAACGCGTCACAGACTTGCCGCAACACGTGGGCCGCACGACGAATCGCGATCGGCTCTCTGCGTACCGCTGCCGACAACGCCTCGCCTTCCAACAGTTCCATCACGCAGCAATACCGTGGCCCGCCGGCTGCACCGAGCTCTTCGACGAAATCGTGAATCTGCACGATGTGCTCGTGCGCAATGCGATTGGCCGCCTGCGCTTCACGTACCATGCGTTCGACGAAAGCCGCGTTGCCAGCCAACTCCGGGTGCAGCAGCTTGATGGCCACGTTTCGGCCCAGCCGCGTGTGACGCGCCGCGAAGACGCGCCCCATGCCGCCTTTCCCGAGGGGACGCAGCAATTGGTAGGCGCCAATGACGTCGACGCTGGGCATTTGGTCGGAAACCTTGAGCGGACTGGGCGATGAAGGCGTGGCTTCGAATGGAGGCACGGGCGAAGGTGGCGTCACCCGAGACAGAGCCCCCGCCATTGCCCCGGCGGCCGGACGCGGCGTTCTGGGGGGCGTGCCCTTGGGTCGGCTGAAGCTTTCGCGAAGCTCTGCTGCGTTCAAGAAACGTTGGTCGACATTCTTCGCCAAACAGCGCGTCAAAATGGGACCCATCAGCTGCGCACTCTCTGGCAGCGGGGGCAGGTTTCCCTCGATGTGGAGCCGGCGGACTTCGCTGGCGTCTTCGTCAGTGAATGGGGGCATGCCGGTGAGGCATTCGAAGAGGAGAACGCCTAGCCCATAAATGTCAGACGGCATTCGGGCGCGCTGACCTTGAGCCCTCTCTGGCGAGAGGTATTCCGCACGTACAAACGGCTTGGTCGGCCGATCGCGCCGCACGCCGGTGCGAAGCAGCGCCAAACCCGAGTCGAGCAACTTGGGCTGAAACGCCTTGAGCCCACCCACCATGACCACTTGCTCGGGACATACGTTGCCGTGCGTAAAACCCGCCTCATGCAGATACATCAGGGCGTCGCACAGCGGTTTCGCCAGCCGAACGACGTCGATAGTGCTCATCGGGCCGGCGAGCAGGCACTCTCTCAGTGTCGGCCCCGACAAGGCCTCGCTGACAACGTAGGGGCTTCCTCCCGGAATGCTTCCCAGCGAAATCCGGCGCGCCAAGTGCGGGTGCACAAGGGAGCGCCGAAACTCGGTCTCCGCCTGAAAACGCTCCAGCGCTTGCGGACTCTGCGCAACCTCCGTGCGCACCAGTTCGACGACGCACCGCTCCCCGCTCGAACGCCATTGAGCAAAAAACAGGTCCGCGCTCGCGCCGTCCGCGAACTTTTCGATGAGCTGAAGGTCTTGCACTGCTCTCGGTATTGTCGCCGCTTTCAAGAGCGGCAGCACGCAAGTGGGCGATAAGATCGAGAGTCGTGTCAGCCTTTGTCTGACTTCGACAGATACGCGCGCACCAAGGCCTACGTCGAGAAAGCCGTGCGGCTAGTGCCCCGGCGAGGGATTTTCGATCATGGCGAGGGTACAGAGACGCGAGCAATACAACGAAGGCCGAAGCGAGAGTACCTCGTGGTACGGCGCGAGGCCTGACGCAGGATTGCGATGCGGATCGGTGGCCGCAGCGAGCGAAAATCCCTCGCCGGGGCACTAGACGCCGAGCCGCGTGAGTACGCTGTCGAAGAGGAAAAACTCAATGCGGTCCACCTCGGACATCGCAAGGTCCATGAACGCCCACGAAACGCGGAAGTTGCCCACCTGCTTTCGAGCGTCGACAAGACGGGCATGTCCGGTCACCGGGTTTGCGCCTCCAGGCATCTTCAGCGTGAATCCCAAGTTCTCCTTGACCTCGGGAATCTGGCTCATCATCGCGGAGAAACCCCCTCGCGAGACGTCCATCGTCACGACTTTTTGCGCGCCTTCGGGCAACGCCATCTCGCATTGCAACGCGAGCGCCACCCGAAAGGTTTGTCGTGCGGTTTCTCCAGGCCGTAGGGTCAACCCCTGGATTTTGGTTAATGTGCGCGCCAGTTGTTCGCGAGCCGAGTTGTAAACAAGTCGGTCTTGCGCACTCAACTCCCCCTTGCGGGCGTGTTCGTGCATGGCACGAAACTCGGTCAGCCACGGATCAGCAGCCATGGGGGGACTATACGCCCAAAATTGCGTATAGCCCGGTTTCATGTCGCCGACTTCAATCGTGCACCCCATTCGCCCCAATGACACCTGGGGCTCGTCCGACCTTCCGCCCTTGAGGGACGCCTTCGTGCAACAAGTCGAGTTGTCTCGCGGAAAGCGCTTGGAAGCCTCGACGGCCTACGACCGCTGGGTGGCCCTTGCCCAAGCGGTTCGTCATCGACTCGCCCCGACGTGGGTCAATACGCAGCGCAGGTACTACGAGCGGGACGCCAAACGCGCCTACTACCTTTCTGCGGAGTACTTGCTGGGGCGTTCGCTGCTCAACAACTTGATGAACCTGGGCCTCTTGGATGAGGCCCGCGAAGCGCTTCACGAGGTGAGTGTTGACCTGGACGAGTTGGTTGAATTGGAGCCCGACGCCGGCCTGGGCAATGGGGGCCTTGGGCGTCTTGCGGCGTGCTTCCTGGACTCCATGGCGACCCTGGGCATTCCCGGCATGGGCTATGGCATCCGCTACGAGTTCGGCATTTTCAGTCAGGACATCGTCGCGGGACAGCAGGTCGAGCGCGCAGACGAGTGGCTGAAATTCGGAAATCCCTGGGAGCTCATTCGCCCGGAAAAGGCCGTTCCCGTTCGCTTTAACGGGCACGTGGAGTGTCACCACGACGCCCATGGACGCGCCACCTTTCACTGGGTCGGTGGAAAAACAGTACTGGGCGTTCCCTTCGACACGCCGATTTTGGGCTTCGGTAACCACACGGTGAACACGCTGCGTCTGTGGTCTGCGCGCGCCAGCGAAGAGTTTGATTTCAAGCTGTTCAATGCCGGGGACTACGAGCGCAGCGTTGTCGACAAGAACGACACCGAGGTGATTTCGAAGGTTCTCTACCCCAACGACAACTTCCAGGCGGGGAAAGAGCTGCGCCTCAAGCAGGAGTACTTCTTCGTCGCCTGCAGCATCTCCGACATCGTTCGCCGCTTTCTCAAGCGGCACTCCGACTTCCGCGAGTTTCCCAAGAAGGTCGCGATCCAATTGAACGACACCCATCCGGCGATTGGCATCGCCGAGCTCATGCGCGTCTTCGTCGACGAGAAAGGCTTGCCCTGGGACTTCGCCTGGCGAACCACGCAGCAGTCGTTCGGCTACACCAACCACACCCTTCTGGCGGAGGCGATGGAGAAGTGGCCTGTCGCGCTGTTCGAGCGACTGCTCCCCAGGCACTTGCAAATCATCTACGAAATCAACGCACGCTTCCTGCGCCAGGTTCAAATCCACTCTCCTTTCGATGCCGCGCGTCGCGAGCGCATGTCGATTGTCGAAGAAGGCCCCGAACAAAGCATCCGCATGGCTCACTTGGCCGTGGTGGGCTCCCACAGCGTCAACGGG
Source organism: Myxococcaceae bacterium (assembly GCA_046155985.1). Taxonomy (GTDB): domain Bacteria; phylum Myxococcota; class Myxococcia; order Myxococcales; family Myxococcaceae; genus JBJXGM01. The sequence continues at coordinate 38,370 of JBJXGM010000075.1, read as the reverse complement.
GTGGCCGCGCTTCACACCGACCTTCTTCGGCGCCATGTCCTTCGCGATTTCGCCCAAATGGAGCCGGAGAAGTTCAACAACAAGACCAACGGCGTCACCCCAAGGCGCTGGCTGCGCTTGTGCAACCCGCGGCTGTCCAAACTCATCTCCGAGAAACTCGGCGACGGGTGGATTACAGACCTTGAGCAACTTCGCCGGCTCGAGGATTTTGCGGACGACGCAAGCTTCCTCGACGCGCTTCACGGCGTGAAGCAAGCGAACAAGGTAGACCTCTCCAAAACCATCGCGACACTCACCAAAGTGTCATTGGACGCCAACGCGCTGTTCGACGTCCAAATCAAGCGGCTGCACGAATACAAGCGGCAGCTGCTCAACGCGATTCACATCATCACACTTTGGAACCGCGCCCGGGTCTCTGGCGAGCGCGCGAAGACACCCCGCGCTTTCATCTTTGGTGCCAAAGCCGCGCCCGGCTACGTGTTGGCCAAGCAAATCATTCGGCTCATCAATGGCGTGGCCGATGTGGTGAACGCAGACTCGAGCCACCACGGACTGCAAGTCGTCTTCGTGCCAAATTACCGGGTCACTCTGGCGGAGCAAATCATTCCGGCGGCGGATGTTTCTGAGCAGATTTCCACCGCCGGTATGGAAGCTTCTGGCACTGGCAATATGAAGCTGGCCCTCAACGGGGCGCTGACCGTTGGCACGCTGGATGGCGCGAACATCGAAATTCGCGAGGCCGCAGGCGAAGAGAACTTCTTTCTTTTCGGCCTGAACGCTGACGAAGTCCGTCGCGTGCAACAGAACGGGTACCGACCCAAAGATTACTATGACAGCAACAGCGACCTTCGCGAAGCCCTCGACCTCATCCACGGGGGTTTCTTCACGCCTGACGACCGCGATGCCTTGAAGCCCCTTGTTCGTTCACTGCTGGATGAAGACCGCTATTTGGTGCTGGCCGATTTCGCTGCGTATGCCGAAGCGCAAGAGCGCGTCAGCGTGGCCTACCCTCAGACCGCAGCTTGGACGCGCATGGCGTTGTTCAACATCGCGCGCATGGGGCGTTTTTCGTCCGACCGGACTATCCGCGACTATGCCCGCGACATCTGGGAACTGGAAGCGCTGACATGAGCCCTCTCCTCTTCACTGCGCTGCTGCTGACGACGCCACAGCCCGTGCCGCCAGGGCCGCCGCCTGACGTTCCTGATGAAGAAGTCGTCCGACGCTTGGACGAATTGTTCGCGCGACGAGATGCACCGGACGCAGCAGCCGAGCTCGATGCATTGACGCGAGTGCCGCTGAAACGGCAGCCGCCGCATTTCGACGTGCTTTGGCGCGTGGCGCGGCATCGCTTTTGGATTTCAGAGACCGAAACCTGGGAGCGACGGCGGATGTACATGGGCCAGGAAATCTGGGACCTGTCCGAGAAGGCAATTGCGCAGAAGCCCCACCGCGTCGAAGGGCACTACTTCGCGTGCCTCGGCGTCGGCATCTCCGCGCGCGGCATTGGGATGTTGAATGCCCTTCGCAAGGGCATGGACCCGAAATTTCGCGAGCGTTTGCAGCGCGCCATCCAGCTTGACCCCACTTTTTGGGAGGGCGCGCCGATGCTCACGGAAGGCCGTTACCACTTTGAAACGCCCTGGCCGATTCGCAATCTCGCCAAATCGGCCGAAGTGCTGCGCAAGGCGGTAGCGCAGTACCCCAAGAACGTTCGTGCGCGCTATTACCTGGCCGAAACACTGCTCGAAGACGGGAAGAAGGCTGAGGCCAAGGCAGAGCTCGAGAAGGTTGTGGCCGAGCCAGGCACAGACCCCATCGACGCGCGGCGTGTCCACAGCTGGGCCAAATTGCTGTTGGTCAAAGCGAACGCGCCGTGAGCGCACCCCCGAGGCACCCGCTTGTACCGCGTTCACATGTCCTCAACCCAGCTCGACGACGCGCTCGCCGAACAGCTTGTCGACGGACGCCAGCAGTTCATCGCTGACTTTGACTTTGAGCTGTGTATTGCCGACCAGCGCTTCGGTGGTACCCGACAACACGACAGTGACCGCGACAGGCGTGGCGCCTTCGTGAACCTTCGCGAGCGCCAAGAGCTGGCCCAGCCGCTCTTCCGTCGCGAGTTCCGCGCGCAGCCGCAGTGAAAGTCGCTTCACACGACGGTCGCGCACCTCGCGCAGCGTCTGAATCTCTTCGGCGATGATTTCGGCCGTGGGGTTTTCTTCGTCACGCGAATCGATTTGCACCGCCCCTGTGATGAGAAGCGGCTCATCTCCTTTGAGCAAAGCTTCCCATTGCTCGAAACCTGACTTGGCGCTCCCCTTCCCCCACCGGCCATCTTTACCCATCACGGGCCGTGATCCGTCTTTCCCGGGGAAGCACACGACTTCGATGGAGCCAGTGAGGTCTTCAAGCGTCACCCACGCCATGCGCTTGCCGGTTTTCGTGGGGCGTTCACGCAGCGCTGCGACGACACCACCCACCGTGAGGCGTTCGTCTCGCCGCGCGCGCTGAACGGTTTGAAGCGGCCGGGCGTAGCGCTTGAGCTCCTGCTCGTACTGGTGCAGTGGATGCCCAGACACATAGAAGCCGATGGCCTCTTTTTCGAAGGACAGCCGCTCCTTCTCCGTCCATTCGGCGCAGGCGACGTAGTCTTGTGCGCTGACCTTTTGCGCCGTGGAATTCTTGTCGGCCTCTAAGAGCCCAAACAGTGAAGACTGCCCGACAGCGCGGTCGCGCTGCGCACCCGCACCACGTTCCATCGACTTTTCGATGGTCTCAAACAGCTGCCGGCGATGCCGCCGTTCGAAGTCAAATGCACCCGCCTTCACCAACGCCTCGAGGACCTTCCTGTTGACGCGGCGTGAATCCACCCGCTCACAAAAATCGAAAAGGCCGAGAAATGGCCCTTTGCTGCGAGCGTCCATAATCGCTTCGATGGCAGACTCGCCCACGCCCTTGATGGCGCCCAGTCCGAAACGAATTCGGCCATCGACCGCGCCGAACTCCAAATCCGATTGATTCACATCGGGCGGCAAAACCTCATGCCCCGCGGCCCGCGCCTCTGCGATGTAGGCCACCACCTTGTCCGTGTTGTCCTTTTCAGACGTCAGCAGCGCCGCCATGAACTCAACGGGGTAGTGCGCCTTGAGCCATGCGGTCTGAATGGTGATGAGGCCGTAGGCTGCCGAGTGGCTCTTGTTGAAGCCGTATTCGGCGAACTTCTCCATCAGGTCGAAGATTTCGCCGCCGACTTTGGCGGAGACGCCGTTTTTCGCACACCCCTCCAGAAAGCCGGCGCGCTCCTGCGCCATCACGTCGGCCTTCTTCTTGCCCATGGCGCGGCGAAGCAGGTCGGCTCGTCCGAGCGAGTAACCGCCAAGCACCTGCGAAATCTGCATCACCTGCTCTTGGTAGACGATGACGCCGTAGGTGTCCTTGAGCACCGGTTCGAGCAAGGGATGCGGATAGTTCACCTTCTCGCGCCCGTGCTTGCGGTTGATAAAGACATCGACCATGCCGGAATCGAGCGGTCCCGGCCGGTAGAGCGCACCGGCGGCGATGACGTCTTCAAAGCACGAGGGCCGCTGCTTTTTCACCATGTCGGTGAATCCGCTGGATTCCATCTGGAACACACCGGCCGTGTCGCCGCGCGCCATCAGTTCAAACGTCGCTGCGTCATCGAGGGGTATCAGATGCGGCTGGAGCTGCTGGTCTGCTGCCCGCTTTCGATTGATGAGATTGAGAGCGTGCTGAATGACAGTCAGCGTCTTCAGTCCCAGAAAGTCGAATTTCACCAGCCCGGCCGCTTCCACTTCATCTTTGGCGAACTGGGTAATCAGGACTTTTTCGCCGGGCGGCTGGTACACCGGCACGTATTCCCAGAGCGGCTTGTCCGCAATGACGACGCCCGCCGCGTGCATGCCCGCTTGCCGATGGAGGCCTTCCAGCGCCAGCGCGATGTCGAGCACCTCTTTACTGGTGACGTCGCGCGGGGCCTCGGTGGCCGTCGCGGTTGAACCCAACACCGTGGGCTTTTCCATCATCTCTTTGAGACGCGGTTCCATTTCAATCGCGTCTTTGAGCGTGATGTTGAGGACTTCGGGAACGAGTTTGGCGATGCGGTCGCCCTCCGAGTACGGCAGTCCAAAAACGCGACAAACGTCGCGCAGCACACTTTTGGCCTTCAGCGAACCAAAGGTGATGATTTGCCCAACGTTGGACTCGCCGTATTTTTTCGAGACGTATGAAATGACCTCGTCCCGACGTGCCTGACAAAAATCGATGTCGAAGTCAGGCATCGACACGCGTTCGGGATTGAGGAAGCGCTCGAACAGCAAATTGTAAGGAATCGGGTCTAGGTCGGTAATGCGGAGCGTATAGGCCACAAGACTTCCAGCGCCGGAACCCCGGCCGGGCCCCACCGGAATGCCGTTCTGCTTCGCCCAGTTGATGAAGTCCTGGACGATGAGGAAGTAGCCGGAAAAGCCCATGCCGGAGATGACCGACAGCTCCAAGTTGAGCCGTCCTTTGTAAACGTCGGTGTCGACGGGGTAGCGCAACTCGCGAAAGCGTTGCGTCAGCCCGGCGTGCGCGAGTTCGGCCATGTACGTGTCGGCCGTGTGTCCTGCCGGCACCTTGAAAGTGGGCAACATGGGCTTGCCGAGTTTCAGCTCAAGGTTGCACATCTCGGCGATGCGCATCGTGTTGCTCACTGCTTCTGGGACATCTGAGAAGTAGCGCAACATGTCTTCGGGACCTGTAACGTACAGCTGGTCCGTCGAATGTTTCATGCGCTTGCTGTCGGCGAGCGTCTTTCCAGACGCGATGCACATGAGCAGTTCGTGGGCCTTGGCGTCTTCCTGGCGGATGTAATGCGCGTCGGCCGTCGCCGCGAGGGGGATGTCGAGGTCGCGCGACAGTTGCTTGAGGTTGGTGTTGGCTTTCTCCTGTTCAGGCATGCCGTTGGATTGGACTTCCAAGAAAAAATGCCCAGGTTCAAAAATGCTTTTGTACTCACTCGCGGCGCGCCGGGCGTGGTCCATGTCATCGCGAAAACAGGCCGACGTCACTTCGCCGCCCAAGCATGCGGTGAGGCCGACGAGCCCTTTGGAATGCTCCTTGAGGACCTGCTTGTCGATGCGGGGATGGTAGTAAAAACCGTCGAGGTAGGCGGTGGATGAGAGGTAGCGAAGGTTGGCGTAGCCCTCAGCGTTCGTCGCCACGAGAATCAGGTGGTTCGCGACTTTTTCGGTGCGGTCGCCGCGGCCTTTGCTCCCTGCGACGTAGGCCTCCATCCCGAGAATCGGCTTGATGCCGGCGTCTTTCGCCTTCTTGTAAAAGTCGATGGCGCCGAACATGTTGCCGTGGTCGGTCACCGCGACCGCCGACATGCCTTTTTCCTTCACCGTCTTGATGAGGTCCTTCATGCGAATGGCCCCATCGAGCAGCGAATACAGGGTGTGCAAGTGCAGGTGGGTAAAGGACATGGAAGGAACCTATGCCTTTAGCCTGACGCTTTTTCCAGTGGTGAAGAGACTTGCTCGCCATTGGAGGACCCTGTTTCGCCGGTCCTACTGCTGGGCGGGAGCGGCGGGCGGCCCCTCATACGTCAGGAAGGCCTCGGTGAACTCTCCGTCTTGGTAGAGCGCCATCGGACGCTCGGAGTCGAGGGCTTCCAAGCGTATGCCGCTCCCCGGTCCGGACGACAGAGGGATGTCCTGGTGGCGGGCGCAGGAGTTCTTGCCCCCGATGATCCGGTACCCATCACCCAGAGCCAGATGCACATCCTGTTTTTCCGCGAGGAGCGTGTTCCGCACGACCTTGCCCTTCAGCAGCTCGGTAATCGATGGCACTCAGCGCGCGTGAGCGCTCCGTCGCCGCCTGGCGAAGCGTCGAATCGATCTGAGGCGATCCACCGGGCAGGCGTTCCAAAGGGGGGTCCCGGTCCGATTGGAACGCCTTGTCCATTCTTCGGAACGCGAAGAAGTCCGGCCCTTCGAACGCCACCTGGTCCGGCCAGCGGGCGTGCGTCAACAGCGTGCGTTGCAGCCAAGGATTTCCGCCAAGCACGAATGGGACTCCACCCGCATCGACAATGCGCTTGACCAGCTCGTCTGCCAAAGGATCGCTGTCCTCGGAGAGAAGCGTCAGAAGCAGACGCTTGCTCTGCGCGCTGGGGTCTCGAGCGTCGGCGTCGAACGCGTCTCGTTCGGTCCGATCGATTCGGGGAGACAGCGTCAATGTGTCATCGAACTCACGCGCCCCCCCCCGGCAGCGATGGCGCCGCACTGCTCTAAGGTTTTCGCACCCGAACCCACCAATGTTTCGCGGGTCAGAGCGAGCGGCCAGCTCCGATTCGCTTACCGAGACTGCCGCAGGTAGACGATCGCAGCATCCTGGAGCGGTCCGGAATGGTCCAGCGTCTTTCGCAAAAGCGCGGAGTTCGGCTTCGTTGGGGAAATGGCGAAGACTTTCCGTTTCGGGACTCCAGAGGAAGAAGTCGCCACCCCTGCCCTCAACCAGCGAACGGTCTGACTGAAAAAGTACAGCCACAGAACGCATTCGACATGGGGCAAGATGTGGAACAGTTTTCGCGCGTCGATGGGGCGGTGTTCGTCACTCCAGAGACTTTCGAAGACTTGGAGCGACTTTGGGGTTGCGCGAAACGGCGTTGCGACGTGGCTGCGGAGGCCTGTGAGGCGTGAAGCGTCTTGCGGTCATCGTACTTTTCGCGGCACAGGCGGTCCTGGCGGCGAGTTCTGTTGATCATGTCGTGGTCGACAAATCGGATCGCACATTGCTTCTGATGTCGGGCAAGACGGAGGTTCGCCGCTACCGCAACATTCGCTTCGGCGCGTCCCCAGTAGGCCACAAGCAATTTCAGGGCGATGAAAAGACGCCCGAGGGCACTTATCGAATCAGTGGCCGGAATCCAGGCAGCGCCTTCCATCTCAGCCTGCGCATTTCATACCCGAATGCAGTGGATCGCGCGTATGCGACCCGCCACGGTCGCCATCCGGGCGGAGATATTTTCATTCACGGCCAGCCCAATCGTTCACCGCTTGAACGCATTCCGTACGACTGGACGGACGGATGCATCGCGCTCTCGAACGCCGAAATCCGCGAAGTTTGGAAGCTCGTTCCGGATGGAACGCCCGTGACGATTCAGCCGTAGGAACAGGTCTGCTGCTGCACCTGCGAGAAGACGGCCGCAGATTGGCCTCGCCCTACCGGCCGCTAACGCCGAGCATCGACTGTCCGCAGAGGGGCGTAATCCAGCAGCGTCCGGTCCGCGGTCAGGACCGGTGCGTTCATCTGTCGCGCGCAGGCGGCGATGATTCGGTCACAGGGGTCTTTGTGCTCAAAGTTTTTGAGCTGATAAGACTCGATGGCCTGGCTCACCGAAAGCTCAATCCACATAAAGCCAAGTGCCGTCTGCGCTTGGCTGAACCATTCGTCGAGCGATCCGGCGAACACGATTCGGCCCAGTGAAACAAGCCTCGACACCTCGTGTGCGGAAATCGTCGAGACAAAGCATTCCTCTGATTCCAGCAATCGACGTGCGTTTGGCCCTAAATGGTCCGGCGACAGCAACGACCAAAGAACGACATGCGTGTCCAAAAGCAGCACGCTATTCGTCCAGGTTGTCCGCGTAGTGGATTTCGTCTACCGGACTGACGATGTCTCCGAGAACGCGCATCGTCCCCTTCAATGCGCCGAGCCGGACAGGTTGCCGGGCGACGATCGGCCGAATCTCAACGGCGGGTTCGCCACGAACGGTGACGACGATGGGGACGCGGGTCCGGCGAACACGCTGGACCACGCCTGTGCACTTTGCTTTCAGTTCCGCCACGCCGATGGTCGCCGGTTTCCGTTTCAGAGCGCTCATGGCCACACTATAAAAACTAGTCAGTAGACTAGTCAACGCCGGGCCCGACCCGTCCGAGTCTTGAAGGGCATCTGGAGTTGCCCCCGTCAAACCGGACAGGGTGAAGAGGCGGCAAAGTGCTGGCCGAAAAGCAGGGTGAAGGCGCGTTCTAGAGTTTCACCGTCGAGCAGCACGCGTTTAAGTTAGCGCACTCCCTTGACGACGGCAGCAAAGCCAGGCCAGCCGGCCCCGTCTGGGCCAAGTTGCGAAAAAGTTGAGGGCGAAACAATACCCTGTCCGGCCAAGACAATGACCCGACATGCGCATCGTTCGAAATGCACCCTCACGACTTGCTGGGAGCAGGAGCGACACCCCGGCACGCGCGATGGTGGTGATGCGCGCACACGCCTGGGCGCGACGCCATCTGCAGTACACGGCGAACGTCGGCCGTTCAAATCACATCGTCTCAACGCCTGTTGGCGCCTATCGAGGTCGCATCGGCAGCATCACGGTCAACGCGGTTCACCGGCGTGGCCACCGGATGTTCGAATTGCTTATCGCCGAGCCACAGCGCGAACTGCGCCTCTCCTTCGTTGGACCCGACAACGCCCCCAGCGTCATCTGTGAACTCATGCCTCGAAACGGAGAGGCCGTGGGCGCGAGGGTCGAACCGACTGGCCAAGTCCACTACTACCGACCGGGATATCCACCCGCGTACCCCGACGAGCCGATCTCTTGGCAACAAGGCAACGAGGACGTCGCAGCGGCAGGTGGTGCTGTCATTCTGAGCCGCGGCGAGCCCTACCCACGCGAAGTCCTGAACCTGATTCGATGGGGAGCGGCAACAACTGCGAACCACTTCATTCGTGTTGAGCAGCGGGACTGAATCCCAGCGCCGTCAGCCGTCGCGCCGCACGCCCAACGTTGCCTGCAAGGTCAGGGAGCGAAACATTCCACGGTCAGACGTTCGCTTTCAGCGTGACAGGGGCATCCCAGTCCCGAGCTCGGGAGGCACGCGCAGGAGGGATTCGAAACACATGCGTCGGGTAGCGGCTCACATTCGTAGAAGGGCGGCACTCCAAACGGACCCCCATGCGTCACGAAGCAGTACTGTTCACTTGCATTGCATTCGAGCTCGGGGCCACACGCAATCAGGGAAGGGTCGGCAACCCCACACCCGGCGAGACAGGCAAGCGCGAACAACGCCCCGAAAAAATGTGGATTTCTGACCGGCACGACGCACCTCCCAATCAGTGTTTCAACCAAGAACAGATGGAGCCGTCATAAGCCTCCAATCCGGGCTTGCGTCTCGGCGCGACCATCGAAAGCCCATCCGCCCAAGCGTCTAACACGACCAAGCCAAAACCCGCGAGACACCCTTGTCCGCGCCCGCGAGATCCAGAGGATTCGCATTGTTGTGATTGCGCGGGGGGTCTGCGAGATGCCCTATCGAGGCCGCCAACCTCGGCGGGGCGAATTCGTAGGGGTCGAGTTAAGCAGCGTGAGCGTTCGGCGCCCGGAGCTCGTTGAAGCGAAAATCCAGCAAAGCTTCGTGCGTTTTGCGGCGATCCTCGCGACTGGCCGTCCGAGGAACGAAATATTCCAGAACGCGCTTCACGTTTCCTTCGAGCTGAGCGGCGACAAGAAGCCTCACGAAGTCATCGCGCTGCGTCTCCGGAAGAAGTCGGTAGAACTCGAGCAGTTTCATGGCGTCTGGCCGATAGCCTGACTTCGCGACGTGTTTCGACTGAATCCAGGAAAGAAACTCGGTGACCCCCTCGTTGAAGCGGAGCAGCCGTTCGCTCGTCTTCTGGCCGCGCCAAGTCACTTTCGGGAAGGTTCCAGCAAATATCCCCAGCTTCTTGTCCCCTTCGACGCGTTGCCCATTGACGCCGAACCCGCTCCGGCTCGATGCGGTGATCGAAAAACCATCGGGGCCGGGCTTCACACGAAATTCACTCTTCGCCAGGAGCGCATGATTGAGTTCGTGTTGCAGGATCTGCGAAACGTAGGCTTCTTCGTGCTTGATGGCATGATCGATGCGGACGGAGATGTATTGAGAACCATCCGCTTCGCTCACAACTCGCGCGACTACGGTTCTGCCAAACAAGGATTCTTCGAGTCCCTCCATGATTCCCCGTGTGAGGTCACCCTTGGGTGTCCAGCCCTTGGGCACGAAGTAGAAACTGTGCGCATGCGGGGCAGTAAGTCCCAGAGATTTTCGGAAGGCTTCGTGTTCTGTCGTGGCGCGTGCGACACAGCGCTCGATCTTTGCGCGATCTTCAAGCGAAAGACCCGCGAGAGTTGTTTGGCTCAGTTCAACGAGGGCTTGGTGAGCGGTGACGTCTTCTGCGACAAAACGGGTCACCTCGACGCCATTCGGTTCCACGTGCTTACCGCCGACCCGTTGACTTTCCACGTTGGCAAAAAACGCGTCGGGAATAGCGGGCTCCTTCGCTTTGGGCGCGGGGGGAATCCATTCGGCCACCGCGCGCGCTGCCTTCTCGAAGTACTCGTACACGCCGAATGTCGCAGCAGCCAGGGCGCCGAGGCGGACACCCCAATGCGCGCGGCGGAGTAGCACCGCACCGCCGCAGAACGCGACGAATGCCGCTCCGCCGAAAAGGCGCACGGTCCGCTTCTCTGGCGAATCACCCGGCACCATTCCGGCAATCCGGTTGAGGCCGCCTAAGGCTGTATTGATCCAACTGCCCACGAGGGGTTATCGAGGTATCGCGTACCGTCGTTGCTGACGATGAGCCCGTTTTCGAATCAACGCGGATGCTTGCGAGGCGGCAAAGTGCTGGCCGAAAGGCTATGCCCTTGATTTGACTTGTCCAACGGCCCGTCACGCCCTGGACATGTAGTTCTCAGGCACAAACACGCGTCGATTTCGAAAGGGCGGTGGTGATTCCAGCATCAGCCGAACGCGCAAGGCATAGCTTTCCGCGGGAATCGCGAAAAACGGTTCCGGGCTGACCACACCCTGCGTCCAAGCCTTTGGCATGTCTCGCCTGCCGCTTTTTCCAGTGCTGAAGAGCCTTGCCTGCGTAAAGTCTGCGCGATGGCGCGCACCACGCTTTTTGACGCAGTTCAACGCGCGCTTCGAAAGCCTGTGGATGCCTCGCGCAGGCGCTTTCTCGCCGGCACCGCGGCGGCCTCTGCGGGCTGGGCGCTTGCGGGATGCGCCACCCGACCCATGCTTCGCGCGAGGTCCAACGACGCCCACGTCCTTGTCGTCGGTGCCGGACTTGGCGGCCTGGTGGTGGCACATCGACTCGCCCAGGCGGGCGTTCGGGTGACTGTTGTCGAGGCGCAATCCCGTGTCGGCGGCCGTACCCATACGCTTCGCGAGTATTTTGGGCGCGGCAGCGCCGTGGAACTTGGGGGCGAACGCATCGACAGCGGCCACGTGCACCTCAGGCGTTTGGTGACCGAGCTCGGCCTGGCGCTCGACGACGTCTCAACCGACACAGGTCCCAGCGAATTGTTCTGGTTCGGTGGCGTCCGGCGTTCACAGACAGAGCTTGCTGAAGCCCTTGGACCCCTCGGGAAAGCGGCCGCTCGCGAACTCGCGCAACTCACGCCGGGCGGAACCGTGGGCTACCGAAACCCGCGAGGCGCTGAAAGGCTCGACCATCTGTCGCTGGCGCAGTGGCTCGACGGCGTGGGAGCGAGCGGCTGGCCACGCACGCTGATAGAGACCGCGTACCGAGCGGAGTTTGGGCGCGAGCCTGGGGAACAATCCGCGCTGAACCTGCTCCTCATGATGGACCCCGCCACTTCGCCTCCCGCGCTCATGGGTGAAAGCGACGAGCGCTTTCGCGTGCGTGGCGGCAACGACCAACTGGCGTCGCGCTTGGCGGCGGGGCTTGCACCTCAGGTCGAAACAGAAACGGCGTTGGAGTCCATTCGTTTGCGACCCGACGGGCAGTACGTGAGTACCCTCAGACGAGGCGCCACCTCACAGGAGGCCATTGCCTCGCATGTGGTCCTCGCCCTGCCCTTCACACGGTTGCGCCAAGTGGACCTGCGCATTGCGCTTTCACCACGCAAGCGTCTGGCGATTGACACCCTCGGGTACGGCACGAACGCGAAGTTGCTGGTCGGCTTTTCGGCGCGCTACTGGCGACCGACCCACGACGGCACGGTGCTCACCGACTCTGCACTTCAAATGTGCTGGGATGCCACGCGACTCTCGAGCGGCGAAGGCGGTGTTCTGACCCAATATTTCGGTGGTGACGCCGGCGTGGCGATGGGTGCGGACACCGTTGCGCGGCATGCGGAGCGGTTCGTCGGCCAACTCGAACCGATACTTCCTGGCGCGAGCGCCCACCGCGCCGGGCAACCGCACGCGCGCTTTCATTGGCCAACCTTCCCGTACACGCTGGGAAGTTACGCTTGCTACACGCCCGGCCAGTGGACTTCTCTGGGTGGCGTTGAACGCGAGCCGGTCGAGCGTCTGTTCTTCGCCGGTGAACACTGCTCGCAAGACGCCCAGGGATTCATGGAAGGCGCCTGTGAAACGGGAGAGTGGGCGGCACGAGACATCGTTGGCCAAATCAATTGGAAGGGCCGCGATGCAAGCGCTTGATGAAGAATCACTTGCCGACGATGTGTCGCATCGGCGTGAACGCGGCGCTTATTTCACGCCTGCACCGCTCGTCGAGGCGCTCCTCGATGAAGTCTCACCGCTTTTGCCCCCAGGGCGCGCGATTCGGATTGTCGACCCTGCCTGCGGTGCGGGCGCGTTCTTGGCGGCGGCTGCGAAACGGTTTGAGCGTGCCAGCCTGTGGGGTTTTGAGCTCGATGAATCGAGTGCTGCGCGGTGCCGCGCACGCGTTCCCAAGGCGCGCATCGTCTTGGCGGACGCGCTCCGCGATGGCCTCGCTCAACTTCCAGGACCCTCCAGCGATGCATTCGAGGTGTGGGTGGGCAATCCACCGTTCAATGGGCGCTCGCCCCAGCTTCGCGACAAGACCAGCTATCGACGCCTCTGCGCGTGGCTGGATGAGCCCCTGCCCAGAGGGACAAGCCTGCGCGATGATTTCGCCTTTTTCCTTTTGATGGCGCGCGAGCGGTTGCGGACAGGACAGGGGCTGCTGGCATTCCTCACACCTTCGACGCTGCTCGACAGCTACCTGTACGCACCCGTTCGCAAGGCTTTGCTGCGCTCGCTCTCGCTTCGAAGCGTCTTGGACTTGGGCCACGGCATCTTCTCGAACGCACGGGTGAACGTCTGCGCAACCGTCTGGACTTCAGCCACAGCAGCTTCGCCCACACGCTATCTTCGGCGCGAGCCTTCCAGCGGCGCGTTCGCGGCGTCGCAGCTCACACCGGCGCAGTCGTTTGAACCCGGTGGCGAACCCGACTTTCTTTTTTCGCCGGTGCCAAAACAGGCCCGACAGCTGGACGAGCGCTGGCGCACAGAAGGCGAGCCGTTGACAGCGCTTCTGCCCATCTCACTTACAGGCCTCAAAACCCGTTTCGATGAACTTCTGACCGATGAAAACGCCGAGCGCCTCTTTTCACGGGTGGTGGCGTTCGCCCGCACCCCGCCCGCGGGAATGGCCGACTTTGCAGAGGCTCACGGGCTCGCGGCAAGGTTGATTCCCAAGCTTCGGGCGCTTCGTGAATCACTTCCACACGAAGTGGCGACTCACCACCATGCGGTGCGGCCCTTCTATCGCTACGCCGGCGCTCGCCACCGCGGCACACTGCCCGACAGTGCTCGCGCGTATTGCTACCTTGATCGCGCTTGGATTCCTCGCGGCGACCACCGTCTTCGCGGCGCCTACGACACCCATGCCTGCCCGACGAAGTTGCTCTTCAACATCCGTGAGCGGCCGCTCTCTGCGGCACTTCTCACAACGCCGGGCTGCGTGCACGACTACCAGCACGCGCGTTTTGCTCCCCTGTGGGTGCCCGAGCGTGTCCTCCGAGACGGTCTCGATGTGGCGTCTCGGCTTTCGCTGAGCGAACTTCAGTCACCCCAGCCCAACCTCTCGCCTGGCGGGCGAGCGTGGGCCCAGCGACTGGGCGGGCCCGAAGCGCTCTTCGCGAGGTTGGTGACTTTCATCAATTCGCGCGAGGTCCAGGAGATTTGGGCGCCGGTGTTTGGCGCCGCACGAGTTCTGCCGGTGTCCGAAAGTGCGCTAAGCACCCCCGCAAACCGTTGAATTGGAGTCAGCCATGACGTTGAGCCTCGTGTTGTTTTCGATGTTGGCCGTGGATGGGGGCAGCTTCGTCCCGGAGACCCCCGCATCCGCGCCGGCGGCAGCGCCTGTGACAGCGCCGCGGATGGCACCCCTCACGGCACGCGCCACGGTGCGCGACACAGGCGGCAAAGCGCTTGGCACCCTGACACTGACCGAGGGACCCCAAGGCGTCCTGGTGCAAGGCACACTTCGCCTGCCCCGCACGCAGAAGAAGCCAGGCGCCCCCACCGGCCATCACGCGTTTCACTTTCACGAAGTGGGACGGTGCGACCCCCCGTTTGCGTCCGCGGGTGGCCATTTCAACCCCGACAAGAAGCTTCACGGATTTCACACGCCAGGCGGCGCGCACGCCGGCGACTTGCCTAACCTGGTTCGGCCGGCGAGCGGCGAACTCGCCTTCGAGACATTTGCCAGTGGCGTCACGCTGTCTCCAGGCCCCCGCTCGCTTCTCGACGCTGACGGCAGCGCGGTTGTTTTGCATGCACAGGGTGACGACTACGCCAGTCAGCCGGCGGGCAGCGCGGGCGACCGGATGGCGTGCGGGGTCGTTCACGTTGGACCGGCGCGGCTTTGAAACCTATCGCTTGGGTCGTTCATCAACCGCGTTTCGAGTGCTTCCAGACCTCGCTGCAAAGAAGAAGGGCTAACAAGTTCTGAACCCAGTTGTTTCTCTCGGGTGGTTCGCCGGCCTGGCCTCTCAAGCGTCTGAGCCTTCACCCTCGCGCCCGATGCCGCGGCGATGAACTCCGGCCCATACACTCTCTCGGCCTCAAGCAGATTGTGCGCGCTGCAAAGAAGACGCACCCCTTCGACGCTGTGCACCCGCATTCGCGCAAAGCCCTTGATGTGGTCGAATTCAAGATGCCGCGTCTCATTGCAGCGATGGCCCCTGTCGTCATGGAAAGTGCACCGCCCTTCGTCTCGCAGGAACACAGCACGTCGAATGGCCGCCGGAACGTGTCGGCCTGCGCCGCGCATCGTCTGCAGCGGCGTTTTCCTCGGCGTGGGCACCAAAGCGAATCGCCGCTTCTTGACGTCGACAAGGAGCAAGTCCAATGCCTTCTCCATCACACTGGCGACATCGTCGGCGCCCAGAAGGGCTTGGGCCTTGCGAAGCTTGTCTCGAAGGCTTCTTGGCGCGGTGAACTGCACCTTGAAGTTGTCCTGAGCCAGCGGCACGAACGCCGGTTGAGGTGGGCGCAGCGCCGTGGGTGCGCCAGGCGACGCTGAAACAGCGGCCGAAGCGCCGGCGACCGCCGAAGGTGCGACAGGTTCCTCACATGACGCAGTGGCGATAAAGAGCGCACCCCTCTCATCGCCGGCACTCGCCGGTTGTCGAACCGGCAGTTTTCGGATGCTGTCTGGCACCGGCGGCTGCGGGGCCAAGCGCGCCACGATTTCTTCGACCTCGCGCCGAGAACGCCCTGCCGCTTCACCCAACAGGGCTTCGCAGTTGGCTTCTGTCAGATGCGGCGCCAAGAGGCGCGCCGCCGTCAGGTGAATGCGGCCTTCACGAACCGCTTCCAGCACCCCCGGAACCCGCCGACACGCGCGGGCCACCAGAATTCGGGCATACGCCTCGTCTTCCGAGAATCCCAATTCAGCAACGCAGTAGGCAAACAGGGAAGGATGGGCCCGGTTGAGGTACAGCCTTCGGGCATCGACTTCGCTCAACAGCGCGAGAACGTCGGCAAGCAAACCCCGGGACTGCACAAGCGCACCTTTTACCTGCCGAAGCAGCGCGTCGTCGGACAAATCCTTCACTTCATCCATCGTCGTCATGCGCACCTCATAACATTTGAGTCTGACACTCCCATATACATAGACCATACGCGTGCAAGCACAAGGCCAAGACATGCGAGCCGTCGCGGCTCAAGGTGCTCCACAACTTTCGAATGCGTCTTCAACTTGGCCTGAACCAAGTCAGCAGCGCGATGGGGTGAAGAACCACCCTTCCGAATGGATGCGCGAACGTCCGCGGCGGGAACTTGCAGATCGCCTAAGACCGCTTCGCGACCCGAGCGTCGCAATCAGGTGAAGGCTGCGGCTGGAACGTGCACAAACACTGGAAATCACTGAGCGTGTTGGCGCTTGGGTGTTTTCGCTCACGCCTTTGACAACCTGTCCGCGAGGCTGAGCGACAACTCGTCACTTCACGGGGAGTTCGGCGTTGGCAGGTATTGTTCGAATAAAGACTGGCACACGGTGGCGTCCGGCAAAGGACGGCCCCATCAACGACGTTCTGCGACAGCTTTCGCATGAAAATTCGGCCATTCGGGAACAGGCCAGAGCTACCGTCTACACACACTTCTTTCCCTCAATAGAACAAGGGGCCATTCGGGATTTCCATCTTTTCCGCCTTCTCTTCGAAGAAGTCCTGGGGCTGCCTTTCACCCATCTCACGCCGGAGGACTTCGTTGCCGAGGCCAAGCTCGCCGTCCTCGCGTTACTCGCGAGAGCAACACCCTTTCAATACGAGACCCTCTACAGGCAGACCAGCGCTCGCGTTCGTCAGATGGTCGCCGCCCAGTACAGGTTGCCGCCCAAAACTCTGCACAAAAGCTTCTGGTTACTTCACCGCGCCATCCGCGAACCCCAGGGCCCGCTGGCGAACGCACCGCGCGTCGACGTTCAGGAACTGCAGGCCATGCTGACACGCATCGATGCGACGAAAGAGATCGACCGGCTGCGCAGACAGGCACATCGCGCCTATCCCCTTCCCCTGGAGCCCTCGGGCGGCTTCGTCTCCCGAAGCGAGCTCCTGGGGCGTCGGGACCCTGGACCTTCAGGATGGAACCTGCTTTTTCGCCGCGAGCGTACCGAGGCCATCAAACACGTGGTCGCCACGCTGCGTCCCCAAGCGCAGCAGGCAGTTCCTCTGCGGCATGGCTTACGAGACGGAGAGGAATGGACGCTCGGCGACATCGGCGACGAAGCGCTTGGGGTCAGCCATCAACGGGTGGGCGAAATCCTCCAGCAGGCAGACAGGGAGCTCCGGCGCCCGGCCCGCGCTCGAGCACTTCGGCCGTTCTGGCAGAACGATGGGGACAGAAAAGGCGCGCCGCGGGAAGTTGAACCCTTCGACAATGAACCGCGGGACCTCACTCCCCTCAAGTCACGCCTGAAGAGGGGTGAGTGGCGCCCTCGGCCTCGCGATGCTCCGCCGCTGCCGCTCACTCAGCGCGAAGAACGTCAGCTCGTCGCGTGGCTCGGCAGGTTATCTGTACTGGAACGCAAAGTTCTTCCTGCTGTGGTCGGGGGCAACCCGATCGAAGGCCAGCAGACAGAGCTCTCCCCACGTCACTTGAAGGCCCGGACCAACTTGTTGCAGAAAATGAGGCTGGCGCTGTCGACCGGCGCTTTGGGTCGTCGGCCTGTTGACGAACTGCTCTCGGCATTGCTGCGCCTCGCCACAGAAAACGGTGAGGCGCTGAATGGCGCAGATTCATCCAAGTTCCGCTAGAGATACCCAAACCGTCGGCGCAGAAACCATTCGAGCGACAGCAGGGTTCCCAACACAGCGAGCGACGCCCAACGGTCCCACAGGGGTTCGTCTTCGCTGCGACCCACCTCGACGCGTGGCGCAGGCCTCAGCGGAATCCGGTCCAAGGCGGCATCTGCCGTCGACAGTGTCCGACCCCCCGTCGCTTGCGCAATGTCCGACATGAGCCCGGGGCGGACGCTGGCATCGCCGAGTTCCGGGCCAACCGTGCGGACAGCAAGGGCATCGTCGGCTTCCCCCAAAGGCTTGCCACCCGGCTTGTCACCCGCCCTGTCACCCAACGTCGCACTGGCGTGCAACTGATAGGCCCCCGCAGGTTGTGCTCCGAAATCAACGCGGGCTGTTCCATCTTGACCCGTCACCGCAGTTTTCTCCGCCAACCGCTGACCGGAATCTGCGGACCGCAATTCGACACGCACCGAGGCGCCAGGTACCGGCTCGAAGCCCGCGCTGCGAACCGTGACGACGGCGCCGACAGGCTGGCCGGGTTCCACGACGGATGGGTCGGCCGCAAGCGACACAGCGGACAGGTCTGGGTCGTGAATCAGCCACCGCAAAGCCGCCCCCCAGAAGCGTTCGTAGTCCCGACTGGACGTGCCTTCGGCATTGCCCACGAAAGCCCATTTCCAACTGGCATCGGAAGCAACGACAAGCACGCGGCCGCGCCCGTATTCGCCGGCAACCACCAGGGGCGCCGGCTTGCCGTCCAACGTTCGCGAAGGGTGTTCCAAAAGAACACTTGCCCCCTCGCGCGCGCGCACCAGATTGAGACCGTCAAGCGCGGGCAGACCCGTCCATCGGCTCCCCCGTTTTTCCGTACGGTTCGCCAACCACGCCGTGACGGGGTGTCGCTCACCAGCCACCGTCAACTGCGGCACGAAAGAGGCCTCGTCAGGAGCGAGCGCCGCCGCTTCCACGGGAAGCGCTTGTCCCAAAATCGGAAACCGCTGCCCGCTCCCGAATGCGTGTTCACCGCCGACAACGACAAACGCCCCGCCCCCAGAGATGTAGGCCTCCAGATTGCGCTCATACGCTGCAATCGAAAGAGCCGGGTCCGCGCGACCGAAGTTCTGGAAAATGACAACGTCGAACGTCCCCAGCTTGGCGTCGAAAATCTCCTCCATCGGAAACGGAATCAGCGAGAGCTCTCGGTCTGATGAAACGCGCGGATCATCGGACTGCGTGCGCAAGATGTAGAAACTGACCAAGTCGACGTTGGCATCGGACTTCAACCGCGCCCTCAGAAAGCGCTCGTCCCAAGACGGCTGCCCCACGACCAAGAGCACCCGCACGCGGTCACGAATCACTTTCACAACGAACGAACGTTGGTTGTTTTCCTGCACCGCCTCGTCTGGAAACACGGGGACACCGACGGTGTAAACGAATCGCCCCGTGCGGTCGGGTGTGAGGGTGAAACGAAGCTTCGCGCTGGCGTTGGGGCCCTGCAGCCGAGCCTCTTGCACACCCACAATTTGGCCTTCGCGTTTCAAGGTCACCGGTACGGCCCGGCCCCCAAAGCCCCGGCCACGCACTTCGACGTCGACCGAAAAAGAGTTCCGCACGAACGCAAAATCGTCGACGCGCACATCCTCGATGGCGAGGTCCTTGAGCGCGTCCTCACCGACCAGCACTGTCGACACAGGGAATCCCAATCCGTTGAGTTCGCGTCGCGACAGCGCGTTGAGGCCTGCCACCAGATGAACGTTGTCAGCGCCGTCTGAAACAAGAACGACCCCTGCGATTTCTTGCGAAGAACCGACAACGTTTTCGGCCTTCAAACTTCGAAACGCATTCAAGATGTCTGTTTTCGGGGACAGCGCGCTCGAGAGCAACGCGTCGGTCGTCAGAGAGGTCCGCTCGGTGCCAAACGCGTTCCACTCGAGGCGATAGGGCGCTGTCCCTGCCTGGGTCTGCGCCTGCAACGCCCGCGCCCATTCTGCGGCGCGCTCCAGGCGTCGTGGGCCTCCGGGCCCTGTCGGAAACCCCATCGATGCCGACCGGTCGATCAGCACCACGGCGCGACTGCGGACTTGCGACACCTGAACGCGCCGAAGGCCAGGTTCCAGAAGAAGGAGTGCCGCCGCGCCCACCGTGCAAAGACGAAGCCCCATCAAGAGCCGTCGCTTCCAGCGCGTGGGTTCCTGGCGCAGTCCAGAAAGGGCAAACCACGCTGCCAAGCACAGGACGAACGCTGCTGCCACAAGCGCCCAGACCGGCAGTGGCGAGAGACTCACCCAACGCCACTCGCTGTCCGTCCCGGTGAGCATGGCGAATGGCGTCCTAATCCCAGAGATCGCCTGAGTTGACCAGGGATCACGAGGGGATTTTGGCAGATACCGCGAAGCGAGGCGTGACAGTGCCCAGTGGCACGGCACGCCGAGCGACAAAGGGATCGGCCAAAAGCCCCCGTGAGGCTGGTATCAACTCAGGCGATTTCTGGGATTAACGTCGCTTGTTCAGAATCAGGGGCAGATGGACCGCGTCGTCCTTGTAGTCCAAGCACAGCGCGTACATGCAGAGGTTCACGCCGAGACGAAATGCAAACTCGCGCTGCTGTTCGCCCCCGGGAGAAACGTCGAACGCGTATTCACCGCTCTCGTCGCGGGCGAACGCACCCAGCAGGTCGTTGGGCGTGTAGACGACACCCACGTGCTCACCGACTTTCGCGCCCCACAGCCCCGGCTGCCGTAGAAAACGCCCCGGTGCGCTTTCGAGCAAAAAGTAGCTCTTGAAAATCACGTGTTCAGGAGGAAGTGGGAACAGCGGGCTTTGGGGCAAGATGCGCGCGAGTTCGCGGCGAACATCTGTGTCGAGGGTCGATGCGGCGGCATCGCCCCAAGCATCGACCACCAAGAACCCACCGTAAGTCAGGTACCGACGGAGATTTTCCACCTCGTCGTCGCCCAGGCGCGGCAAGCCACCCTCTGACCCCATGTAGAGAAAAGGATGCTCAAAGAGTTTTGGACTCACCAACGGCAGCGGACGAACGTCCAGCAAAACCTCGACCGAAGTGCGCTGCTGCAGTTCCCAGGCCAGCCGCCGAAGTCCCGAATGGCGTGCGTCCCATCGGCCACGATGCATCGCCACGGCCGGTACAAACTTGGAGGCCTCGCCGAAGCCCGATGACGCACGGGGCCAAACCCCTATCGCAGCGCAAGCAGTGAGGAAATGCCGCCGGGAGATGCGCGCCATGGCGGTCGTTATACACGCGCTGTGCGAATCGCTGTCGGTGTCCCGTTGGCAACGTGCTTTCGGCCTCACCGGAGGCTCGGCTATAGAGAGCCCCATGGCCAAGGCCTCTGCCGACCACCCCGCACTTGCTTCTGCGTTGACCCACTACGACGCCGGCGATGTTGTCTCAGCCCGGCGGGCAGCCATCGCCGTGCTGCAGGCCGTGCCGCAGAACGATGCGACCGGTCCCCTCGCCGACGCCGCGCGGGCGCTTGTGGCGAGAACGCTCACGCCACGATGGGCCTTCGTTCCAGGGCTGGCCGTCATGGTCCTGTGGTTGCTTTTGGTGCTGCTCGCCTGGGCGCGCTACTGAGGAAAACGACCGATGTCGAAACGAACGCCGCCGCTCAGTCCACGCGCGTGGGCCATCCTGTTGGGCATCATTGCCCTGGTCAATCTTCCGTTGATTCACCATGCGCTGCGCGGCGAGCCGGATGCACGCGTGGGCCTGCCCTACGCCGACGACTTCGATGGCGATGTGAAGCTGACAGAGCGTTACCAGGTGACTGGCGGCGATTGGCGCATTGTGCAGGGTGTCCTTTGGTCACCTGGCGTTCGCAACAATCCACTGTGGCTACTGGCGAAGCTGCCTCGAAACATTTGGCTCGAGTTTGATGCCAAGCCCCGGGTGCCTGAAGCGGATGTTCGGGCCGAAATGTTCGGCAACGGCAAAGACCCCCTGTCCGGCTACCGCTTTGTGCTGAGCGCCCAGGGTCCAACCGCCAAGCCCACGTTGTACCGGCGGCGCGAAACCGACAGCGTTCATGGCACCCCCATTGCGCTCAAGCCGGGCGCTTCGCAGACCTGGCGCATTGAGCGTTCGGAGGCGCGCATCCGCTGGACGATCAACGGACAGGTGGTCATCGATTACACCGACCCCGACCCGCTCTTTGGCCAGAGGCATGACCGCTTTGGCCTCTCCAGCGGTGAACACGATGTGCTGTTCGACAGGCTTCGCGTTGGCCTTTTGTCGGGTCCCCTGCCTCCAGCGCCGGCGCCACCACCGCCCATGGCGGGCGGGCCTTTTGCCGATGACTTCTCGCGCACTGCGCTGGGAGAAGATTGGGGGCCCACAGAACCGACGGCTGTTCGGTTGGTCGAGGGACAACTTCAAATGGACGGTGCGCGAAACCACCCGGTGTGGCTGCTGCGACCCATTCCGGACAACGCCGTCATTGAATTCGACGCCTCGACGGAGAGCCCCGAAGGCGACATCAAAGTCGAAGCGTGGGGCGATGGCCGCTCATTCCATGCCGGCGACCCCAGGGCCCGCTACCTGGCCAGCGGCTACGTGTTTGTTCTCGGCGGATGGAAAAACACCCTATCCGCCATCGCGCGCATGGATGAGCACGCCCAAGACCGCGTCGCGCGCTCAGACTTTCGGGTGGAGTCCGGCCGGCGCTACCACTGGCGCATCGCGCGGATGGGCCAGCGCATCACGTGGGAACTCGACGGAAAACCGTTTCTTGCGGTGGACGACCCCTCGCCCCTGCAAGGTGATGAGCATCGCTTCTTTGCTTTCTCCGGTTGGCAGTCACGCGTCGTGTTCGACAATTTGAAAATCACCGCAGGGAGCGGGCCGTGAATCGATGCCATCACGCGAGCAGCTGATGCCCATCTTGTCCCGCGTCATCGCGCAGCAGCTGGAGGGTCTCTTGGAGACCACCCCTAGTCATCGCTGCGGGGTTCCCCAGCCACCCAATCAAAGTCTGGAATGCGCTCGCGCATGAAGACTTGCATCCTGGCAATCAGTGCAGCTTCGACTTGGCGCGCGCGTTCGCGACTGACGCCATAGTGCGTGCCGATGTCTTGAAGCGTGAGCGGTTCGTCGGACGTCAGGCGCTTTTCAAAAATGTAGCGTTCCTTTTCGTCTTTCAGCGTTTGCGCGAATTCGGCCAACTTTTCTTTGAACAACGCTTGGAGTTGCGCATTGCCCAGACGCTCGTCGGCGGGCATCGCGCCGGACGTCAAGAGGCGGTCGCCCCGTGTACTCGAGCTTTCATCGTTGAGCGGCGCATCCAGAGAGACTTCGTCGTGCCCAAGCCGTTGGTCCATTTCGACAACATCTTGCTCGGATACATTGAGACGTTCGGCGAGCAGCTTGGGCGACGCCTCAAAACCCTGTGACAAGAGTTTTTCCTGCGCCTGACGCAGCTTGAAGAACAGTTTGCGTTGGGCTTCGGTCGTGCCCAACTTCACCATCTTCCAGTTGTCCATGATGTAGCGAAGGATGTACGCGCGAATCCACCAGGCGGCGTAGCTCGAGAGTTTGACGCCGCGGTACGGGTCGTACTTCTTCACCGCTTGCATGAGGCCGATGTTGCCCTCTTGGATGAGGTCCAAGAGCAAGAGCGGGTTTCGGTGGTATTCGTGGGCGAGTTTCACCACCAACCTCAAGTTCGCCGCGACCAAACGGTAAGCTGCGTTCAAGTCCCCACTCTCACGGTACTTCACGGCCAACGCGTGTTCTTCCTCGCGGGTCAGCAACGAATGCCGTGTGACTTCAGCCATGTACTGCGCCATGGGGTCTCTGCGCGAAAGCCCTCGCTCGGCAGCTTTTTCGTCAGCGGCGGACGTGTCCGCGGCGTCGACCTCTTCGAGCTCGTCCTCGGCTGGCTCAACGATTTCGGCTTCCACCGGCTCGGCAGCCATGCCTTCGGCCTCTCGCTTGGCTTTCACACCAGCGACTTTGGGGGTCTTCCGTTTGCCTGAATTCTTTGGGGACCGCCCCATCCGTGTCAGTCCTCGGTTGCCTCGCGTCAGGGCGAAAGCTATGCCCTCTGCCAATGATCGAACCGGAAGGTATTAGCGCGCCTCACCACCGCCCGCAGGAATATCTCGCTGACGTTGGTTTTGACGACTTGAACCTTTCCGCGCCGGTGCGAAAGGCCTTGGCCGAGCGGGGGTATGTTCACCCGACACCCGTCCAGGCACAGGCGTACGCGCCTGCAATGGCAGGAAAAGACCTCATCGTTCGCTCCAAGACGGGCACCGGAAAGACGGCAGCATTCGGCTTGCCTTTGCTTGAACGCATCGCTGGCGACGAGGGCGCTGTTCGTGCGCTGATTCTGTGCCCGACGCGAGAACTCGCGCTCCAAGTGGCCGCGGAACTGGGCGACTTGGGCAAGTACAAAGGCGTGCGCGTCGCAGCCATCTACGGCGGCGCTTCGATGAAAGACCAAGAAACCGCGCTCGAAACAGGTGCCACCATCGTCGTCGGCACACCCGGCCGCGTCTACGACCACATTCGTCGAAAAACGCTGCGGCTCGAGCAGTGCACGCACGTGGTTTTGGACGAAGCCGACGAGATGCTGAACCAAGGTTTCTACGAAGAAGTCACCCGGATTTTGGACCAGCTGCCCAAGAACCGACAGGTCATGTTGTTTTCGGCCACCGTGCCGCCCGACATCGAACGGCTGATTGCGCGCTACACGACGAACGCCGAAACGCTGCTTTTGTCCGGCGATGTTCTCACCGTCGATCACATCCACCACATTCGCTACGAAATCAGCGATGCGTTTCCCAAACCGCGAAACCTGATTTACGTGCTGGAAATGGAACAGCCCGACGCGGCCATCGTGTTTTGCAACACGCGCGACGACACCGCGCTGGTCGCGGCGGTACTCAATCGCAACGGTTTCGACGCCGAACTCTTGAACGGCGATTTGCCGCAGAAAGAGCGTGAACGCGTGATGGCCAAAGTGAAGCGCGGCGAGGTCGCGTTTATGGTCGCCACCGACATCGCCGCCCGTGGCATCGACATTTCGGATTTGAAATACGTCATCAACTATTCGCTGCCCGAGGACCCTGCCGTCTATTTGCACCGCGTCGGACGCACCGGCCGCATCGGGAAAACGGGCACGGCCATCAACCTGACTTCAGGGCGCGAAATCGCCACGCTCAGCGTGTTGGAGAAGAAGTACCAAATTCACTTTGAGAAGAAGCAGATGGCGTCGCCCGAAGAGGCCATGCGCCTTTGGACCGAGCGCCACGTGCGCGAGATTCGCGAGTCCGCTGCGGGAAGCGTGCACGAGGGCTACCAACCGCTCGCTGCACAACTGAAGCAACGCGCCGACGCAGACGATTTGCTTGGCTTTCTCCTGAAGTATTTTTTCGTTCACCACCGCATGGAACAAGCACAGGGCGGTGCTGCTGCCACCCCGCCGCGAACAGAGGCCCCCGCAAGGCCACCCCGCGAACGCGATGGCAAAGGCAGGCGTGATGCGAAGCCCGCCGGACGTCGCGAGCGCACGGGTCGAGAGCGCGCAGAACGCCCCGCGCGGGCCGCGCCTGCGGAACACGCAGACCGCGCCGACAAAGCGCCTAGACCTGCTAGACCTGACGCCGCGAGATCCAAAGAAGCGGCACCTGGGCAAGTGCGGCTTTGGCTCAACCTGGGAATGAGCGAAGGCCTCGACGACGCGGGCATCCGGGCCGTGTTGGGCGGCCTCGGCGCCCCGGTGGAAAAAATCGCGTCACTTCAGCTGCGCCCCACCTATTCGTATGCATTCGTCGCCGACGCAGACGCCGGCGCTTTCGAAGCACTCACGGGGAAAGCGCACGGCGAAAAAGCACTCAAGATTGAGCGTGCTCGGCCGCCACGAAGCGCTCGATAAATTTAGGAGCTCGGGTACTTGAACTTGGTTTGGACCAAGTGAACTCCACGGCATTTTTCCGTCGTGGCTGTTTGGTGATTGGAGGAGGCTTTGCAGTCCGAACCCAGGCGGCGCGAAGCGCCTCGGACGCCGGCGACCTTAACCACGCGTGAGGTGCAAAGTCGCCAGTTCCGGAACGTGTTCGCTTATCGAGCGGCGAGTGCTGCGCGCTCCTGCTCCAGGGCCTTGAGGTAAACCGCCCCACGCCGCTCGGCGATGATGTCAAAGGCCAGCACGACGGATGCGCCAACCAAAATGCCCAGCGCGATGCCGTTCACCGTGGCATGCGTTTTCCAACGCAAGGCGACCCAGGCGCCAACCAAGATGAACAGAAACCAAATGCGCTCGAGAATCTCGAAGTTGCGCTGCACGCGCGCCATGCGTGGGGCTTCTGCCGCAAAAAACGCCTGGGCGTCGGTGCCGAGTTGGTTCAACAGGCCAGCCACTTGTGCGGGCGTTTTGAGAGTCAAGCCAACCCCAACACTCAAGGCCAAGAACCCCCAAATCCCAAGCGTGACTGCAAACGGACGCAAGTCACCACGCCCCACCAAGAGCGCCGCCACGGCGAGCAGTCCAGCACCCACAAGTGCCACGAGCAGGCCGCCTTCTCTCTCACCCGTGAAGTACGTCGTCAGTGCCGATTGCATGGGCCTTGTTTACTACAGCCGGTTCAAAGCGGCATCGCCGCAAAAGCGCTGATAAGGTGGCTCCCCTCCGATGCCGACTGACGGACCGCAACAGTATTTCCGCAGAGCCGCCCGCCTGATGGACGTGGGCGACCGCATTGAAACGCTGCTCGCCACGCCGTTGCGCGAAGTGAAAGTCCAGGTCTCCATCGAGCTCGATTCGGGCGAGGTCGCCACTTTTCACGGCTTCCGCGTGCAGCACGACAACAGCCGTGGCCCGATGAAGGGCGGTGTCCGCTATCACCCCGCCGTCACCCAAGACGAAATCGGCACCCTGGCGGCGCTCATGACGTGGAAAACCGCCGTCGTGAATTTGCCCTTCGGCGGTTCCAAGAGCGGCATCGCCTGCAACCCCGGCCAGCTTTCGCCCAAAGAGCTCGAACGCCTGACGCGAAAGTTCGTGGACCAAACCCAAGACCTGATTGGCCCCACGCGCGACATCGCAGGTCCCGACGTCAACACCAACCCGCAGGTGATGGCGTGGATGATGGACCAATTTTCCAAGTACCACGGCCATGCGCCGGCGGTGGTCACAGGAAAGCCGCTCGACCTCTACGGCTCCCGCGGGCGCGAAACCGCCACCGGGCGTGGTGTGTTGTTTACGTGCAGAGAGATTCTGCGGGACTTCAACCGGCCACTCAAAGGGCTTCGCATTGCCATTCAAGGTTTTGGCAACGTCGGCAGCCACGCTGCACGGCTGCTCGCTGACGATGGTGCCCTCATTGTCGCTGTGTCCGACGTGATGGGGGCTGTGCGCCACGCGGGCGGTTTGGACATTCCTGCGGTGTTTGAACACGTCAAACGCCACGGCACGGTGCGTGGCTTCCCCGGCGGTACGGCTTGCGCACAGGAAGAAGTCATTGGCGCAGATTGCGATGTGCTGATTCCGGCTGCCCTGGGTGGTGCGATTCACAAGGGCAACGCCAACGACGTTCGCGCCAAAATCGTTGTCGAAGCGGCCAATGACGCCACGTCGGCCGAAGCCGACGAGATCCTCGAGAAGCGCGGCGTCGTCGTGGTGCCTGAGATTCTCGCCAGCGCCGGCGGCGTTGTCGTCAGTTACTTCGAGTGGGTCCAGAACATGCAGCATCTGACGTGGGAAGAAGATCGCGTCACCGCAGAGCTGGAGAAAACAATGAAAGACGCTTACGACCGGGTCTCCAGCGTCGCGAAGAGCCGCCGTCTCTCCTTCCGCACCGCGGCCTACGTCGTCGCGATTGGCCGCGTGGGCAAAGCCACCCTTTTGCGCGGCATCTGAGGGCCCTGTGCTGACCCTCGGCGACATTCAAGCAGCCAAGGCGCGCATCGCCGGCCGCGTGGACGAAACGCCGTTGAGCCGCGACGAAGTGTTGCGCCAGCGCTCGGGCGCATCCGACGTTTTTTGCAAACTGGAGAATCTGCAGCGTACCGGCTCCTTCAAAGTGCGCGGTGCGTTCAACAAGCTGCTCTTGCTCAGCGAACCAGAACGGGCAAAGGGCGTCATCGGCGCCTCCGCCGGAAACCATGCCCAGGGACTGGCCTATGCCGCTGGGATCTTGGGCATTCAAGCCACCATCGTGATGCCGGTGCGCTCGCCGCTCATCAAAATTAGCAACACCCGCGGGTTCGGCGCGCGCGTCATTCTCAAAGGCGACAACTACGACGACGCCTACCAGGAAGCACTGGCGGTGCAAGCGCGTGAGGGCTCCCTGTTGGTGCACGCCTTCAACGACCCGACGGTGATTGCAGGTCAAGGCACGCTAGGGCTTGAGCTCATCGAGCAAATGCCAGACGTCGACATCGTTGTCATCCCAGTGGGCGGCGGCGGCGTCGCTGTGGGCACGGCACTGGCCGTCAAGTCCGCGCGGCCACAAGTCCGGGTGTTTGGTGTCCAGACGGCCGCCGTTCCCAGCTTGCGCCGCGCACTTGAAGCCGGCACGCCGGTCGAAGTTCCCGCGGCTTCAACTTTGGCTGACGGCATCGCCATCCGCCGAACCGGCGAACACACGCTGGAACTGGCAAAGCGCTACATCGACGACATTCTCACCGTCGATGACGAGGACATCGCCAGCGCCATTCTGC
Organism: Myxococcaceae bacterium; assembly: GCA_046155985.1. Classification (GTDB taxonomy): domain Bacteria; phylum Myxococcota; class Myxococcia; order Myxococcales; family Myxococcaceae; genus JBJXGM01. The sequence goes on along the minus strand of JBJXGM010000075.1, from coordinate 10,147 downwards.
ACCTTTTGGAGCGAGAGAAAACAGTCGCCGAAGGGGCTGGGGCTGCCGCTGTCGCAGCACTCCTGCACGACAAGGTGCCGAACGTCCGCGGCAAGCGGGTCGTCGCCGTGCTGACAGGTGGGAACATCGACGTGAATTTGGTGTCGCGAATCATCGAGCGCGGCCTTGTGCGCGATGGACGGCGCGTGCGCCTGACCGTCACCGTCCCCGACCGACCGGGCCTATTGGCCCGCTTTACAGCCGCGCTGGCGGAACAAGGCGGCAACGTCATTGAGATTCACCACGAACGCGCCTCGTCAAGGACGCCGCTGGGAGACGTTGAAATTCAAGTCACCCTGGAGACGCGCGGACGTTCGCACGTTGACGAAATCCAAGAAGCCTTGAGTCAGAAGGGCCTCATCGTGCGGGAAGAAAAGTAGCGCAATGCTCGCTTGGACAATGGTCAGCCTTCTTCACGCCGGGTCTCCGGCCGCGACCGCGGAATCGCTGGCGGCGAAGGGCGCCTGGGACCAATTGCTCCTGGCGTTTGGCGCCACCGGACAGTCAGTGCTGTCCGAAGCAGATGCAAAGCGTGTCGGCCGTGCACTTGACGCAGGTTGCGAGGCCCTTTTCAGCGACGACCGCATCTTGGCCTTTTCGCTCGCGGCGCGGTCAGCGGCGATTTCGCCAACTCCAAATGGGCTGCGGTGCTACGTGCGCGCCGCACGTGCCACAGAACAACGCGGCGCGGCCGAGGAAGCCCTGCGGCTGGGGCACGCGCGCTTTCCAAAGGACGCGTGGTTTGCGCTCGAGCTGGGCCGACAGCTGTTCGAAGACGGGCTTGGCCTTGAGGCAAGAACCCTGCTTTCGGCGATTCCGTCGCGCGCGCCCGAACACGAAGAGGCCCAAGCGCTCTTGACCAACGCCGAGCGCGCGGCGGTACAGTCCCAAAACGAAACTCAACGCCTGCGCGAGACGGAGCGGCGCGTCCAACGGATGGGTGAGCCAGCGCGGCAGCCCCAACCCCCGGGCCCAGTGCGCAACCCACTGCCGGCGACGGAGTCCGCAGTTGAACGGGAGACCCGAGGGATGCGCGCGAGAGAGGGGCGCCACTTCCGTTTTAGCTATTTTTCTGGCCAGCGAGACTTTGCTCAGCGTGCGGACTTCGAAGGGCAAGTGTCTGGAGCGCTTGAACGCGCGCGTCTGCACACCGAGCGTGTGCTGGGCTACGCGCAGCAAGAGCCGGTCGAAGTCGTCTTGTATTCTTCAGAGGAATTCGCTCGCCAGTTCGGCGGCATCATGGGGCAAGTCGTTGCGGGATTTTACGCCCAGGGTGCCATTCGCCTGAACGGCGCGGCGAAACTCACCCCGAAGAATCGCGCTGTTTTGACGCACGAATATGCCCACGCATTGATCGATGAGATTGCGGGGCGGCAGGCGCAGATTCCTGCATGGGTGCATGAAGGCATTGCCCAATACGTTGAATGGCGTTTTTTGGGAGGGGATGGCCCTGACGCCAACGAGCAGTTTGCACTCCGCGCGGCCGCGAATTCCAAACGGCTGCCGTCTTTGCGCGCGTTGGAAGCCCCGCTCATCGGGCAATCCGACCCACGGCTCATGTACGCGTACGCCGGCACGGCAGTCCGAGGCCTCTACAAGCGAGGCCCCGAACGCTTGCTCGCGTTCCTCCGTGCGCTTGGGCAGGGAGACCGTGTCGCGGCGGCGCTTCAGAAGCACTTTGGGCTCGATGACCTCCGGCTGACCGACGAAACCCGCCATGTGCTGACCGGAAGGTAGATGGCGTTGATTTCTCACCTTTCGCCGCACCCCAAAACACCCCTACAATCGCCGACTTGATTGATGTCTGACACCCAAGACGCCATGCGAGAGTTTCGGTTCCTCGAGGAGAAGCGGACTCGAGGTGAACCCTTGACGGAACCCGAAGGGTACCGGTGGCATGAGCTGCGTCAGATTCTCGGCTTCCCACCGCTGACAAGTGAGGCGGAGTCCTCGGCTCAGCAAGCTGGATACATTGCATCCGACGGCAACTGGTATCCCTACCCGCTCGACGAATACGGCAGGCCATACGACCCATACGCCGGAGCGTACGTGGCAGCGGGTACTGAAGCTGCGCAACCCGCCGCGGCAGCCACGCCATGGCCATCCTCGACCGAGAACTTGGGCATCGCCGGCGATGACAACTGGTCGCAGCTTGATCAGGCCCTCTCCCAAGTGCCAACGGAGCCCATCAAGCAAAGTACTCAGCCCGCGTGGACACAAAACGCACAGCAACCCCCAGCCGCTCCCACAGCACCCCCGCTCGCCGCCGAACCTGAACCTGTCTTGCCAGCAGAGGCGGCGGTCGTTCCCGACATTCCGCTGCCGCCTGAGTGGTCCGAATCCGAAACAACAAGTGTCAACGCCGCAACAGCCGATACCGCGGCGGCGCCAGAAGCGCCATCGCCGGTCCCAGATTGGAGAGCCCCCACGCTTGAAGTGGAGGTGGCGGACGTCATCCCCCTAGATGACGAAGCCGCCCTTGCGCTAGCCCCCGAGCTGCACCAAGCCCCCGAAGAGGTTGCAGCACCCATTCCCAGCACGCCCGCAGAGGAACCTGTCTTCGGGGCGGAACTCGCACAAGCACCTGTGCCACTTGAGGTCGACTTTTCTGGGCCTGTCGAGGCGACTGCGGTTCCGTTGGAGAGCGCAGCAGACCACGCTTACGCGCTCTCACCGACTGGAGGCAAAGCGCCCGAAATCGGGCTCGACCTGCCGAGCTCGGCGGAAGGACTTTCCGACGAAATCCCGATGGCGCCTGCAGTGGATTTTGTTCCCAACGCCGCTCCGGAAAGGTTTGCATCCGAAACGCTCGCACCGGAGGTCAACGACCTGGCGTATGGCGCCATGGCCGAACCGGAGCCACTGGTGACGTCGCCCGTGCCAGAGCCTTCGGCGGAGGCTCTTTCCGAGCCTTTGGCGGAGGCTCTTTCCGAGCCTCTCGCGGAGACACCTTCAGAGCCCCTGGCCGACTCTCGCGAAGCGCTCTTCGGCAGCTCAGTACCCGAAGTGCTTGAACTCGAAGACATTTCCACCGGGGCGCCCGAGTCCGTTCCCTTCGGTGCATCGAACTTCGATGCGCCCTCGCCCGCGGAAGAAATTCTCCAACTGGACTTGGTTGAGGAAGCGCCCGTTCCCGTCGAAGCGTCGCTGGCGCCCCCAATGGCATCCGTACCAGAGCCTTTGCCAGCACCCACGCCCATCTCGACGCCGGCATCGGTACACACAGCACCGACCATCGAGACGCCACTCGCGATGGCTCAAGTTGAAGGCGAGCACCGGGTCATCATTCACACGCTCGAGGGCCAGGTGAAACGCGGCACCCTTCGCGACGTCAACCTGTTCGAGAGCGCGATTCCGCTGGAACTCGCCGCGGGCGACTTGCCAGAGTCCATCGCGGCCGACCGAATCAAGGCGATTTTCTTTATGCAGCCCGCCGGCGCTCGACCACCCCCCAACACGGGGCGCAAAGTGCGTGTCACCTTCAAGGACGGCCGACAGGTTGCGGGCTTCTCCGCAGATGTTGACGATCAACAGCCCGGGTTTTTCGTTGTGCCTGCTGACAACCGCACCAACACGGCGCGGATTTTCATTTTTCGAAGCAGCGTTCAGACGGTGGCCGAGGGCTAGCCTCGCCACCGCCTGAGCCACGGTCACTACTTCGCCGCTGCGGCCGCTTTGGCCTCGGGCTTTCGTTGCAGTTCGGCTTCGATGGTAATGGCGACTTCTTCGCCGACCAGAAGACCCCCACTGTCCAGCGGCATGTTCCACATGAGGCCAAAGTCGCGACGATTGATTTTGGTCGTCGCAGTGGCGCCACGCTTCATGTTGCCGTAGGGGTCTTTGAATTCCTTGTCGGTGAATGTCACGTCGAGCGGAACTTCTTTCGTGACACCGCGAATCGTGAGGTCACCGACAACTTTAAGGCTGTTGGGCGCCTGCCCCTTCTCGACGCGCTTGCTCTTGAACGTCAGTGAGGGGTTCTTCGCGACGTCAAGGAAGTCAGGGCTTTTGAGGTGCGCGTCGCGCTTGTCCTCGCGGGTTTGAATCGTCGCGGCATCAATGGTCGCCATGACCGAGGACTTGGTGACGTCTTTCTCGTCCCACTGAATGCTTCCCGTCACCTTGCTGAATTCGCCCCGGACGTTCGCCACCATCATGTGCTTCACCGAAAAGTGAGCGTACGTGTGGCTTGAATCCAGATCATACGTTGCTGCCGATCCCGGGACAGCGGCCAAAAGGGCCGCGACTGCCAATGCGCGCATTTTGTCTTCTCCAGTTTCTCTTGCCGGCCTCGAAATGAGGAAGTGGACATCTAGATGCACGATTCGCGCGTCGGTTTCACCCTTTAATGAAGGTACCGGTCCGAATCCCGCGAAGTATTTCGCTTGTTGTCCAAGAGCCGCAGGTGCTTGCCGCGCGCCCGCATCCGTCGCTCAATCCACGCGCCATGCATTCGAAGCCAAAGGGTTTTCGGATTCAACGCGCCGTTCAGGTTGAAGAGGTACGACAACCCCAGAGCAAAACCTTCGGGCACGATGGCGACCCAGCTACCGAAAATACCTGTCAGAACCGCCCAGGCGACGCCCAACAGGGCGAACTGCTCGCCTGTCATGGGCAGGCCAAAAAAACTCACCTGGTTTCGCCGCAGAGACAGCCCGTAGGTCACCCAAAGCACCGAAGTGAGCACCCTGGCCCCATCGAAGGTGGACACCGCCACGGCAGACCAGAACCACGACACGCCCACCGTCAGGACACCGGCGAGCACGGTCGTGCCCAAGGAAAAAACCAACATGCGTCTTTTGCCCCAACGACCCTCGAGCCAGCCCCCCATCGTCCACGTCAGAAACGCCGAAAACATCACGCCCAGCGGATCTGTGGCCAAGAGCGCGTAGGTCGCCACCTGCCAGACTGCGCCGTGCTGCAAAACAGCTCGCGGAGAGAGCAACAACCACGCGCCCAGGCCGTTGCGCGTCAGTGCCCAGGCAATCGATGCGACGACGATCCCAACAGCGAGACGCGCCGAAGTCGTGGTCAGCGGGGGTAGCACTCGCGCCATCACGACCCGTTGCTTAACGCCAGGGGAGCGTCAGCGCAAAGCACGCTGACGGAAAAACAAGGTCACTGTCAGGCAATGAAACTCTTTGTCGGAGGACTGCGTCACTTCGCGATCGACGATTTCGACATTCGGGTTCTCTTGAATCCACCGGGTAATGGACTCACCCATGAGCTCACGGTCGCGGGCGAGCGTCGTCGAAAAAACCTTGATGCCGTCGAATCGACCGCCGCTCAGCACAACCATCCGGGCCCCCTACGGCAAGAACTACCGAGGCATCGACGCGCGGCGCTGCTGACAGCCCGCTTCGTCTCGGCACGAAGGCCCGATCCCGTCGGGGTGTGGCCCCAGCGGAATGCGTTCGGACTCTTCCGCCTTGCAAAGAATGCATGCGCGCCGGCGCATCTTGCGCTGGACACGCCGCTCCTCTGCGATTTGCTTGGCTCGCTCTCGCGCCGCCTTGTTCACGTCGTCTGCACCCATGAGCCCACTCTCCCGCAGTGCTCACCGGACCGCCCCCGGGCGGACCGCGTTGTGGGAGCGATAACACATCCACCACCCCAGAAGTCACTAGAGTTCGTGGCTTGTGGCGAGCGTACCCCGCGACCGACGCCGTTCGATAAGCCAAGCTGCAAGGGCGCCAAGCTCGTAACAAACCACCAGCGGCACCGTCATGAGGAGCAGGTTCACGACATCACCGGTCGGAGTCAGCACGGCGGCCAATATCAGCGCCCCCACAGCCGCATGGCGCTGATAGCGAAACAGCGCTGCCGAGGACACGACGCCCAGCGCGGCCAAAAGGGCAATGACCAGCGGCAGTTCGAAAATCACACCGAACGCAATCTCGAGAACGAGCACCAAAGACAGCTGCTCGTGCATGGTCAGCATGGGGCGCGTCCAGGAAAGCTTCGCCACAGTCGTCCGGCCGACGACGCGCTGCACGGACAATTGCCAAAGCGCCTGCAATGCTTCCCGCTGTTCACCGACAGCGCCGCCCAGAAGCAGGGCCACGGCATCCTCGGCCTGCTGCGCTGCTTCGGACGTTCGCGCCCCATCCAGCGCCCGTTGCGCCGCCCCGCGACGCTCGAGGACTTGAACCAATACGGGGTGAAGGCCAGGCCCCACGTGCTGGGCCTGGTCCACCCATTCGCCCAAAGCGTCCAGCCTTTGCGCCACATCCCCGGCAGTGAGTTTCGCGCCTCGCGAAGGGGGGGCGACTGCGCCGTCACCGCTTTTCCCCAACGTCGTGCTCGCGCGTTGCGCCCACTGCGCCGCTGGGCCCAAGGCCCCCAACCGCAAGTACCGCATCGCTTCGCGGTGGGAAGCGTCTGCCGCGTCCAGGCGTTCTTGCAGCGGACGAGCGCCCTCGCCCGCCAGGAGAAACGAGAAGGTCGCGGGCAGAATGGCGAAGTAGCAAAACGCCGTCCCCAGCAAAAAAGCCAGGGTGCCGCCGGCAACGAACGGCGCGGCATAGCGTCGCTCTTCGGGCAAAAGGCCGGGCGACACGAAGCCCCACACCTGCCACAACAACACCGGCGTTCCGCCAAAAACCCCGGCGTAAAGTCCTACTTTCAGCAACACATTCACTTCTTCGATGCCAGAGGTGTAGATGAGGCCTCGCGCATCAGGTGGCAGGGCCGCCAAGACGGGCTGCATCAACAGCGCAAACAAGGGCTTGGCAAAAACAAGCCCCAACACGCCGAGCACCCCGGCCACACTGAGGAAACGAATCAGTCGCCGTCGAAGCTCGGTGAGATGCTCGCCCAGATTCATACGAGCCGTTCCCTCAGGAAAGACGCCTTTCATGACGTTTCTCCTTTGGGCAATGAAGCGGTGGCCTCGGCCACGACTTCAGGCGGGGTCGAAGAAGACGGTAACGCCGACGTGGCCAAAATCGCCTCTTGCGGTTGGACAACCGGCACGTTTGGTGGCGGCACTTGTGGCGGCGCGCTTTGTAGCGGCACATTTTGTGGTGGCGCGTTCTGCAGCGACCCACCTTGCGGCTTATCCACCTGCGTGGCTTCCATGCGGTAGAATTCGCGTTCCACCATCGTGCGGACATCATCCGTCTGGCGCCGAAACTCGAACAAAAGCCGGCCCAGTCCGCGCGCGAGTTCGGGCAGCCGCTTTGGCCCCAAGACGACCAACGCAACGACCAAAATCACGGCGAGTTCTGCGAATCCAAGGTTGAACATGGGCTGGAGGCGTCTGGCCTCTTTCTACGCTGAAATCATGCTCAGCGCCTGCTTGCGACGCACGCCACGCTCGACGCGCCACAACAGGAGCGGCAGGAGCGCGGTCAGCACCATCGCGAACGCAGCGACGCGGGGTATCCCCTCGAGCGCACCGTTGGGCCCCTCAGACAGCAGCAGTGAGGAGAACCCAGCGCCCAGGGCCGATGCCGCATGCTGAACGGAGGACTGAACCGACATGAACCGGCCGCGTTCCTCGGAGGCCGGAACTTTGCTGGCCAACGTGTTGTACGCCACATTTCGCAGGACCTGCCCCACTGTGAATGCGACGAACAGCGCAAGCACAGGAAGCCGTGCCCAAGCAAACCCCACGCCCAGGACAAAAAAGAGAACCACCGAACCCAGCGTGCCCACAAAAGCTGACCCAAGACGGTCCACGACACGGCCAGCCACCGGCATCAACGCGAAGCTGACCAGGCCCATCACGAAATACGCCTCATCGAGGCTTGTTCGCGGGTAGCCCAAGTTGCCTTGAACAAACGCAGAAATATTTGGAATCACCGAAAAGCCCGCGGCCATCACGGTCGCAGTCATCGCGTAAGAGAGGAGCACTTCTCTCCGAAGAAGCGTCGAGACGGACCCTGGCGCCCCGGCGCCGAGGTGGCTGCGCATCGTCGGAAGCAGCACCATCGCCAGTGCGATAACACCAGCGCCAAGCAGGGCCACGCCGATAAAGGGCGCGCGCCAGTTCCACAGTTGCGCGAGCCACAACCCTGCCGGAACACCCAGCGTGGAAGCCAGAGCGAACGCGACCATCACTTTGCCCATCGCCCTTCCCCTGCGTTGGGGGTCAATTCCGTCGGCCAAAATCGCCAGCGCTGTTGACGTTGCGGGTCCGCCGAATGCGCCGGCAATCAGCCTTGAAAAGAGCAGGCTCTTGAGGCCGACCGCAAAGCCCCCGAAAAGGGTACCCAGCATCAATCCGGCGAGCGTCAAACCGAGCGCCACCCTGCGGTCCAGGCGGTCGAGCCAACGCGCGGCCACAAGCCCTGCGACTGCAGCAGCAAGCGCGTAGCTTCCTGTCACCCAGCCGAGCCGCGAGGGAGCGATGCCCAAGGCCGCCGAGAGGTCAGGCCCCAGCGGCATCACCATCACAAAATCGAGAACGTTGATGAACTGAACCGCCGCAACGACGCCAATCAGACGTCGTTCGCTGATAGCCGCCATGAAAGCGAGCTAGCTGCTTCGGCAGTCCGTTACAATACGCGTGTGAGCGAGCCCGAAACGCTTTGGGTGTATGACCCCCGGTTCCTCAACCATCGGCCCGGGCGGGGGCATCCCGAATCTCCGGCGAGGCTCAGCGCCGTTGTGGACGTGTTGTCCGCGGCGCCACTCCCAGGCTTGAGGCAGATTTCAGCGCGTTCCGCGACATCGGAACAGCTGCAATGGATTCACACCGCGGCCCTTGTCCAAGGCCTCCTCGCCAAGTCTGGGCAAAGCGGCTACATCGATGCGGATACGGTGCTGTCGGAAGACAGCGTCAACGTCGCTTGCCTGGCTGCCGGTGCGGCCATCGAGGGCGCACTCCAGATTTGGCGAGGTGAAGCCCGAAATGGCTTTGTCCTCTTGCGCCCACCCGGCCATCACGCAGAGCCCAATCGGGCCATGGGCTTTTGTCTCTTCAACAATATGGCCCTCGCTGCCGAGGCCCTCATTCGCGAAGGCGCCCAGCGTGTATTGATTTTGGATTGGGACGTGCACCATGGCAACGGAACCCAAGCCGCGTTCCTCCATCGGAGCGATGTCCTCTACATGTCTTGCCACCAGTTTCCGTTCTACCCAGGGACTGGTTCTGCATCAGAGATTGGGACTGGTGATGGCTTGGGTTACACCGTCAACGTCGGGATGCCCGGTGGGCAGACCGACGCAGACTACGGGGCCGTTTTCCACGACTTTTTTCTCCCGATTGCCCAGGCCTATCGCCCCGACGTCATCCTTGTGTCCGCCGGATTCGACCCCCACGCCGAAGACCCCATCGGCGGCATGCGTCTCTCCGAACGTGGCTTTGCGGCGATGAGCAGCGCTTTACTGGAATTGGCGAAAGCGTCGTGCCAGGGAAAACTCTTGCTCCTTCTCGAGGGGGGCTACGCACTCGGTGGACTCTCCCGTTCGGTTCACGCATGCCTCGAAATCCTCACCGGAAGGCGTCGCGAATCCTTTCCGTCCGGTGTAGGAACCACGGCTGCCCGGGCCATCGCCGAAAGCCGCAGCGCGCTGGCGCCATACTGGAAGTTGCCAAGGTAGGAAACGGATGGCGGATTACATTCACGGCAGCACCGATGAGCGGGAAGTTGCACGTCTCGAGAAACAAGCGCGATACGTGTCCGCTTTCTCGCTGCGGGGATTCACCATCCCCCCTGGGGCCCGTGTTCTGGATTTCGGCACCGGTGTCGGGGCGATGGCCCAGCAGCTGCTAGACCGCTACCCCGGCATTCACCTGACGGGCGTTGACCTTCGCGCGAGCCAACTGGAGCAAGCCCGAAAAAACCATCCTGGCGCAGACTACGTTCAGGCGGACGGCACGTCGCTCCCGTTCGCTGACGCGACTTTTGATGTCGTTCACGCCTCGTGGGTGCTCGAGCACGTGCCCTCGCCTCAAACGGTGTTGGCCGAAGTGTTTCGTGTTCTCAAGCCCGGCGGGCGCTGCCGCTTCATCGAACTCGACAACAAGACGCTTCGCGTCGAGCCCGCAGATGCAGAGGCCATGGCCCTGTTGGACTTGGCGAACGCTGCGCAAATTCGCGCGGGCGGTGACCCCTTTATTGGTCCGAAACTCAAGGGCCTGTTCGAAACGGCGGGTTTC
>JBJXGM010000069.1:0-7341 GCA_046155985.1 Myxococcaceae bacterium | reverse complement strand
GGTCTGCTACCGGGCTCTCCGGCGATTACCCGGACGGGACTTTCACCCGTTGGAGACGTACAGCATGACTTGGCTTCGGCGGTCGCTTCCGCGAACTCCGGCTCCGAGTCTTCACGACGCACCATGTTCACTTCCTAGCAGGTGAGTCTGACACTCCTTTGTGACGACTTGCTGCATGCAAGCGTCGGGCCTGGGAAATGAGCAACGCGAGCCTGCCAATGAACAACGAAGGCCGGTCGCCGAACTCGCCCCGGGGCGAGTGAGCCGGCTTGCCAGATGGTCGACCGAGGGACTCCCAAGCGCCCCACCAATACTGGCCCGTTCGCCCATCGACCACGCCACAACATCCGCCTAAAACACCTCAGCGAAAAACGCCTTGAGGTCGCGCTCGGCGCGCTGGTTTGCAACGGCATCAAACGCCAATCCCTTCGAGGCGTCAGTGCCGGCGGCGGGATTGGTAAACGCATGCACGGCACCGCCGTAGGCCACGAGTGTCCAATCGACGCCTGCCGCGTTCATCTCTTTTTGAAACGCATCGACTTGCGTCCAAGGCACCAGCGGGTCAGCACCGCCATGAAGCGCCAACACTCGCCCCTGAATGCGCTTGGCGTCGTCAGGACTTGCCGTCACCAAAGCCCCGTGCACGCTCGCAACACCCCGCAGCGGTGCACCGGAACGCGCGAGCTCGAGCGCTGTCGTTCCGCCGAAACAAAACCCCACAGCGCCAAGCCGGCCGGCATCGACCTGCGTTTCGTTCGCCAAGACGTCGAGGCCAGCGCGTGCTCGGCCGCGCCACGTCTCCGGCGACTTTCTGAGCGCACCTGAAAGCTTCGCCGCTTCGTCCCCAGTCTTGGCGCGCACGTCTTTTCCGTAGAGGTCTGCCGCCAGCGCCACGTAACCCCACCCCGCCAGCTGCTCGGCGACGTGCCTCACATGGTCATTGATGCCCCACCATTCATGCAGCACGAGCACACCGGGGCGCTTCCCCCCATCGTCAGGCGCCGCGAGAAAGCCCTCGAGCGCCAGGCCGCCATGTTGGTATTCGACAATTCGTTTTTTCATTGTGACTGCCCCATAATTTCGTCATGGCTCACTCCGCGCTTCGCGACAGGTGGCAAACCGACGACGGTGTGTCGCAGGTCATGCACCTGTGGGCCCCCCAGAAGCCCCAAGCCCTGCTGTTCTACATCCACGGGCTTCAAAGTCACGGCGGCTGGCTCTTTGAATCCGGACCTGCGTGGGCGGAGATGGGCGTCGCGGTCGCCGCGCTGGACCGCCGTGGCTCGGGCGAGAGCGGCGGCACCCGAGGCGACGCACCACCGTTTGAACAGTGGATTCTCGACTACCTTGACGGACTGAATCGTGCCCGCGCGCAGTTTCCGAATGTGCCGTGCACCCTTTTGGGCCAAAGCATGGGTGGCAAACTTGCCGCCGGTCTCGCGGTGCACCCGGCGGCATCGTTTGAAGCGTTCATTCTGTGCGCGTCCGGCATCAGCCAGCTCTATGCACGTCTGTCAAAAGATGACCGAGAAAGACTGGCCACCTCGGACCCCACGCAGTTGAACGACGTTCACATCAAAGACGAACAGTACACCCGTGACGCGCGCTACCTCGCGTTCATGCGCGATGACCCAAAAATGCTTCGCAAAGTGACGACTCGCTTACGCCACGAGGAAGTGCGCCTGGAAGCACACCTCCAGTCGCAAACGTTAGACGCGTTGCGCAAACCGAGCTGCTTCATCTTTCCGCGCCGAGACCCCGTGATTGTCCTACCCGAAGCGCGAGGGGCTTTTGAGCAGCTCACCCGAGGCGCCGGCATGGTGTTCGAGGCCCCCGCGGACGACCACTATCTCGAATTTTCGCCCTGGCGAGGGCCTCACGTGAACTTCGTCGCACACTACGTCCTGACGACGGGCTTCAGCCGCCGTTAACCCCAGAAATCGCTTGTGTGGATCACGCCTCGCTTCGCGGCTTCGGCCGAAAACTCCTTCGCGATCCACGCTCCACACAAGCGAGCTCTGGGGTTGGTGTGCGCGGGCCCCTCACATTGACGGGGCCTCCCGGCGATGTTGGGATTTCAATCGCTTCATCCGAAAACTCCCTGGGAGAGCGGCTACATGCACGACAAACGCAAGCTGTCCGTCATTGACGTCACGCTGCGCGAGGCGGAGAAAGCGCCCGGCATTTATTTTTCGGCAGAGCGCAAAGTCGAAATCGCGCGCGTGCTCGCAGAACTGGGCGTTCGCTGGGTTGAATTGGGAAACCCCGCCGCCGACCCCGACCTCGACCGGGCGATTACACGCGTCGCCAAGGCTGGCGTCGGCGCGACGGTTGGCGCCTGCATTCGCCCGCGTCTCGACGACGTCAAGCAAGCGCTCAGCTGCGGGGTGGGCCTCCTCTCCACCACGCTTTCGGCTTGGCCAGAACGTCTGAAGCTTCAATACGAGCTGGAACCGCAAGCCGCCCAAGCCCAAGTTTTCGAAGCCGTCGCCTTCGCGCGCTCGCAGCGAAAAGACTTGCTGCTGCGTCACAGCATCGAAGACATCGCCGACGCACCCATTGACCACATCGCGCAGGTCGCAAAAACGGCCCTCAAAGCTGGAGCGGACATCATTGGCCTGGTCGATGGCACGGGACGCCTGTCTCCTTTTGCGCCCGGGGCGGTTCGGGCCGAAACCATCTTGCGAGAACTCAAGGCACGGCTTGGCCCCCAAGCGGCGCAGGCCAGGTTTTCCATCGAGTGTCGAAACGACCTGGGTCTCGCACTGGCCAACACGCTGGATGCGCTCGCCAACGGTGCTGAATTTGCAAACACCAGCATCCTTGGCCTCGGCGAAGGCGCGGGCGGCACCGACCTTGTGGAGCTGCTTGTCAACCTGCGCGAAACGTTCGATGCCGCGGAGGACATGCGTTTCTTTGTGCTCAATCGCCTCTACAACTTGGTCAGCCGCTATTCCCGCAGAATCATCAATTTTAACCACCCGCTCGTTGGGCACTGTGCGTTCACGCACTACTCCGGGGTGCACGTCAAAGCTGTTCGCGAAGACCCCACCCTCTACCAAAGCCTCGACCCCGACGACGTCGGCCGCGGCTGGAGCCTTGCATTAGGGCCTCAGTCCGGGCGCGCGTCGATTGAGTTGGCGCTCGAGTTGGTGGAACGTCACGATTTGGCGATCGACAAGGACCTCGTCGCTGACATTTTGGATGAGGTCAAAGCGCGCGGCAAAAGCGGCGGTGCCATCGAACTCGGCCAGGCGTTTTTGGGAATCGTCTGGCGTTGCGAACAAAGACGGCGCCGAATCAAGAAATCAGCGTAGTCTTCCGCTCTCCGGAAGCCATGCTCGACGAACTTGAGTTGTACGTGCTCCATCTCAAGATGCAGACGCCATTTGGCCACGCTCGTGCCACGCGTGACCTGACTGAAAACCTTGTCGCCGTCGCCCACATCGGCGATTTCGTCGGGCTTGGCGAGGGCGTTCCACGCGACTATGTGACGGGTGAGACGGCCGATGGCGCGTTCGACGCCATCCAGCGCGCCGACCCCCTCCCGGATGCTTGGCGTGCAACGGACTTTTCCAATTCAGTGGTTTCGCTCGCCCAAACCGGCTTGCCTCATCGGTTTCGTCAGGGCGCACACTTGGGGCAGGCCGCCGCCTGCACGGTGGAGTTGGCCGTACTCGACGCGCTGTGCCGCAAGTTTCAGGAGCCGCTCTACGCGGCGGCACGCCATTTGGGCCTGCACCAAGTCGCCTTTCGCGACCCGGCGCAGTCGGTGCCCGTCACGCGCGTCCTGGATTTCAATCGCACGATGGTGGAGATGCGCGGGGCCTCACCCGTGTTTCATCACGTGAAGATTAAGGTTGGCCGCAGCGCTGAAGAAGACGAAGCGCGCATCGCAGAAACGCGCGAGGTCGTGGGCCCCCACGTGCCCATTTCGCTGGACGCCAACATGGCCTGGGACCTGCCGACCGCACAAGCGCGCGTGGACCGCTTCCAGCGATTCAACATCGCTTGGTACGAGGAGCCCCTCCCACAACGCGACTGGGCAAGCTATCAAGCGCTCCGTAAGACCACGGGCGCGCGCATCTTGCTGGATGAGTCTGCGTGCACTGCGGAGGACGTCGAAACCGCTGCCAAACATCAAGCGTGTGACATCATCAATATTCGGCTTTCGAAATGCGGCGGCTTTTTGGCGTCGTGCAAATTGGCGGACCTGGCCGTCTCGTTGGGCTTGGGCTTTCAGCTTGGGGCGCAAGTGGGGCAGAGCGGCATCTTGTGGGCTGCGGGGCGTCACTTTGCCAGCACGTTTCGAGACCTCTTGGCCTACGAGGGCGGCGGCACACGAAAGCTGTTTGAAAAGAGCCTGACAAGTCTTGTTCCGTTCGTGGATTCCGCGACGTTTCGACACCAAACGCCCGAGGGCCCCGGACTTGGCACCGCGCTCGAACGCGGAACGCTCGAGGCGAGCGTCGCACGTCGCGCGATTTGGAAGCGCGGGGAAGGTTGGACATCATGAATCGACCCTGGTTCAGCGTTGCAGAGGCCGTGGGAAAGGAACGAACCCTTCGTCTGCCGTTTGCCCATCGGATTCTCTTGGAAAACGTGCTTCGGCACGAAGGTCGAGAAGCGGCCGCGCAAATGGCGGAGGCGCTTGAGGGGCTCACGCAGAAAAAGCCAAGGCCAGAGCTGGCCTTCCGGCCTGAGCGCGTGCTCTTGCAGGACGCCTCAGGGCTACCGGTCCTGCTGGATTTGGCCGGCATGCGCGAAGAAGTCCAGCGCCGAGGCGGAAAGACACTCGAGCCTTTGAGGCCGGTCGCGCTGGTCATCGACCACTCGCTGCAAGTCGACGTCCATGGCACGCCGGATGCCGAGGCCAAGAACCTTGCGATTGAGCTCGAACGCAACCAAGAGCGAAACGCGTTTTTCAAATGGGCCGGGCAGGCGTTTCGAAACGTCCAAGTCTTTCCCCCGGGCAGCGGCATTTGCCATCAAATCAATCTCGAATACTTGGCCACCGTCGTGGCAGACAACGGCAGTGCTTGGGTGCCAGACACCGTGATTGGAACCGACTCTCACACACCCATGGTCAGTGGCATCGGGGTTTTGGGCTGGGGCGTCGGCGGCATCGAGGCAGAACTGGCGCTGTTGGGCGAGCCACTGATTCAAGCTGCGCCACCCGTCATCGGCGTGGAACTTCTGGGCCAGCTCGCTCCCGGCGTCACCGCCACCGACGTGGCGCTCACGCTGACACAAATGCTGCGCAAGGTGGGTGTCGTCGAGACGATTGTGGAGTTCTTCGGTCCCGGCGTGGCCGGGCTTGCGGTCGCAGACCGCGCCACGCTTTCGAACATGTCGCCTGAATTTGGGGCGACCACCAGCTTTTTCCCGGTCGATGCCCGAACGCTCGAATACCTTCGCGCCACGGGCCGAACCGCGGAGCACCTCCAGCGTGTCGAGTCGTATTGCCGCGCCCAACATCTTTTTGCAGAGGGTGCGCCGCCCACGTACGCGCAGGTGGTCACAGTCAACCTTGGGAGCATCGGGCCCTGCGTGGCTGGGCCTGCGCGACCGCAGGACCGCCTGCAGCTGTCGGAGGTCTCCAGCGCAACACGCAGCGCCATCGCTGCGCGCCGCAAAGCGCCCTCACCCACCGCCAAGCCTTCTGCGAATCGGCCCGGCGATGCGTCGATTGCGGTTGCGGCCATCACCTCGTGCACCAACACCTCGAACCCTACCGCGATGGTGCTCGCAGGACTGGTCGCCGAGCGCGCCCTCGCCCAAGGGCTGCGTCCGCCCTCCTGGCTCAAAGCATCGCTCGCGCCAGGTTCGCGCGTGGTGTCTCACTATCTGCGTCAGGCGAAACTGTTGGAGCCCCTGGAGAAGCTGGGCTTCGCGCTGGTGGGGCATGGTTGCGCCACCTGCGTCGGCAATTCGGGCCCACTGACCCAAGCCGCCTCGGACGCGGCCGAACAGGACGGAGCCGTTTTGGCCGCCGTGCTGTCAGGCAATCGCAATTTCGAAGGCCGCATCAACCGTCAGGTGGCGTTGAACTTCTTGGCGTCGCCTGCGCTTGTGGTGGCCTACGCCATCGCCGGCACAGTCGACATCGACTTGTCCCATGACCCGCTGGGACATTCACCGACGGGAATGCCCGTCTACCTGCGCGACCTTTGGCCGTCGCCCGAAGCCCTCGCCCAACGCCTGACCGAAGCCCTCTTTCGCATCGATGTCCCGGCCATCTATCGAGAAGCGCTGGCGCACCCTGCCTGGGCGGCTGTCCAGGCGCCGAGCGGGCAGCGTTATGCGTGGGAAGCCGCTTCCACCTACTTGCGTCCGCCCCGCCTGGGTTCTCTCTGGCAGGGCGCTCAGGCCATTTCTGGCGCGAAGTGCCTTGCGTTCCTTGGCGACTCCGTCACCACCGACCACATTTCGCCCGTGGGTGAAATTGCACCAGAAACCCCTGCCGCGACATACCTGGCCTCGCTCGGCGTCAAACCCGCCGACTTCAACACTTACGGTTCTCGGCGCGGCAATTTCGACGTCATGGTCCGCGGGACTTTCGCCAATGTTCGCCTGCGCAATCGGCTGGTCGAAGGCGTCGAAGGCGGAAAGACGCTTCATCTGTCCAGCAACACCCCGCTGTCCATTTTCGACGCTTCGCGACGCTACGCCGAAGAACAAACACCGCTCATCGTGCTCGCCGGGAAGGAATACGGTTCAGGTTCCGCACGCGATTGGGCCGCCCGCGGCACGCAGCTGTTGGGGGTTCGCGCCGTCTTCGCACAGAGTTTCGAACGCATCCATCGGTCGAATTTGGTTTGCTTCGGCGTCTTGCCCTTGGAGTTTGAAGGAAGCGACACCGCTCAGTCGCTAGGCTTAACCGGGCACGAGACTTTTCAGCTCGGCCTCCCCGATGAAGACTTTACACGAACTCGCTCAATGACCGTCACGGCCCAGGGAGCGGCGGAGCTGAAACGTTTTCGAGTGCGTGTCCGACTCGATACCGAGCGCGAAGTCGAATACTTCCGTCGCGGTGGCGCCTTGCCGTTCCTTGTGGAACGACTCACGCAAGCAGCATGACTTCGTGATGCGCGCCGTGGTCATTTCTGGGCCAGGCGAGTTTCGCTTGAGCCAGGTGCCTGTCCCTTTGCCAGCAGAGGGTGAGGTCCTTGTCCGGGTCCACGCGGCCGGCCTCAATCGCGCCGACCTCTTGCAGTCGCTGGGTCTCTACCCACCGCCCACCACCAGCGATACCGACATCCCCGGTCTCGAATTCGCCGGTGAAGTGGAAGCCCAAGGGCCCCATTCGCGCGGAGGCATTGGCGCCCGCGTCATGGGCCT
>JBJXGM010000050.1:0-6143 GCA_046155985.1 Myxococcaceae bacterium | reverse complement strand
GGCGGCGTATGCGGCGAGAAGCGGTTTCTCCAAATAGACCACGTCGTTCCGAAGGCCAGAGGCGGGGACGGTGAAACGGACAACCTGCGACTTCTGTGCGCGCGGCACAACCGTGAGGCGGCGAAGCAGGCATTCGGTGAGACGTGGGTGAGTAGGTTTGGGACGGATTGAAGTTCGGGAACGCGAAGCTTTCGGCGATGCCAGCAGGCGTGAAACACAGGTGTGGGCGGATGTGTCTGGGCCTCTGCGCGCAATGCGATGCATAATCGGTGCGTGAGCGTCGCCTCATTTCGCCGGGTGGGTCGGTTGTACGTGCCGCGCGGGCTTGAGGCGAGCGGCTATCGGCTGACTGGGCTTCCGGAGAACATCGACGCGCGCTTGTTCGCGACCGAGCACGATGCGGCCATCGCGGTTTCGGCTTACATCAGGGCTCACGTCGACGTAGCAGCGCTGAGGAGTGAGATGCTTCGATTGGGGCTCCAGACGGGCAATACGCCAATTCCTGCGTTTAGAGCGTTGTGGGGCAGCGACTGGTCCAACGTTAGCACGTGGAATCTGGACGAGTTCTTCCCCATGAGGGCAGATGACCCCAAGAGTTACCACCGGTACATGTGGGAGAATTTGTTTTCACACGTCAAAATCAACCCCGCCAACGTGCACATTCCTTGCGGCGATCCAGACCTTGTCGACCCACACGTCGAAAGCGAACGCTACGAAGCGTCGATTCGCGATGTGGGCGATATGGACCTTTGGCTTGTGGGCTTGGGGCGCAATGGCCACGTGGGTTTCAACGAGCCAGGCTCATCGTTTGAATCAACGACGCGCTTGGTGCCTCTGGCCAAGGAAACCTTCGACGATGCGCAGCTCGATTTCAGGGGTCGCGTGCAGCCCACGCAAGCCATCACCGTAGGCTTGGGCACCGCGATGCGCGCCCGCGAAGTGGCGATGGTTGTCACGGGTCCGAAGACGACCGAAATCCTGCCGAGGGTGTTTCTGGACTCGCCGACGACCGACGTTCCGGCGTCAGTTCTTCAAGCTCACGGCAAAGTGCGACTCTTTGCGGACAGGGTCGCGGCGGCGGGGCTGCTCAAAAGGCTGTCAGAGCGCCGTTAGGGCGGGGCGTGCGTTGCAGCGCAGCTCGGCAAGCGGCTTCGTTCCTTGCCTCAGCCAAAAGAATCCATCGACCGTACGTGTTGCGTGTCCTCGAGAAGTATCAGTGCGTTCCGAATTCGCCGATGCGTGCCGTCGCGTGGTTCAGCGGAACCCTCGAAAACTCTGCGTCCCGAAGGGCGTGATGAATGCGTGAGCACCCGGACAGTACGTCCCGCCAAATCTCGTGGGTCACGTCGCCCCGAAGGCGCCGCTCGAGCAGCGGAACCTCTTCCAGGGCCTTGGTCAATGCGTCGTGTGCACCAAACTCAAGCCCCAGGGAGTCGACGATGTTGCGAGCTGCGGCGCGCAGGCCCGCGAAAGCCAAACGCATTTCCTCGAAAAGCAGGCGGGTTGGGGGGCCTGGAATAGAGAGGTCTTCCGCGCTCGGCACAAGTGACCCCACTGCGGCGAGCACACTCCGAGCGGGGACTTCCTTATGGGAAGCCTGGGGGAGCACATCGAGGGTTGCGCCGAAAATGGCGCCGAGCGCGCCGGCGAAGGCGCTGCCCCCAAGCGGCGGGGAAGGGAAACGCAGTGCCAGGTAGAGGTGGGTCGCTGCCGTATCCACGCGCGCCATCACCTTGAGAAGTGCTGCCGCACGCAGTGCGCGTTCGTCAGCGGGAAGCTCCGACGCGCCCCTGTACGAAGCCAGAATGTAGGCGTCAAGTGCGGCATTCAGGGCCTCCCAGCCTCGTTGCGTTGGGACAGAGACGTTGGACAACGCGTCGATTTTGGTAGCACGAGCGATGCCCGCATGCCGTTTTGCCGACCGCCTGGCGCTCCGAGTGCTCGCCAAGATTTCCTGTTGCAGATAGACGTCAGCCGCAGCGTCGCGAAATGCGGCAATGAGGTTGGTGCGAACCCAGCTCTTGACGCCCGTTGCAGCCAGTTGGCTGAGGGCCCAATCCAAAGACACGACGCCACTTGCACCGGTGATTGCATTCAGCACCGCAGAGACGTGTTTGCGCACGTCCGGTGCGGCACACTCCAAGACCCTACTGACGGGAACAGGAACGCGATCCAGGTGAACGGGACGATAGCTGGGCTGATAGCGCATGCTTCCGAAGGAAGTATCCGCACAAAGGCGCTGACAGTTGCGTCGGGTTAAGTGGAGAGAAGCTCGTCTCGCACGGTGGGAGGGAGCTGTAATCCCTGTCGCTCGAATTCAGCAGCAAAGTCCTTGGGAAGCGGCGCTTCGACACGCACCGGGTGGCCAGTGACGGGATGCACAAAGCCCAAAGCCCGTGCGTGAAGCAAAAAGCGCGTGGGTCCAGGGCGGCCGCCATACAGCGCATCCCCAATCAGCGGCGCACCGATGGCCGCCAAGTGGGCGCGCACTTGGTGCATGACACCCGTGAGGAGGGTGACTTCGACCAACGACACATCTCCGGCGCGCGCCAAGACGCGAAACGTGGACTTGGCTTCGCGCGCGTCAGGGTCGCCTTCGAGCGCTGTGTCGACGCGGTCCTTGCGTTGTTTCAAAGGAAATCCCAGCTCGCCTGCGTCGGCGAGTGGGCCGGCAACGAGCGCCCAATACTGTTTCTCGACCGCCCTGTCGGTGAATCGCGCGCGCAGCTTCTCCCAGGTGTCGGCGTCCCTCGCCGCGACCATGACGCCTGAGGTGTCCGTGTCGAGGCGATGGGCAAGACCGCCTTCGCGTGGGTCTGTCGAGGCCGTCGCGCACTCGGGGAAACGTGCCACGAGCGCATTGGCAACGGTGCCGCGTTCGCCCGATTTCAAGGGGTGGGACGGCGCTCCGGCAGGCTTGTCGATGAACACCAAGTGGGTGTCCGAAAGCAGGACCGAAAGCGCCGCTTCGGCATCGGGCGTGGGGGCGCGTTCTCCTGACGGAACCTGCACCGACACCGAAGCCCCGAGAATGAGGCGCTCGCCTTTTCGCGCACGTTTGCCGTCGACACGAACCTCGCCAGCCTCCGTGAGCGCTTTGGCTGTCGCACGCGAAAGGCCGAAGGCCTTGCAAATGAAAACGTCGACGCGCGCGCCAGCGTCGCTGTCGGACACCTGGGCTTGTTTGAGGTGGCTCAAAGTGGGGGGCTACTCAGAGATGGCGTCATACACCTCTTCGGCCGTCTGGTAGCGGTCGTCGGGCTCTTTGCGCATCAAACGGTGCGCCACACGGGCGAGCTGGGCGTCGGCTTGCGGATTGAGCGACAGCACCGGCGGCGCTTCGCTTTCCAGCACTTTGTTCCACAAGTCCCGCGGCGTTTTGGCATCGAAGGGTGGCTTGCCCGTCAACAACTCGTAAAGGATGACCCCAAGGCTGTACAGGTCTGAGCGGCCGTCCAGCGGCTCAGCCATGATTTGTTCGGGCGCCATGTAACGAAACGTTCCGACCATCTGGCCCGTGGCGGTGACCGGGCCGTCGTCGGCGAGGTACTTCGCGAGTCCAAAATCCATCAAGCGAACAATGTGGTCATCGTCGACCATCACGTTGGAGGGCTTGAGGTCGCGGTGAATCACGCCGTGCGCGTGGATGTACGACAGCGCTTGGCACAACTGCAGAATCGCGTCTTTGAGACGCCCCATGCGTTCGGGCTGATTGAGCGCGGTGACGTCGGGTGCCTTCGCAGGCCTGGGGGCTATCTCATGGGGTTGAGGCAAGTCGTAGGGGAGGGACAGCGAGATGTCGTTCATCGTGTGCGTGTCGGGCTCGTCGGCTTCGTCGGCCCACGCGCGCACCGAGTCCGGTCCCTGGCGATGGTTCACTTCCTCGCTGGGGTTTTCATCGCCAAAGGCAGACATCGTGAAGCGCTTGCGGGCGCCGCCTTCAGCACTGCCACCCGCGCCCCCGACGCCGGCGTCGTCTTCGTCGTCGCTGCTGTCCTCGCTGACGTCGAGGCTGTCGGCGCTGGGCGAAGTGTTCTCACCGGCCGGTGGCGCTTTCTTGGGCACCGACGACGGTGTCATGGGCCCGCTGCCCGTGACGGCCAAGTAAGGGCGAAGCGTGAGCCCCTCCACCAGCTCCATCGCGAGGTAGGGATAGCCTTGGTAAACACCGGTGTCGAAGACCCGGACGACGTTCGGGTGAGACAACTTGGCGAGAGTCTCAAATTCACGCGCAAGACGTCGCGCTTGCTTGGGATCGATGGTTGGACCGCGTGTCAGCAGCTTGAGCGCGGCCGGCTCGCCCGTGCGGCGGTCGACCGCCCGATACACCGTTCCCGCTCCCCCGGCCCCGAGGGTCTCCAAAACATTGTAGGGACCTATCTGCTTGGGCGGCATCGCGACGCAAAGCGTAAGAAATCGAGCACTTGTGGGTCAAACGCGGCTCTGGCGATGACGCAGTGCGGCAAAAATCATTCCGAAGACTATTCCAGTGAAGCCCAGGTTTCGAGCCGCGGGTCTGCTGCGGGTCGCCGCGAAGAAACTTGGCGCGGCCCCATTCGAGAATGACACGCGATGAGAGAGATGGCCCTTACATTCAAGCCCACCCGCCGCGCTCCAGCGTCCGCACCGCCGGTATTGGGGTTGCGCTTTGGTGCGGGTGAGATTGTGGAAGCCACGGCGGCGGGACTTATCACGCCAGCAGAGCTCGGGCAGGCGCTCCGGAGGCTCAACACCGGCGTCCTCGCCAGTGCAAAGTCTACCGTCCGGCCCACGCTTGAGCGGGCGCTGGCGATCGCTACGCCTGAAGCTGCGGTGTGCAGGGCACGGCATCTTCTCCGGGAGGAACCCCACGCGCTTCGGCAGGCCGCGCTGGATGGGCGACTCTCTATGAAGCGGATCCGCGCCGCACAACAGATTCTCGCCCCCTATGACGGTGCCGAAGTGGACCGTTGGCGACTGGCGCTCAACGGTGCAGCGAACGCGCGCGTGTTTGCATCGAGCTTATGGGTGGTTCGACGAGACTTCGACTGGAACGCGCCCGTGATGTACAGCTCGCGCCGATTTGGGCGCCCTCGTTAACAATTGTCCGAAAGCACTCGCAGTCGCCCTGGCCAAATCAGTTGTAGTAGACACGCCCCCGGCTGCGCGGCTGGCGTGGCGACGGAGTCAACATGGCGTTACGCGGGTTCGTCTTTTTCTGCGCCGTTCTCACGTGTGTCGCGGTGGCTTGCCGCATGAGCCCGGCCAAGCCCTGCAGGACCAACGCGGATTGCGGCCGGTACGGCACGTGCAACCTCGCGACGAATTCATGCTTCGGCCCCAGTGGCCCCTCCCTCACCCTGCACATTGACGCCCCCCCCGCGCGTCCACCGGACGCATTGGGGACGACGTGGACAGACACGCAGGGGAATGCGTGGCGGCGCAATGAGACGTTGGTGCTGAAGGCGTCTTCAGAAGACACGGATGTGGCGTCACTGACGGCGTACGTGTCGGGCGTGTTGGCGGATGGGAGTCCGGATGTCGAAGTCGCGTTGGGCGAAATGACGCCCACCGACTGCGCAACGCTTGGAATAGAGGCGGCTTATTGCGTCACCATTTCTGTTCCCCTCGCGCAACCTCCTCTCCCGATGAAGCGAGGAGACTTTCAACTTCGTGTGGAAGGCACAAACGCCGAGGGCGGCATAGGCGAAGTGCAAGGCGGCGTGACAGTGACGCGTTTTGCCTGGCGGCATGACGCAGGTGCGCCCCTCAAAGTAACGCCAGCGGTAGGAAGCTTGGGCGTATACCTGGCCAGAAGCGCGGCCAACGGGAATGTGCGTGCACTTTCGGCCGCAGGCGAATTCAGGTGGAATTCAGCAGACACGCTAGGAGACATTAAGACAAGTCCAGCGGTGGGTGCTTTCAGCGCGGGCCAAGAGACGGTGTACGTCGGCGGCGCGGGGGCTTACTCGGCGTTGTATGCCCTGCGCGGGACGAATGGGACGAGGGTGGACAGGTGCGCGGACGGCAGCTCGCCTTGGGCCGGCGACTTCGTGGGCGGAATTGGGCTTTTGCAAACGACGGCGGGTGCCGTGACAGCGCCAACGGCGGTGTCTGTGGTGAATACCCCGGCGCTGACGCTGGTGGCGATTCGCGCGGGGGCC
>JBJXGM010000045.1:0-7757 GCA_046155985.1 Myxococcaceae bacterium | reverse complement strand
AGCCATGTATGCGGCTTCAACAAGCCTCTGCATGGCGAGCTTCTTGCGCTCGGCGTCCTTGGCCGCAGGTAGGGCTTCGATCTGTTTCGTGAGCGTATCGGTCTTGTCGGCCGCTTCGAGAGCCCGTGCCTTCCACAGGTGACTGACAGAGGGCTCGGCGCCCACCTCCAACCCAACGAACATCGTCAGCAGAATGGCGAAGCGCATGCTGTCTCCCTCGCGACTAGCGCTTTAGCCTAGCTCGTCGCGGCCGCCGTAGAAGATCTGGCGCGACACCTGCTCGGCGCCTCAAGGCGACGAGGTCGGACAGTGTTCTGGACAGCCTGCGTCGGACTGGGAAAGTCGAGCGATGGCAAGCAAGTTGCTGCTAATCGGCGCTGGCGCATCGTTCGGCGCGCGCGAGTTCAAGGAGCGCAAGCCGCCGCTTGGAAAATCCCTGCTCGACTACCTGTGGTTGAACCAGCCGAGATTTGAGCGTTGGCGACAACGACAGCGGTTGGGCAATGCCAGCGCCTTCACGGGAAACGAGACTCGACTTCTTTGTAGCTTCCTCGGTCGCGCTCGTCAGACCTGCGATGGCTACGAGAAGGCGCTGGACGCGGTTCTCGCCGAGGAGGGCGACGTTACTGAGCTGCTCTTTGCGCTCAACCGCCTAATCACCTTCACCTTCAACGAGGGAACAGAGGTCCACGAGGCGTGCCCGGAGTTCTCCGAATACCCGGACGGGTACGACGAACTCGTGGGCCGCGTGGGGTTCGGACCGGATTGGATGGTTATCAGCTTCAACTACGACACCCTGTTCGAGCAGGCGCTGAGGAGGGCGGGGGTGTCGTTCTTGTATCCCGGCGTCGAATTCGGGGAGCCAGGGAAGGAACGGCTGGGTGCGATGCGCGTCTACAAACCGCACGGGTCTTGTAATTGGTTCCACGTACCCAACGACGAGTTCGTGTACGGGAACGCCAAGGCGACCGTGCCCACGGGAACGAATGTCACTGGCTACAGTGTCGAGGGTCGCGTGCCGTCCGTGAACTTTCGCGCAGCCAGCGCCGACTGGGGGCAAATGATTTTCGAGCGGCTTTCCAGATTGGCGCCAGGCGACCCAATCATGGCCCACTACTGCTCGGACAAGGCCTCGACGCTGAATCACGCGACGACCATCGTGGATGGTCGAGCCTCCTGCCTCGAAGACATGAAGGCGGTCCGAGAGGCGATAGTCGTCGGTGTCTGTCTGCCCGCAGCGGAAAGCGACGCGGCACTAACCGCCATTCTCAAGGCGCTCCCACGCGGGCAAGCCACGAACTACGTGAATCCCGACCCCGGGGATGCCGAAGAAGCGAAACGGTACGCCTTCAAGGTCACGTGCTGGAGCTTCAGAAGGTGGGTTGAATCGCTCTGAACCTACGGCGCAGGCCTAGCTGCTCAAGAGCGCTCCGCAGGGCCTTCGTGCGCAGTTTCGCGTTCAAGTCGAACCCCACGCTGACGGTTGTTTTTGACGACGTGCACGAGTTGGGCAAGGACGACGGGTCAAGGCTGTTGGCTCGCTTCCGTGTAGCCGAAAAGCCACCGAAGTAGCCGCTCTCGAGGGGGACTGCTCGCAGCGTGCATCAGGACTCGCGCTTGCCGGAGCGCTCTTCTTCGCCAATTTGTCGCGACGGCTGCCACAGACCACCTTCGGCGTTCTCGCGCTCCCATGACGCAGGAGCGTGGACCCAGGCACGAGCTTCGGAGCAAGTCTCATCCTTGCTCGAGCTCGGAATCCGTGTTGCCATCACCCGTTCGGACGGTCGGGGAGGCAATTCTTGTTCGAGCTCTACGTCGCAGGCGTTGGCATTTACTGGGCGCTTGTCGTCATCGGTCTTCCATCAAGGTTGGCTCCATGCTTCGGCACCCTTGCCGCCAACATGGCGAAGGTTGGTCGCTATTGGAGAATAAACGAGGGTTGGACCGATGAGCGCGTCCCAGTCTGGCGTCAGGTAGCAGGTGAACTGCGCCTCAGCGCTTTCGTTGGTTTGTTCTCGTGGGTCGCAGTAATTGTTGACCTGGTCTGGTTGCGACGAGTTCGACTCAACCTTCTTGGGGCACCCCAAGGAGTAAGTGAGTTGGATTGGCGTCTCCGCAATGTCGCCCTTTCTAGTGACGAGGTAAGAGACCTCCTGCTCAAGCGCGCTGAAGCCGCTCAGGGACGGAGGCTTTCCGAATATGAGACCGCGCTGCTCAACGCCGAACTGCGCGGCGAAACACTTCCCTCGCTGCCAACATGCTGGTTGTGCGGAAGCGCTGTGAGGGCGCATGTCGATGAGCAGGTCTGCAGCACATGCCGGGCCAGGGCGAACGAGCCCCCCGATCCGTCGTGGCGAGGCCAACTGAAACTCGGCTTCGGGTCGGTTCGATGGGGCATGTCTGTCGAGGAGGTCCGCGCGGCGCTACCCGATGCTGAACGGGCTGGCGAGGACGATCGCGTGCTTGGGATCTATCGCAAATTGACAAAAGATGTTGAGACGACAACGATCCTCTTTGAGTTCCTCGAAGGGCGGCTCTTCGAAATTGCGGTGATTTTCAAGATGAGTGGCGATGTGCTGACGGGCGCCGAGAAGGAGTTGGTCACCAACCTATTGCTCAATTGCTTGGGCTTCGCGGGCGCATCGAACGACGACGGACGGAATGGGTGGCACAATGAGGAGACCCATGCATTCCTTGGAGTGGCACAAGGGACGTGTGGATTAACGCTGCGAAGCCGAACACATGAGCCGTTCTATTTGCGAGAGAAGAAGCTCTTCGGATTAGGCGAACCGAGTCCCTGATGTGAACCCGGCGAGTTTCTGTTGTTGGACGAACGTTGTTTTCCCAACAGAATACTCGTTCATGCCAAGACCGTTTCCACTGGCCGCGCTTTTTCTTCTCGTATCACTCGTCTTCTCACAACGGGCCCGTGCCGAACCCAAGTGGGTCGTTACGGTTTCGATGCGAACGGCCTTGGTGCTCAAGCCGACCCCCAAAGAAGGTCCTCCCTATGAGGAGAGGAGAGAGACGTTTGCATTCACGACCGAAGGAACGTTTCCAATACCGGCACCCGCGGGGTGGTCTTGCGAGCTGCTAATCGAATGGGCCGCAGCGGATGGCAGGGCATGGCGAAGCAAGAGACTTACGTGCACGAGCAAGCAGAGACTGCAGGTCTCCAGCACGAGGGACCTTTCGATTACGCTTGTGCCTGGTAAGGACCGCATCGGATGGGTCAGTTTCTTCATTGAGGACACCGACGTTGCGAAATGAACGAGGGGGCCACCAGTCCACCCTCGAATGTCGGGTCCAACCTCACTAACGCCCCGAGTCCGCGTCTCTCAGGCTGGGGAATGCCTCGCGTCGGTAGGGGTCTCGCGTGCCAAGTCGGTCGATTGCGTCTGCGAGGTGCAACCTTGAGGAAGCAGCGGCACCCATCGTCTTCCGACGGTGCCTTTGGAACATTCACCGGGTGCGGGTCCCGCCGTCTAGTCGGGAATGAGGCGGTCCAGAACAATGACCACGCTGGACGGCGATGGACGCAGTGAATCTTGGGCCGCGTCAACTCGGCGCGCGAAAGCCTCCTTGGTCTCGTTCGCCTCCCTGCAGACGACCGCCACCTCGGGCCCAGCCGAGGAGTTCTCTAGGCGCATCAGCCGCTTCTTGAAACTAGCGAGTCGCGTCATGTCTTTGCTCTAGGGCAGAAAGGCGCTCCTCCAACTCCAGTCTGTCGCTGACACGACTGAAGATGTCCCAGATGCCGAGGGCCGCACGAATCGCGACAGCGTCGTCCTCCGACTCCCTTGCAACGCGGTCGAGGCGTTCGAGTGCAGTCGGTAGTGCGCTCCGCACGCGCGCCATCAACCCGTCTAGCGCTTCGCGTCGAGCAACGGTGACCTCGGGCCAATGCTTCCCGCGCCAGCGCTGGACGGTCTTTCGCGAGACTCCCGCCGCGCGGGCCGCCGCACCAACCGTGGAGCCAGCGACAAATTCGGCGAGTAGCAGCTCATGGTAGCGACGTCGCGCGGATAGGTTGTCCGTGCAGGGGGCGTCAATCGCGGACATTGTTGCTCCGATTCGAAGAGCCGTCGGCATCGGCGGCCCTGAAAACGACAATGGCAGAAGGGAAAGGGGCAGGGTGGGGGGCACCAACGAATCGGATGCGACCCCTAAGGAACTCCACCTCTCCGTAGGGTGCAACCCAATCGTGCCACCAAGCTGTATCGGTACGGGATGGCACCAATGCCACGACGGTAGCATTGCCGGCGAAAGACTCGCGAGCCGCCTTCGCTAGCCACCCCGAGATTTGCCGCCCATAGGGAGGGTTCATCCAGCACACGCCGCGCCAGGGTTGAGCAAGGCCGTCATCAGCTCGGGTGAAGTAGCGCTTGCACTTGGCGTTGGCTGGAGTGGCGCAAACGTCGAGCGTGAAGTGCCAGCGCTTGTCGAGGTCGAGAAATAGCGCCACGGGGGTTTCCCAATCGTGGTTCCCGCTCGAGAAGTGGACCGCGAGTGTCACGGCGACAAGCCCATGCTTGGCTCCTCATCCTGTCCAAAATGGCCGGAACCGCTGTTTCCTCTCCCCTTGCGGGAGGGTTGCGGAGTGGCTCCCGTTTCTCCATTTACATTTTGGTCGCTCAAGGGAGATGAACCGGACTGGTGTCCCGTACCCTCCCGTAGCCTGAGTCCGCGGTATCGGATGCTGGACGACTTCTCCCTCTTGAAGTGACGCGACATCCACTCGCCCCAACGGGTCTGGCTCATCGGGGTTTCGCCGCGCTGATCTTTCCAGTGCGTAAAATCTTCGTAGAGGTCCTTGGCCGCGGGAATTTGAGTGGCAAGGCGTTGGTCGTCCTTCACAGTTTCGCAGCGTTCGCTTACCCACAGGTCGGGCGTGGATTGGCTCTCCAGGTAGTCCTCTGTTTCCTTCCGGACCGCCTCGCATTTCCGAAGGGAGCACCCTTCGGTACGCCAGATTGAATGCCCCTCAACGAGCCAGGCCAGGATTGCCGGCGCTTCGGCACGCAGCTTTTCGGAGAGATTTGGGTCCTTATTGCCAAGGGCGTCCGAAAATGTGGCTGGAAACGGGACGACGTGCATTCGCCGTCGCAGCGCGTCATCGACGATCCGGAGCTGTGGCCGGCTATTTCCGTAGATGAGGTGCTTGTGCGTGCGCCGGAACTCGAAAAAATCCCCCCGCATGACCCGCGCGGGAATGGTGCGGTCCCCAGTGAGCGATTTGATTCGGCTCTCGTTCCAGAAGCTCCCCTCGGATACCTCGGAAGAGACCGCGAGCCGAACGCCACGGAGGTTGGCGAGGTCGGTTGGATGCCGCTCGTTCCTCGACGACATCAAGGTCTCGGTCGGGACGGTCTTCGAGTAGCTCCCCAGCACCCACTCGACGGTCTCACCAAGCGTGTTCTTCCCGTTGGCTCCGGCGCCAACCCAGAAGAGCAAGAAGTGGTCGTCGATTCCACCCGAGAGCGCGGCTCCGAGAGAGCGTTGGTGGTACCCAATGAGCGCCGCGTCGCCGCCCGTAATCTGCTGCATGAACCGGTTGAACGCGGGCATTGGCCCAGCAACGGCCGCGACGTTGGTTATTCGCGTCAGATGGTCGGCAGGGTTGTGGGGCCGCACCGACCCGCGGCGCAGGTCAATCGTTCCACCCGGCGTGTTGAGCACGCATTCGTCGGAGTCCCACTGCTCCGGTTCGGTAGCGAACTGCCGCGATGCGCGCGCGAAGGTTTCAACACCTCGCGCAAATGAAGCCTTAGAACTGGAAGACCTTCCGGCCGAATTCACGGAACGGGCAAGGCTTCGGCTGAAGTCGAGCGCCAACTCGGTACGCTCGGGTCTCCAGTGTGTACCCGTCCAGACGAGCCACGTGTTCCACGCCTTGCAAAACCGAAGGTGTTCGGCGTGCTCGCGCTCGAATAGCGACGCGACGTTGTCTTCGGTTGGCAGGCGCATCACTTCAGCTAGCGCTTGCGCCTCAGCGACTCGCGACAGTGAAACGGGGGGATTCGGCTCGGGCGACTCTTCTGGGCGCCCGAGCGCCAGCTTCACCAACGCCTGTGCTGTCCCGCCCGCTTGAAACCATTCAGAAACGTCTTTCGACGAGTCTGGCAAGCGAACCATCGCTACGGTGTTGACGACGTTAGCGATGGACTTCACCACCGCGTGCGCATGAATGAGCCCCGGTTCGTCGTTGTCGGGGATGACAAACACGGTCGATGCGCCCTTAAACGCAGCCGCGAAGTCCTGACGCCACTTCCCGGCGCCGCCACTGTTTGTTGTGGCGACGAGGCCAGCGCTGGTCAAAGTCAGCGCGTCCTTTTCTCCTTCGACTACCCAGATCTGGGCGCCGGCGGCTGTGGCCGCTAGAAGTTCCGGCAGTCGGAAGAGCACACGCCGCACGCCGTTCAAACTCCAAATCCATCCCCCGTCGCCATCCGGCCGCCGCTGGCGAAAGCCCTTCGGCTCGAAGCGCACCACTTCGTACAGAAGTGTTCCGACCTCGTCGCGGTAGGGATACACGGCGACCTCCCGACGAGGTGGTGCGTCCCGTGAGCGTTGCTCTGGGAACAGGTCCTTGAACGCAAGCCCAACGGCGCGAAGAATATCGCCGACCGCACAGCCGGCTTGGCACTTGAGCAAGACGCGCTGGTCGTCGCCCAGGCCGATACAGAGACTCGGCGACCTATCTTCATGAGCAGGGCACCGCGCCACGAATTGTCCATCACCCGTGCGACGGTGCCCCTCGAAATATCGGAGGACCTTGCCGAGAGCATTGTCATCTTGCACGGAACGCCTCGCGGATTTCTTGAACGCGATGCATCCAGTCCAGAAGGAAGCCCTCGAGAGTTTCGATTTCCTCCCTCGTTTCGCCCGCGACGCCAGTGAAGCGGGAAAGCGGCGCGGCTCTTCTCCAGTCATATGCGATAGCGCTCGCGTGACTAAGGAGGCGATGGAGCAACCAAAGTTTGATCAAGCTCATCGTGAACCCTCCGCTCGGCGAAGGTTGCGCGTTCGAGCACGCTCACGGGTCTCGGCTGTGCGCGCCTGTTCCCACTCGACAACTTCGGTGAGCCACCAGCAACGCCGCTCAGCAAGCCAATGCGAGGGTGGAAAGCGATGCTCTCGACACCAGCGCGCGAGCGTTGCTCTGTCGATACCCAAGCGGGCAGCGACCTGCTTCATCAACAGCCGAACATCGGTAGGACCACCTGGACCGGACATGATGCCTCCTGCGTCCGTTCGGACGCTTCGGCACTTGTCCCAGACGGGTCATCCCCCAAGTGAGTTGGGTGGCATCCACCCTAGGGGGCTAGGTGGCTGATTTCGAAGCAGCCTCTTTGGCCTCGGCAAAATACTTTTTCACCGTCTTAACGTTTTTGCGGGTTCGCCGGGCAACCTCGGCCATTGAGATGCCGGGCTCGTAGGCGCGGAAGACCGCTTGCCTATTCTTCGCCACCGTTGCTTGACGCTCCGCAACCTTTTCGGGAGTGGCGGCCGTCTTTCTACCGCCCTCCGATAACTTGCGGAGGTTTGCCTCGTGCTTGCTGGCACGCTCCGCGAGCACATGGAGCGACTCCACACGATGCGCCGGGTCAGCAGAAGCTCGGGCGAATATCGCGCGGATGCGCGCTTTCTTTTCCAGGGCCCTGGTGTCGCGAATCGCCGCAGCAAGTGCGATGTGCGCTTCAAGCGGGAAGGGGTCTTTGAACTTCGAGAACTCCTGGAAGAGGTCGCGATCAAAG
>JBJXGM010000024.1:0-10062 GCA_046155985.1 Myxococcaceae bacterium | reverse complement strand
GCGCTGCTCGACGTGCCGACGGGCACGCCTGCGCTGCGCACTCCTCGTGTGCGCCGTCTCGCTTCGGTCTCTGCCTCCTCGCTGGGATCACTGCGTTCGGGTCGGAGCACTAGTACGCCGCGGCCTCGGGCATGAAGTTGCTCGCCAGCACGGTGACGGGCATTTTTTTCAGGGCTTCGCTGGCACGGCCGTCTCTCGCGAGCTGGCGGTACAAGACGTGTCCTTCAACGACGTCCTCGACACGAATCCGCAGACGCCAACCTGTGCCCAGTTGGGAGAAAATGACGTCGAAGTCGGCTTTCTTGAGAATGCGCGCAGCGCCATAGGGCTTGCCATCCATGTCGACGCACGCGTAGCGAATTTCATTTCCGTCGTCCTGCTCGACAATGACGCTCATCACCCAGACCTCACCCGCGTGTGGCTCCAGATGCGCCGGCACGGCAGGAATGGTTTTTCGCGGCGCTTCAGGCGCTGGTGCAGTCGGGGCTTCCGGTGTGACGTTGAGAAGGTTGGCGACGAAAATGGCGATGCCCGGAAAGCGCGTCAGGTCGAAACGTTCAGACCACTTTTCACCACGAGGGCCGGAGAGTTTCCCCTCGAACGTGTTTCCCTGCACTTGCTTCGCGGTGAAAACGTACCGTTTTCCTTCGTGCTCAAAAGTCTGCATCAGGGTCGCGTCGGAGACTGCGACGTGACTTCCTCCGAGTTTCGCCAATGCGACGAGACTGAGTGCCCCCGCCTCTGGCGCAAGCGATTCCAGCGATGGCGAGGTCGACGCCGGGGGTGGCGCAGGTGCTGACTCACCGCCAGCAATCTGTTTCAGGTCAGCGGACGCCTCGAGGAAAAGCTCGAACTCAGCGGTGGTCGTAAACTCTTCCACCGGAATAGCGCCCAGCTTTTCGGGAACTGGTTTCGGCTCGCCGGAAGGCGGCACAACACGGCGCACGCGTACCAAGCCAGGCGAGCCCACGATTTCGTAGCGGTTGTCACCCACCGTAACCCACGCATTGATGGTCAGCGCATCAGCATCCAGGGTTGTCGCCAGGCCTAACGTCTTGAGCTTCGAACCGACGCCCTTCAAGGCTTGCACGCGCTGCGACAAAGCGGACAACAGACGTGCTTCGAAAGCCGCGACAGAGTCGACGTCGTAAAACACCACGGCGTCGAGGCCCGAAAAGGGCGCATTGATGAAGCGGACTCGGTCGTGACCCACCACCAAGAAGTTGGCGTGCGTGACGGAAATGCCTGTCGTGGGATGGGACACACGGCCAGCCGTGATGGGCAATTCACCTTCCAAAAAGCCACTGCCCGTCGCCCGAGACTTGAGCCCCAGCGCGGCCAGCTTTCGCTGCGCGATTTGGTTCAGGCGCTCTGGAGAAACTTTCCCGGCCGTTTCGGGGGTCGTCACGGCCTGCACTCTAGCGCGCCCCGGCGGCAAGAGTGCATCTCATCACCTCTGACCGAGCATCACGGCAGAGACGCAAGCAGATCAAGGAGGCCCGGAGCGACAGGCGGTACGGTGTGGAGGGCCGAGGCCGAGATGCGAAGCGGATCGGCCGTCAGGCGACCGAAGAGGTGATGAGATGCACTCTCAGACCACCTCTGCGGGCTGGCGGATGGCGGTGAATGTGAGTTCATCGTCTTTGACGTCCACCTGTGCGACACCACCGCCTTGCAGGTCGCCGAACAAGATCGACTCGGCCAGGCGTTTCTTGACGCTTTGGTCGATGAGTCTGGTTAAGGGGCGGGCCCCGAACTCCGGGTCGTAACCGCGTTCGGCGAGCCAGCCGCGGGCCGTCTTGGTGACCTCCAGCGTGACGCCTTTTTCGGCCAGTGTAGCCTGAAGGGCGCGAAGCTCTTTGTCGACCACCTTCAAGATGACTTCAGGCGAAAGACCCGAGAAGAGGACCCAGCCATCCAGCCGGTTGCGGAACTCTGGCGTGAAGGTTCTCTCCATCGCTTTCTTCGCCGCGCTCAGGTCCAGGGGCGGACGGCCGCCGGCATCGAAACCGAATCCGACCGACTTGGTGGCCATCTCCCGCGCGCCAGCGTTCGTCGTGAGAATCAACACGACATTGCGAAAGTCCGCTTTGCGCCCGTTGTTGTCGGTGAGGGTCGCGTGGTCCATCACTTGAAGCAAAATATTAAAAAGGTCTGGATGGGCTTTCTCGATTTCATCCAGCACAACGACCGAATACGGATGTTTGCGCACAGCGTCAGTTAAGAGCCCGCCCTGGTCGAAGCCCACATAGCCAGGTGGCGCACCAATCAAACGAGAGACAGTGTGCTTCTCGGAATACTCGCTCATGTCGTAGCGCAGAAACTCCACGCCCAATGCCTTGGCGAGCTGCTTGGCAAGTTCGGTTTTCCCAACGCCCGTGGGCCCAGAAAACAAGAACGACCCAATCGGTTTCTCGGGGCTTCGCAAGCCTGAGCGCGACAGCTTGATGGCCGACACGATGTCGTGAATGGCGCTGTCTTGGCCAAAAATGACGCCCCTGAGTTCAGTTTCGAGGTTCGACAGTTGGGTGCGGTCTTCGGCGCTCACACTCTTCAGGGGCACCTTGGCCATCTTGGCGACGACTTCTTCAACGTCGTCTGTTGTCACCCGCAAGGTACGCTGAGCGAGGGGCTTCAACTTCGCCGCGGCGCCAGCTTCGTCGATGACGTCAATCGCCTTGTCGGGCAAAAACCGGTCATTCAAATGCTTGGCGGAAAGTTCGACGGCCGCGACGAGCGCTTCGTCGTCGTAGCGGACTTTATGGTGGTCTTCGTATTTCCCCCGAAGCCCTTTCAAAATCAGAATGGTTTCCTGCGTAGAAGGCTCACCCACGTCGATTTTCTGAAACCGACGTGACAGAGCGCGATCGCGCTCGAAGGAACCTTTGAACTCTTGAAAGGTTGTCGAGCCGATGCAACGCATTCGGCCGGATGCCAGCGCAGGCTTGAGCAGGTTGCTGGCGTCCATCGAACCGCCAGATGTCGCGCCGGCCCCAACGATGGTGTGGATTTCGTCGATAAACAAAATGGCGTTGGGGTGCGACTGGACCGCTTTCAAAACAGCTTTGAGGCGCTCTTCGAATTGGCCTCGGAATTTGGTGCCGGCGAGCAGGGCGCCCATATCGAGCGAAAAAATCGATGCCTTTTTGAGCGCGTCGGGAACCTGGTCGCTGGCGATTTTCAAGGCCAGTCCCTCGGCGATGGCGGTTTTCCCCACGCCCGGCTCGCCCACATAGAGCGGGTTGTTCTTTCTGCGACGACACAGCACCTGAATCGTCCGTTCGAGTTCGCGCTCGCGCCCAATCAAAGGGTCGATGCGCCCATCTTTCGCTTCAGTCACGAGATCCGTCGCGTAGGCCTTGAGCGGGTCTTTGGCGTCTTTGCTGCTGGATTCGTCGTCTTCTCCCCCCGCAGGCCCAGAAGAGGGCATCGGCGCATCGTCTTTGGCGACGCCGTGAGAAATGAAATTCAAGACGTCGAGGCGCGTGATGCCTTCCTGCTGAACGAAGAACAGCGCTTGCGAGTCGTCTTCGCGGAAGAGCGCCACCAACACGTCTCCGCCATCAATCACCTTTTGGTCCGCAGACAGCGCATGCATCGCCGCGCGCTGAAGCACGCGCTCGACACCGATGGTCTGCTGCGGGTCGGCGTCGATGCCGGGAGGCAGTCGCTCGACAGTTTCTTCAAGGAATTGCTCCAGCCGTTGGCCCAGGCGCCCCAAATCCGCGCCGCACGCCTCTAAAACTTCGCGGCTTCGCCGGTCGCGCAGCATGGCAATCAAGAGGTGTTCAAGCGTGAGGTACTCATGTCTGCGCCGCCGGGCCTCGGCCAAGGCGATGCGAAATGTCGCTTGAAGTTCTTTGGCAATGAGAGGCGTGGCCACCGTCAAACCCCCTGCGAATTCCTATTCTATAAGATGACGCGTGTCCGCGCGCTTGCCTCAGTCAACCTCTTCGGGTTCCAGGGAAAGCCGAAGTGGAAACTCGTTTTGCTGGGCCAACTGCTCCACCGTGCGCAGCTTGGTTTCCGCCACGTCGTATGTGTAAACCCCCGCAACGCCAATACCGGTGTGATGCACGTGCAGCATGATGCGCACAGCGTCCTGCTCGGACTTGTGAAAAACCCCGCGCAGGACAGCCACAACGAAGTCCCGGGTTGTGTAGTTGTCGTTGTGAAGAAGCACCTTGTAGAGCGGCGGCTTCTTCAGGCGACGTTCGACGCGCGTCTCGGTGACGACGCCGTCTTCGTTCTCCATTTTTCGTTCAGGCATGTGCTGACCTGGCTATCACTGATTTGGCCCACGTGCGGTCTTGAGCCCACTCTCCCGCGCCCACCGCGGAAGCCCACTCAATACCGCATCTCGTTCCAGGGCGAGATAGCCGTGCACCGCGCGCTCCAGGCCAGGGTGAAAAATCCGGTGTGCGCTTGCGGTGAGGCGCGGCTGGAACCCGCGAACCAGTTTGTGTTCGCCCCCGGCACCCGGTTCGAAACGCTTTCGGCCAAGCGCCAGGCACTCTTCAATCGGGTGGTACAAACAGACATTGAAATGCAAAAACGGCAATTCGTGGTGGCTGCCCCAGTAACGCCCATAGAGCACGTCATCGTCGGCCACGTTCCACGCGGCCCCGACAAGGTTGTCGCCTTGGCGCGCTTCCACCCATTCCAGGCGATGGCGCAGGTGCAGAAACGCCTGTTCGAAAAAAGTGGGCGTGAGCAGGGGAGTGCCAGAACCGTGCTTTTCCCAGGTGGCCGCGTGGTGCCGATAGGCCTCTTGCGGGTCAACGAGTGACAAATCGCCGCCGCGCACTGTGCGGATAGAAATGCCTTGGGCGCCCAAAGCCCGACGTTCGCGATGGATTTGGTTGCGCCGCTTCGACGTCAGCCGGTTTAAAAACCCTTCAAAGTCTGACTCGCCGTCGCGCTCCCAGTGGTACTGCACATTCAGACGGACGCCGAAGCCCCAGGCTTGAAGCACCTCGCTTTCGGTCTCGGCAGGGAAGAGCGCATGCACGCCGGAAGCGCCGGCCTCACGTGCGCGCACCAGCGCTTCACGAATCAGATGGTCTATGAGGACGCGGCGGTTTTCGCCGGGGGCAACCAGAAAACGGCTGGAGGTGAGCGGGCTCAGCGGACTCGCCAGCACCCATTTGGGGTAGTACGCAATGCCGGCACGCTGCGCCGTTTCAGCCCAATCACCATCCCACAGGTATTCCCCCAAACTTCTGTCGCGCAGGTAGCCCGGCGCGGCGGCGACCAAGGTGTCGCCCCGCCACAGGGTGAGGTGCCGCGGCCAAAAGCCGGTGCTTTCGCTCACGCTGCCGCTGACCTCCAACGTGCGCAGCCAGCGCCATTCGACAAAGGGTTTCCCCTGGGCGTCCGTCAGCAAGGCGTCCCAAGCGCCTTGGGGCACGTCGTCCATCGACGTCAGCACCCGCACAGCGAGAGAAGCCGGTGCACTCAAGGGGTTGGCTCCCCAAGGCGGGGGTTGGGTTGAAATTTCGCTGTCGAACTCTTATGCGATGTCCACGAGGCTTTTCGCCCGGAGGCTTTTCGAATGTCAGTCAACATCCAGCTTGAGTGGACGCCCAACCCCAGCACCCTGAAATATGTGGTGGACCGGACGCTCATTCCCAGCGGCGCGGTGAACTTCACAGACCTCCAAAAAGCAACCGAGCAGTCGCCTTTGGCTGCGCGCCTGTTCGGCATTGCCGGGGTCAAGGGCGTGATGATTGGCAGCCAGTTCGTCACGGTGACGAAGGGCGAGTCGGGCGAATGGGATGAGCTCAACGACGCCGTCATGGCAGCCCTCGACCAACACCTTTCTGCGAACGAGACCATTGTCCACGAATCAGCCCTCGTGCGCACGGTGGTCTCTGGCACCGCAACGGAACAGAAGATTCGCGACGTGCTCGATGCCGAAATTCGCCCCGCAGTTCAACAGGATGGGGGCGACGTATTGCTCGACCGCTTCGAGGGCGGTGTTGCATATCTGCACATGCGTGGCTCGTGCTCAGGATGCCCGTCTTCGACGGCGACGCTAAAAATGGGCATTGAAACCCGGCTTCGCGAGGTCGTTCCAGAACTCGTTGAGGTGGTGTCGGTCTGAGACGGCAGGTTTCAGCGGCGG
Organism: Myxococcaceae bacterium; assembly: GCA_046155985.1. Classification (GTDB taxonomy): domain Bacteria; phylum Myxococcota; class Myxococcia; order Myxococcales; family Myxococcaceae; genus JBJXGM01. The sequence goes on along the minus strand of JBJXGM010000024.1, from coordinate 3,935 downwards.
ACGTCGCGCAGGAACTGTTGCCAGGCCAGTCGCCTGGGCTTCTCCAAGAGCTCCATCTCTTGACGCCCGATGGTGCGCTGAACGCCGACGCGCGTCGCAAGCTGAAACAGGTGAATCACTTGGTGGGGCTTTTGAGGCCGGCGCTGACGGATGTGTTCCGGCGTTTCGGGGAACCGCAAGTCGTCGATGCCGGTGCCGGTAATGCCTACCTGTCGTTCGTGCTCTACGAGCTGTTTTTTCAGGAGAAGGGGCAGCTGGTGTGCGTCGAAACGCGGCCCGACTTGGTGACGCGCGCCCGTGCGCGCGCCGCGCGTTTGGGCTTTTCGCGATTGCGGTTTGTCGAATCGGCGCTCGAAAGTGCCGCGTTGCCAGAACGCATTCATTTGCTTGTGGCGTTGCACGCGTGTGACACCGCGACGGACGATGCGCTGGCTCTGGCCTTGGCACGCAACGCTGACCATGTAGCCGTCGTTCCGTGCTGTCAGGCAGAAGTCGCCCAATTTCTCAAGTCGCATCCCCCGGCCGACGACTCATTGTCAGGGCTCTTGTCGGCCCATCCGTGGCATCGGCGTGAATATGCGTCGCATCTCACCAATGTGGCCCGCGCATTCGCTTTGGAGGCATGCGGCTATCGCGTCATGGTGACTGAGCTGACGGGCTGGGAGCATTCGTTGAAGAACGAGTTGATTTTGGGACAGCGCGTGCGCAAAGAAAACCCAACGGCGATGGTGGCGCTGCAGAAACTCGCCGACGGCGCCGGGGCGCTGCCGCGTTTCGCCCGGGCTGTTCTTACCCGTACGCTTCGCGCTTGACGTTCGTCTTTGGCACGCCGAGTTTTTCGAACGCGTCCAACATCGTCTCCAGAAATCGCGGTGCCGGCGTTTTGTTCTCGGCGAGCGCCGCTTTTCGCTCGTAGCTTGTGACCGCAGGCCCGCACACGTAGACCCAGGCTTTGTTGGGGTCTGGCACGAACGATGCCAGCAGCGCGGCGTCGATTCTGCCCGCGCGCACGCCGGGCTCCGGCGCGGGGTTCGTTTCTCGGGTGAGGGTATGGACAACGCGCAGGCGGTCTGGGTGCGCCTTGAGCAGGCGGCTGAGCTGGTGCTTGAAAGCGACATCGACCCATCGCTTGTTCGACCACACCAGCGTGTGCCGAAGTCTGGGATGCGCATGCAAGCTGGCTTTGATGATGGAAAAGTTCGGGACGACGCCAGAGCCGGCCACCACATGCAGAACGTGGTCGGTGCGCTGTTCAATATCCGGCGGCAGAATGTACGGGCCGCTAAAGCCCATCGCTTGGACTTCAAGGCCGGGGAAAGCCGCGTGCGTCAGAAACGGCGACAGCAAGGGTGGCCAAGCCGTTTCTCCTGGGATGAACGGGTCTTCCTTGATGGTGATGGCCAGCGGCTCGTGCGGCGCCGACGACATCGAATACGCCCGCGCCATCTCTTTGCGAAGCCCCTTCGCTTTTTCCAGGTAGTGGCCAAAGGGTCTGAGCGCTGCAAACTGTTTGGGGTCGAGCGTGAGAAATTGCCCCCCTTGATACGGCGGCAAGGGTTGTTCCGAATCGAACACCAGCGTCGTCGTGTCGGGTGTTTCCACGATGCGCTCGCGCACGCGAAGTGTCAGGGCTTTGGGCTTGGTGATGTTCACGACAAGGGCCCTGGTCGAAACAGCGTGAGCAGGGATAAGCGCTGAGGCGCCCGCATGGCGCGACGCGAGAAGGGCGCATGCCCGTCGGCATGTGACCGACGAGCAACAAAGCCAGGCGGGATGGATCGGTGCTTAGGATGCATAGGCTATTTCGACCAGGGCCCTTAGGCTCTTTTGCCTTGAGTAACGCGAGCGAGACACTTTTCGCCACTACCACCCCCGGCTTGGAGTCCGTGCTCGCTGCAGAAGTGCAGGCGCTCGGCCACACGCCGACCGTTGTTCGCGGGGGCGTCGAATGGGTGGCACCTTCTGGCGGCCACCGCAAAGCGAACCTGTGGCTTCGCACGGCCAACTGTGTCTCCATGCGTTCGGGCGAAGGACGCAAGCGAGGTGGCCGAGCACTTTCCGGGAGCATCGATACGAGCGGCGAACTGCTTTATCGCCGCGGCTACCGTCAAGAAGTGTCACGTGCGCCCATGCGCGAAACACTGGCGGCAGGGCTGCTGTGTCTGGCGGACTACGAGCCTTCGCGGCCGCTGTGGGACCCGATGTGCGGCTCGGGGACGTTTCTCATCGAAGCTGCACTGCTCGCGCGCGGGTTGCCGCCTGGCGCAATGCGAAAGTTCGCTTTCGAAGAATGGCCTTCTCACGACGCCCGGGCCTGGGAGGAGGAACGCGCTTCGGCGGTGGTGCAGGCCAAGCCGCTCCAGTCCGGCCTGATTTGGGGCAGCGACATCAACGCCGGTGCACTCGGGACGGCGCGGCGCAACGCAAAGCGTGCGGGCGTCTTGGAGGCGCTCGCACTTTTTCGTGCCGACGTTCAAACGCTGGTGCCGCCGCGCTCGGGGGTTGCGGGGGCGCCGCCGTCGGGCGGTCTTCTCATCACGAACCTTCCGTATGGCCGGCGTTTGGGAAAGAAAGAGAACTTGGAAGCGCTCTACCGAAGCATCTGGAATGGCTGGCACCAGAATCTTCCCGGTTGGCGGGCTGCGTTTTACGTGAAAGATGCGGCCCTACTCGAGCAGGTCGCACAAGTGCCAGCTTCGAGGCGCTTTCCAGTCGACAACGGTGGCTTGCATTGCACGCTGCTGTGTTGGGACCAGACGACAACGGTTGAAATCGAAAAGGCAAACGCTGTCATGAAACAGGTGTAACAAAATGGTGGTCAGGGCCACCATTTTGTTACACGCGATGCAGTCCGCACGGGGTTGAAGCCCGGCGCGGCCTGTGTCACTTGTCGGCGCTATGGCCATTTCAAGCGCGCTTTCACACTTTCAGAAGCAGAAGACGGCATACCTCGATGACCTCAAAGCGCTGGTGCGAATTCCCAGCGTCTCGTTTCCAGGGTTCGATGCCGGCGAAGTGAAGCGGTCTGCCGTCGCGACAGCTGAACTCTTGCGGCGGCGCGGCTTTCAGAAGGTCGAGCTGTTGGAGATTCCGGGCGCGCATCCCTACGTCTTTGGCGAACGGCTGGATGCGCCCGGCAAACCGACACTGCTTCTGTACGCGCACCACGATGTTCAACCCGCAGGCGACGACGCGGCGTGGGCCAGCCGGCCCTTTGAGCCGACGGAGCGCGCGGGTCCGCCTGGCGGTCAGGCACGATTGTTTGGGCGCGGCAGCGCAGATGACAAAGCGGGTGTCGTCGTGCACACGTCCGCAGTGGATGCGTGGCTCAAGGGCGTGGGCCATTTGCCGCTGAACGTCAAAATCATTGTCGAGGGTGAAGAAGAGTGTGGCTCTGACCATCTCGAAGAATTTCTGACGCGCTACCGCGACCGTTTGTCTGCCGACGCCATCGTCCTGACCGACACGACGAACTTCGACACCGGCCTGCCTTCCATCACGACCGCGCTGCGCGGCTTGGTGAGGTGCGAAGTCGAAGTCCGTGCACTGCGACAGTCGGTGCATTCAGGCATGTGGGGCGGCCCGTTGCCCGACCCTGTGATGGCGCTCACGCGTATGTTGGCTGCGCTGGTGAAGCCTGATGGCACCCTCAATCTTCCGGGCATTGCGGAAAAAGTGCGGCCGCTGACACCGGATGAGCGACGCAGCATCGAAGCGCTTCCCGGCGGCGTGGCGGCATTTCGGGAACAAGCAGGGCTGCTCACATCGGGCCAGCTGCTCGGTGGAAAGCACCCTTGGGAGATGGTGTGGCGACAACCGTCGATTGCTATCAACGCCATTCAGGCGAGTTCGCGAAAGGATGCGCGCAACATCATTTGCGACTCGGCATGGGCGCGCGTCGGCATTCGAATTGTCCCAGACCTGGATGCCAAAGA
>JBJXGM010000020.1:0-4056 GCA_046155985.1 Myxococcaceae bacterium | reverse complement strand
TCAAGACACATCGCTTGTTTGGTCAGCCCTGAAGGAGCTCCTGGGTCATGAGAATGCAGTCGTCAGGGAAGGAGCAGTGTACGGACTCTCCTCTCATCTTGAGCGTTCTGTTGACGCGCGCACCTTCCTGCGAGACTTGGAGAATACAGACCCGAGCCCAGGTGTCGTCAGCGCGATTAGAGACGTCTTGTTTCTAGCGGGGTAGCAATGCGGCGTCTGGTTCTTCGGCTTGGTAACGGCCGACGTCGTTCGGTTTGGGAGCAGTCGGATCCCCATGAGATCGCCAAGGTCGAATTTCAGACTCGCTCAGGTGATTTGGATTTTCGCCCATCGGTTTACGTCGTCAACGTGAACCATGATCATGAAGCTCAAGGCTATTCGCTTCGACTTCGATGTGAGCATCAAGCGTCCACAATGTTTCCGCCAAACTCGCCACGCGGGACAATCGAAGTCGATCTTGACGGGCTCCGGGGTGTTGAGCCCTTGCTCTCCCCCGGAAAGACGCAATTTTCTTTCGCGAACAACGCGCACGCCGAACTTGTGCTGGTGAGCGCAGAGGCTCTCATCGCTATTGTCAGGGCAATCGAGGCAGAGAAAAAACGACGCCTCATCGCGCACTCTCTTGAAGAAATCCTTGAGTACGTGGACTCGCGATTTGCGTGCGGTGACCCGGAATGGGCACGACTACAACAAGATGAACACAGAAGCCGCAGCTGGCAAAGAGCTCTAGAGAAGTATCGACTAGCGCGGAACGGGCCTCCGCCTTAGTTAGCCGCAGACCGCCAACGCCCAGACCGGGAAAATCCTCAAATAGGCGTCGTAGTGAATGGCGCAGGTTTTGTTGAACACGCCGGCAATGTGTTCGGGCGGCCAGCGGCCATCGTCTTGTTGGCGGCGCAGCAAGAAATCAACGCCGCGCCGCGTGGCGTCGTGGTCGCGATAGCCTGCCTTCGCCAATGCAAGCAGCGCCCAGGATGTCATCACCGCCTGGCCTTCTTCGGCGTGGACGTAGCGTCGCTGGCGGCAACTCTCGATGGTTTCACCCCAACCGCCATCCTTTTGTTGGTGGGCGAGCAAGAACTTCACAGCGCGCTCGAGCGCGGCGTCGCCCGGCTTGGCCCCGGCGGAGATGAGGCCCCAAACGCCGAACCAAGTCCCGTAAGTGAAGCAAACACCCCAGCTGCCTTCCCACGAGCCGTCGTCTTTCTGAATGCGGCGAATGAATTCGGCGCCGCGTTCGACCGCGCGCCGAAGTCCCGTGGGCGCCAAGTCAGGATGCGCGCGTTCAAACGCCGTCAGCGCCTGAATGCATGCCGATGTGCATTCGACGTACGAGTACTCAATCATGATGTCGGCGAAAGTGTCGGAGGGGTTGAGGCGTTCAAGCCACTTGGGCCCGCGAATCAACTCGTAGGTGGCCCAGCCGCCATCGTCATTCTGCATCGACAGGATGAGGTCCACGGCGTCGCGGCGGCGTTCGCGCGAAATCGGAGCGGCGTCGAGCGCCATCGGGTCGAGCGTCAAGGTCGCCTTGAGGCCTTCCGCCGTGCAGTCACTGATGGGCCAACCGTGACTGCGCGTAGAAAACGGCCAACCGCCTTTGCTGGGGTGTCGGTAGTGCTGGGCGGCGTCGGGCGAGTCCACCAACACTTGATTGGCTTCAATGAAGCGCTGGGCGTTCGTCAGCGTTTCACGCGCGCGCGCGACTTCGCCGGTCGCGGCAATGGCCTGGACGGAGAACGCAGTGTCCCACAACTCGGACGAGTTGTAGCCGTTCATTTTGAGACCGTCGTCGCCACGATAGAGATAGTCAGGCAACCGGGCGAGATGGGCCTTCACTTCCGGACCGCCCGGTTTGGCGAAGTGCCAGACCAGCGTGTTGTAGACCTTGTTCACCGGCCCAATGCAGATGTAGTTCGTGGCCAAGTCTTCGTTGGAAATGTGCGCCAACACCCGGGTGAGCGCCTTTTCACGAAGCGACTTCGGCAAACGGGGTTCCAACGTGTCGAGCAACGCATGGACGCTTTTCACGAGTCTGCTGTGCGGTGTGTATGAATCGCTGAGCGCAATCCTGTCGCGCGCTGCACGCCAGTCGATGTGCGCGTACGGCTCGTCGTAAATTTCATCACGCAGGGCCCGCTGGAGCGGAGAGTCAGGTGCTTTCGCGCGTCGCCCATAAAGCCAGCTCATGGGCAGGTAGACCATCCGTGCGTGGCACCACATGCGTGCAGGATGGGCCGGCAGCCCGTACGGCAGCAGCCACAACTCCGGCGGCGTCGGGTCTAAGCCTTCGTAGTCGTAGAGGCCCAACACTGCGAGAACGAACTTCCCCCACGAGCCCGCTGTGAGGGCGCCGCCGCGCGGCGAAAACCACGCGCGGGCGCGCTTCAACATGGGGTCTTCTACCGAAAGACCCAGCAACCGAAGTGCGACGTAGTTCGTCACGCTGGTGAAAACGAGACTCGGTGACTCGACATCAAGGCCCCAGCCACCATCTGGGTTTTGGTGCACCGTCAGGTGCTTCACCAACCCGTCGCGCACGCTGGGCTCAAGGGGAGTGCCGGTGACATGAAGCGCTGTCACGTACATCGGCAAGAGAAACAGCGGCCCGCCGTAGTCGCCTTTCCAAGAGCCGGTCTCATGCTGTGTTTTGCCAAGCACGTCGAGGCCACGGCGAATCGCTTCGCGGACGGGGTTGGCGTCGGCGATGTGCTGTTTAGCGGGCGCTGACACGAGGAGCAGGAGGCGGAAGAGAAGCGGTCAAACTCACAAACAGCAAACGCAAGGCCCAGTCGCGACCAACCGTGGCACGCGTCAGAGCCACCACATTGCGAACGGCATCCCGTGTGATTTTGACAGGCGCTGGGTCGAACACTGCGGCGTTGCCTCGAAGTTTTCGCAGCGTCAGCACGGCCATGAACAGTGGCCACAGACAGAACAACCGAATGCCTTTTTCTTCGCGCGGGACGGCCAGGATGTAGTCGAACGCTTCGGCGACTTCGCGATGGGCCACGCCAATCAACTCATCGAGTAGCGCGACAGCCTGCGCCCGCTTTTCGGGCTGCGCGAGCGTATCCACCGAAAGACCGTGCGCCTTGAGTCTGTCGAGCGGCAACCAGCACGCGCCGCGGTCGAGGTCTTCACGAATGTCCTTCAAGATGTTGGTGAGCTGCAGCGCTCGGCCAAACGCCACAGCGCGAGGCTCAAGTTCATTGCGCTTTTCCGCCACCAACGGCCCGTGGTCGAGAAACAGGGCGGTCAACATTTCGCCGACGCAGCCGGCGACGTAGTAGCAGTAATCCAGCGTCGCCTGGACGTTTGCCAACCCGCGGGTACCGCGCGTGACAAACTCGCCCATCCCGGCTGTCATCGTCGATACGCAGCGTGCAACAGCCGCGCGCACAGCGTGCGACATCGGTTCGAGGACTTCAAAGACTTGCTGCGTACCCGCAACAAGACGCACTTCCGCAGGGGGTGCTTCTTTGCGAAGCATTTTCGAAGCTGTCTCCCCAAAAACTTGGGCGGCCTCGGCCCAATCCTTTGGAAAGGTGGACAGCCGCGAAAGCTCAGCCAACACCACGCGACGTTCGGCGACTTGCCCGACCGCTTCGTCTTCGATGGTGTCGGCGATGCGGCAGAGCAAATAGGCCACGGTCACCGCCAAATCGAGCGGCGGCGGCAGCACGGGGATGTTCAACGCAAAGGTGCGCGAGACTTCGGGGAGTGCGACGCGGCAAAAGGCTTCGGAAGAAACCTCGAGCTTGGACATCGGCCGCATCGCGCTAGTGCTCTCGTTCCGGGCGGAGCACTAGGCGGCTCCGGTCGCTTCGGCGAATTCGCCGGGTGGAAGTTGCGCCATGAGTTCACGGGCCTTTTCGACTTTGACATGCCCCAAAGAAACGAGACGTGCGGCGATTTTCTCGACCCATTCGCCCCGTGCGCCGGCCGTCACCGCGACGCACCTTGCATGAAGCGCCATGTGCCCTTGCTGGATGCCAATGCTGCCCAGGGCACGCAACGCTGCGAGGTTTTGCGCCAAACCCACAGAAGCCAACA
>JBJXGM010000019.1:0-7491 GCA_046155985.1 Myxococcaceae bacterium | reverse complement strand
TTCACTTCTGGGGGCGTCCAGAAGAGCGTGCCTGAAGCTGACCCAAAAGCGCCTGCGTCGCGCGAAGGTACCGCACGACGACGTCGTTCTGTGGCAGAGGACCCAGCGATTGGAGTGCGGCCGCGACTTGAGCCTGCATCGTTGGCCCATGGACGAGCAGCGAACGATTTCCCGGCTTTGGGGCCACCAGTTCTGCTCGATGAAAACAGAGTTCCAAGTAGCGCTGCGTCAAGCTCGTGAGCAAAGTCGCGCAATCCGAGTAGTCGTCATCCGGAATGGAGTCGAGCAAGCGCGCAATTTGCTCGCCTTGTTGGATGATCAGCTCATCTCCGGGACGCGAACGTGCGTGCGCCACGCAAGCGGCGATTTCGGCGAGGACGTCTGGCAAGCGCGGACGACGTTGAAAGCCGAACTTGTCGGCCGGAGTGACGTCCGCTGGGGAGACTTCCCGACGTTTGACTGCGAAAAGGAAACGCGTATTGGTCAGAGCAGCTCGCACTTTGGCCCGCAGCGCAGGTGCGACAGCCTGAACGATGCTTGATGGAATCGACAACTGCGCGTTGAACGGCGGCAGCATCTCGAACCCCAACGACTGAAGTCCCGCAGTCCACGAAGGGTCAAAATAGAGACCTTCGGCCTTCATCCAGAGCACGCCGCCCATGGAGAGGCTGCGCGCTGCGCCGGTCAGCATCTTCACCAACGCATCTTCACCCCCAAGGCGATGAGGCGCCGAACATTCAACGCCTTGAAACACCCCAGCGGCGAACGCCCATGCGCCGACATCTGTGAGCACGCGCGACGAACTCGTAGAGAGTGTCAGCATGTTTTCGGCGAAATCCGACTCGACGACCCGCGGCGTCGGAACCCCCTCGAGTTCGGAGAGCGCCCGTGTCAGGTCGCCCGTTCCGGACCCCACGGAGAGCACGCGACTGGGCCACGCAATTCTCCCCTCTTCGGCGAGCGTTCGCAGGTAGTTCAACGCAACGCGCGTTGTGAGGTAAGTCGCCTGATTCGGGAGAAGCGTTTGGTAGTCAGCAGCGACGCGGTCCCAATCTTCGAAACCGCTCAAAGCAGGCAGCCGCAGGCGCAGACGGTCCAGCGGCGTGAGGTCGGGCATGGTTGCTGCCGGCAACACCTCAAGGACGACGCGAGATGCACGGAGCGGCAATTTCGCAGCACTGGCCAGCACGCGGTTCGATGTGCGGGCGAGCTGTTCGGTCACGGGTTCGAAGCTCGGTCTCTCTTCGCGTTCGTCGCCAAGAGCGAGTTGGTCGACGACGACCCACGGAGGACGAAGCCCCGGGTGCTCATCCAGGCCGAGGGGTGGCTCCAGGGCCGTTGTCCCCACGAGCGCGCGGTCGCGAAACTCGGCACGGACCCAGCGATGCCCTCGGGTTTCTCCGCATTGCGCCAGAAAGCGCCACACCGCGAGCTTGCCGGCCGCGGGGACTTGCTTTTCGATAGCAACGTAGTGAGCCGATTGCGCACGATCCCCAGCAAGAGTGTCCAATAGCGAGCCACCACCTGAGCCGCCGACGTGCAGCACAAGCGTCTCTCCGTCGACGTGGATGACCGCTGGCTCCCCTCGCTCCGAATACCCAGGAAGCCTCCGAATCTCATCGACGATTTCAGGAAGGCTGAGCTCGGACGTGCGCGGTCCAGGGCCCGAGGGCCCACCGATAAGCATGCGAGAACGCCCATCGGGCGCCACGTGTCTATCGGCATAGAGCGCCCAGTATTTGGCGATGCCGCGCTCGAACGTGACGGCAAAGCGATCTGCCGTAGCAATTGGTACCACGGGTGTCTTCAACCCGAGGATGGCGCGCGCGCGCGGGCGCCGCACCTCGAGCGTGACATTTGGCAGTGCGGTGATGCGGTTCACAATCAACTTGTCCAGTTCACCCAAGTCAGCGAGCGGCACACGAAACACAAGTTCCTGGTCCCCATGCCGAATCTTCACCTCTTCGGCCCGTCGCCAATATCCCGGCACACACTCTGCTTCGCGGACGAGCGCATCCAACGGTAGCGCACTTCGCGTCATCCCCGACGCGAGATACCGGCGGTACACCCGCTTCGGCGAACCGTTGGCTTCCAGCGCGATGTCAGACAGCAGTTCCTTGAACCAGGGTTTTTCATACCGAAAAGCGACGCGAACCGTTCGCTCAGGCATGTCGCCCACCGGACACTTCAACCCCAGCACCCTAAGGACCTTGTTCGTTCTGCTGGTTCGGGCTGTGACAAACACAAGTGGCGTCTGCGCCAGAAGGGACCCCAGGAGTCGATGCCGGTATGAGTTTCCCCCCGCTGGTATAGGGATCTCGAAAGTCCTACCCTCGAGCTCCAGGCGCACTGCGGCGCAATCTGGCGTTCGGGGGAGGGTCGCGAGTCGCTCCGCCAACTCCATGGCAGAGAAATCAGTTTGGACCTCCCCTGTGGTGCCATTCAACACAAGTTCGCGCGGTCGAACCTCGCCCGGGCGCGGATCGGCGAAAACAATAGTTCTGACCGGAGCGCCGCGAGAGAAAGTCACCTCAACTTCGCGGTTTGCTTCACCACGCAGCTGAGTCTCAAGACGGCATACCCCGAGCGTTCCGTCTCGCCCAGTTGTACCCCGCACGACGACCTCGCGAGCTTGCTGAAGCATCGGCGCCAAGAGCTTTTGCAGGCCTGTATGATGCGTAGAGATCGGGACTTCGAAAAGCTCGCCGCCGAGCGAGACAAGCGTCTGATTTTCAACACGACCCTGGCGCTCTTCCTTTAGCGTCAGTGCCAATTCCCGCGCGCTCAGTTGGGTCGTTGAACGTCGGCTTCGCAAATCAGTACGAATTTCGACCTTCGGAGGCGCACCGCCGTCGCCACCAAAAAGCGTCGAGAAAACAGCGGTGGCAGTGGGCATCCCGCTGGCAAAGTCGATGGACACCCGCCGTCCGGGGTGTGTTGGGACGTCTGCCTTCAACCCAAAGCAGCTGAGCGTTCCGCCCAGGCCGACCTGGCCTTCGAGGCTGACGTGAGGCAGCCTTTTCAGTAGGGCGCGGACCTCTGACTCCACTCGATTCTTTGCCGCGCTGTTTGGAACTTCCCATTGGGCGGCCCCGACCCGGAGCACGAATTCTTTGGGCCTCGAGCGGTAAGCGGATTCCGTTTCGAGTTGAGCGAAAAGCGTGCGGAGCCTCGCAACATCTTCAGGGGAAGGCTGAGGTTCCTGCGACAACAGCGCGGGCGCGATTGCTTGGCGCGTCGCCCGTGCAGGTTGCGACCCTGGGACCGAATGCCGCAAGGCTGTCGGGTCGCGCGGCCGCGAGGCGGGATTGATACGCACCGTCCGTGCAGCCGCCGATGGTTGAACCGTCTTCACCCGCTGTGCCCTCGAAGTGCTTCAGGAAACAGGGGATTGTCGCCTTCAGGGGGGCACTTGTTGCCCCTTGAAAGCCGTCATTTCAGCAAAAGAATGGCCAATAAACACAAATGCTTTCAGTTGTTTACGCATCTGCAGTCCGATACCGGCGGACTCGGTCCAAGGGAAGTTCGCGGATGAAGATGGCACTCTAACGACGCCGCAACGCGCTTTTCTGACCCAAGCACGAGTCCTGCTTTTCTTCATGCAGGCGTTTACTTAGCGGCCACCGCTCCTGCCCCCGCCCACCCAGGCCAGAACAGCGGCACGGAGCGCCGCATGCAACGGAAGGCCTTGTGCGCGCGCGCGTCGCTCTAAATGCCTCCAGACGTCCTCTGAAAAGCGGACGGAGCGCGGCACAGTTGGCCCCGTCTCGGTCCCTTTTCGCGGTCGACCTCGCTTGACGTGCACGGAGATTCCTTCCGCAGCGACACGCTTGGCGTAAGGGTTGCGTCGGACCCGTGCTCGCGCGAAGTCAACCTCCGGTATTGCCCGCAAGGACGCCCGCGAGGGTTCCTTCGCCTTCCTAGAATTCGCCTTCTTCATCACGCTTTCTCTCATGTGCCGTGGCGCGTCGTGCGCTGATGATTCGGATTGTGTCCCCGTCTCTTTCGACGAAGACGGTGAAAAGCACACGCCGCCTGTGTGATTCGCCGATCAATATCGTTCTCGCATCCCACGCGAATTGCACAGGTTTAATAGTAATACACTTAATGCGGTCTCGGCAAGTTTGCTATCGGATGACACCGGTAACGCTTGGGCCAGAAACGAACCGTCGCGCATGGCGGTCGTTCCAGCAACCGTGGTGCGCAACAGTTCGGGAGTGGAGCAGCGGTGACATGGAGGGCGACGCAGCGTTGGTGCGCTTGGAACTCGACAACGCGTCACCGCATCCATGCTTGGAGAACCGGCGGCACTTCGGCTTCTCCGCGAAGCCCGGGCTCGAGCGACATCGGCAGTGCGAACATCGCTCGTGCGCGCAGTGTTTCCAGGAGGCTTTCACGAGCCTCTGCGTCGGGCGACAAGAGAAGCACGCCATCGCCGCCGCCAGCCCCAGACAATTTTCCAGCACTGCCGCACGTGCGCGCCAAGGTGAGCACACGGCGCATGCCTTCGGTCTCCAACGGCCCCAACGTGCAGAGCAGGCGGTGCAGTTCACCCATGGCTTCGGCGGCTTCGCGAAACCGTCCTTCGAGCAGCGCGCGCTCCAAGGCGTCGCCCAGCGCATCGGACTGAGCCACGAAGCGATAGCGCGCGGATTCATCCAAGCGACTCTCGACATCGCCAATCCACTTCTCTGTCGAAGCGCTTTCGCCGGCGAAGGCGTACGTCAGAAAAAGTTCGCCGACCGGAACGCGAAGCGCGTCAACGGGTGGGGCTTGAACGATGGCCAGTGGCGACAGTGCAGCCATGTTGTAGCGACGATAGCGCACGAGTCCGCCGGTGAAGCTTGCGGCAACATCGCCACCGCTTCCTTTGCCGCCCTGCACTTCGGAATGCGCCAGCAACGCAAGCTTGAGCACGTCGACCCTGGCTTCAAGCACCCAGCGTGTGGCTTCACAGCTGAGCACCGTAGCCCGCGCGCTGCTGCCAATCCCCAGCTTGCGCCCGGGAGCCGCCTCCTCCGACGGAGACAGCGCCAAATCAAATCCGAGCGATTCTTTCGGGTGCGCCGCGACAACACAGTCCACCGCGCGCGCGGCGAAGCGAAAGCCGGGTGGCGGTGACTGCTGCCACTTCACACCCGAAGGCGTCAGCGTGCCAGACAGCGCACCTTCTTGAAGCAGCAGGCGAACTTCACGGTCTTCGCGCCGGCGGACCGCGGCGAACGCGCGGGGGCCCACCGCAGCAATGCGCGCCACACCGCCCCACAGCACGGCATATTCGCCGGCGAAGAACAGCTTGCCTGGCGCGGAGAGAACACGCTTCATGACCTAAAACAAGTCTCGCTCGATGATTTTGGCATCTCCGCCAGGATGACAGCGCACGACGTCGAGCGCTCCCATTTTCTTGGCCAAGGCCACCACGGCTTCTTCGTGTTTCGCGTCGGTCAACAAGACGGGGTTTGGGCCCGCATCGAGCGTGAACCACACCGGCGTGCCGTGCGCACGCGCTTCGGGCAGTGCCTGAATCAACGCCAACGTTCCGGGTAACAGGTAGCAAAGCGGTGGGTCGGCGGCGAAGGCCGTCGCGTGCATCCGCCAAGCGTTGCGCTCGGACAAAGCCCCTAGACTTTCCAAATCGCGCGCGCGGATGAACGCTTGTGCGCGCGGCAGCTCGGCCTCAGCGTCATCTGCCCAAGCACGGTAGTAAGGCGATGTCTCGACTGTGCTGCGCATGCCGTCGCGCGACTTCACCGACTTTTCAGCGCGGCTGACGACCGCCACAACGAGGCGCAGGTCGGGCCAGTGCGAGGCCGGAAACAACTGCTCGGCATAGCTGTCTTCGCCATCCGCTCGCTCGCCCCGACGCCATGCGCAATAGCCCCCTTGAATGCTGCGGCATGCGGAGCCAGACCCAGAACGCGCAAGCCGCGAGGCTGTCCGAACATCGGCAGGCAGCCCTGCCGCGGCACGTGCCGCCACGGCAAGCGCAGCGAATCCCGCCGCGCTGCTGGCCAGTCCCGCCGACATGGGGAAGTCCCCGTGCGAAACGACACGCGCTTTTCCCAATCCGCCAGCCGCGAGACGAACCGCCGCCAACAGTTCGACGACACGAGAACGCTCGCTGCCCTCAGCGCGCTTGCCATTGAGCTCGACAACGTCTTCGCCCTTCTCCGCAGAGAATTCGACCGTGGTGGTGACGGACAGCGGCGCCAGCGTCACCGATAAGCTTGACTGATGGGGAAGAATGAGCCTCTCGTCGCGCTTCCCCCAATATTTGACCAGCGCGATGTTCGGATGCGCGACCGCAGTCGCCTTTTTTTGACTCACAAAGCCCTCGGACCAGCCACCTGGCTGGCAAAACAGGTCACGCCTTCTTTCAAAAGCCTCGCGACAACGGGTTCGGGTTCCGGAAAGAGCGCGATGACCGCCCCCCCGCTGCCGCCAGCACCGGTCAGCTTCGCTCCCCATGCGCCGAACCCACGCAGACGATGGACCATCGTGTCGAGCGCCAGGGACGAGACACCGACCGCCGACAAGAGCCCGTGGTTGGCGTTCATGGCGTCACCCAGGCCTCTTAAGTCACCGGCTTTGAGCGACCTCGCCCCGTCTTCGGCAAGCTTCCCCATTTCTCGAAAGAGGCGCGCGTAGCGCTTGGGCCAAAGCGCCTGCCGCTCACGCAGCTGGCCCACCGTTTCGCCCGTCGGGCCTCGATTCCCTGCGATGGCCACGAGCAGCTTCACGGGCTTGGGACTCTCGAGCACTTTCACTTTGGGCGGAGCAGATGGCGATACGCGCCGGTAGGCAATGCACTGCCCGAGCGCGCTGCACGTGTGATCGACGCCCGACGGTGTGCCATGAAACTGGCGTTCCATTTCGAGCGCCACACGCAGAACGTCCTTTGGGGTCGCCCGTTGCCCAGCGGCCTGAAGAAGCACGCGCGCGCAGGCGACGGCGACTGCACCCGAGCTGCCCAGCCCCATCGACACCGGCAAGTCGCTTTCCAAGGTGACGCGCACTTTGGGTTTGCCCGCCAAGGAGGCCGCACGCTCAAAAGCGTTTTGAAGCAGCGCTCGACCCTTGCCTTTGACGATGGCTGGAAGCGCAAGCTGGGAGCGCGATGCTGACGTGGCGCGCGCCGTCACACCCCAAGACAGCGGTGCAGCAAGCGCCGTGTGTCCGTAGACGACCGAATGCTCGCCCAGGAGAATAACTTTCCCTGGCCCAAAAGCGCTGTACGAACTCATCCGACGCGTCGCGTGGCTTCCGCAAACTCGTGAGGTGGAAGTTGCGCCATGAGTTCACGGGCCTTTTCCACTTTGACATGCCCCAAAGAAACGAGACGTGCGGCGATTTTCTCGACCCAATCGCCCCGTGCGCCGGCCGTCACCGCGACGCACCTTGCATGAAGCGCCATGTGCCCTTGCTGGATGCCAATGCTGCCCAGGGCACGCAACGCTGCGAGGTTTTGCGCCAAACCCACAGAAGCCAACA
>JBJXGM010000016.1:0-22887 GCA_046155985.1 Myxococcaceae bacterium | reverse complement strand
TTCCCCCGCTCCGCGCAAAACGCTCGATTACCCCAGGGCGTTGGCCGCCGAGCAGTGGGTTTCTGCCACAATCGGTCATGCTCACGGCATCGAGGGGGCTCGCGCAAGGGGCGTTATGGCAAATAGCGCGGAGACCCAGGGAGACTGGCGGCGACGCTGATACTCCGTGGGATCCTGCCCGAGGATCGCTCGCCCTTGCGCACCCATGCGATCAGGCATGCGCGCTCCGGAAGACTCCCCGAGAAAAACCAGTGGCATGCCACTTCTATTCGCGATCTCCCGCATGTGACGAATCTTCTTGCCGTTGATGACCGAGCTTGAAGCACCAAGAACGGTGAAGTCGTTCGACACCAGCGCGACGGGACGCGCATCGATCTTGCCGAAACCGGCGATCTTTCCGTCCGCAGGGCTGCGGTCCTTGACCTCGGGGCGGTGCGAGGTCGCATAAAGCCCGCTCTCGACGAACGTGTTCGGATCGAGCAGCTTCTCGATCCGTTCGCGTGCGTTCAGAACCCCCTCGTTTCGCCGACGGGCCAGCTTCTCAGATCCGCCCATCGCGAGCGCTTTCTGCTTGCGTCGGTTCAAGTCTCCCAGGATGTCATCGAAAGCCATTGCGTCACTCCAACCCTTAATGTCATCTCTGCCGAGATGTGGACCTAAACACTTTCAGTTCCCGAGGTTGCGGCATGCACTTAATCATATATATCTATCATCAGATTCTAGGGAACATATGGCCGGCGCTCGCGGAAGGCTCTGGAATGCGCACCTGCCCGGTTCAGACAGTAAACGAAACGCTGGCCGTGCTTCTTTCAGAGCAGGTGGATTTCGATTGCGGCGCCCTCGCCCCGTATATCGGAGCGATTCGCGGCGGCAGGGCGCGCGGCATCGTAGTTTCAACCTCCGAGCGCGTCACCGAATGGAGCGCGCGCTCTACGCTCCCCCAGGATTGCCCAAGCACGTCATCGACAGATGGGCTTCGATACTCCAACTGGTGCGCAACGATTCTGAGTGGAACGAGTGCGTCCGCGGTCACGGCGCCCTCCCCGGCATCTGACCCCCGCCGAGACGACCCGCTTCGTCGAAGCACAATTTAACTCCTACCGCGCCCTCGCTCCGCAACTTTCAAAGAAGTAGGCAACGCACGGCGCTGGTCCCGAGCTCACGTTTTCTTCGCCCCCCCCCCCGCACCTCGCCGCCTGGATGCTGCTCGCCGCCAGTGCCTATTGCTTCCTCACCGGCGTAGAAGAAAGGCCGCACACCACTCGAATCGAAGTCCACCTCGTCTCGCATCAGTCACGCATGCGACCTTCGTCCGAAGGCATTGAGCATTTTCATCCAGTCGCTCACGCGGATCATCGTCGATTTCTGGACCACAAAATCACGGTCCCCTTGATAAAGTAGTACTCAACCTTAATGCTGATTCGGCAGCTTCACCATCGAAGCGTACATTTCCAAATAGTCGTTGATCGCAGTACGCAGCGACGTCGCACGTTGATGAGCGATTTTGCTTGAAGACAATGCACTATAGTGCTCAGCTCAGTGCGGCAAGCGCGAGGACGAGCATGCAACATATCTCAGCTTGCCAACAGCCGCGGATTCGCGACAATCCGTGAATGCCTAAAGGAATCGAGTTACCACGGCTTCCTAGTTTTTTGCACGGGCGCTGGACATTGGGCACCGGGCCCACACAGACGTTGTTCAACCCTGCGACTGAGGAAGGTCTAGCCACCGCATGTAGCGCGGGACTGGATATATCTAAAGCTCTCGAATACGCGCGCCATGAAGGAGGCACTGCTCTGCGAGCGCTGACCTTCGCCGAGCGTGGCGCTTTGCTCAAATCGATCGCAGATGCGCTCCAGGAGTGCCGTATCGAACTGCTGGATCTAGGCATCGCAAATGGCGGGAATACGCGATCGGATGCGAAGTTCGATGTCGATGGCGCGATCGGCACACTCTTGGCATACGCGGCAATCGCCACGGAGTTGAGCGAGAGTAATTTTCTCGTTGACGGCGACGGCGTCCAGCTAGACCGTTCGGCGCGCTTTTATGGACAGCACATTTTGGTTCCCCGCAGCGGCGTCGCAGTGCACGTCAACGCGTTCAACTTCCCCGCCTGGGGCTTCGCAGAGAAAGCCTCGGTAGCGTTGCTCGCTGGAATGCCCGTCCTAAGCAAGCCGGCTACGAGTTCTGCGATGGTTTCACACCGTATTGTCGAAATCATTGTCGACAGAAATCTGCTTCCTGCCGGAGCGCTGTCATTTCTGGTTGGCGCGCCCGGGGACCTGATCTCCCACCTAGGATCTCAGGATGTGCTGGCATTTACGGGATCCGGCGCGACTGCTGAGCGGATTCGCTCCATGCCGAACGTGATTCGTCATTCCGTCCGCGTGAACATCGAAGCGGACAGCCTCAACGCTGCGATCCTCGGACCGGATGTGAAGCCGGGAGCTGAGATGTTTGAGACGTTCCTCCGTGATGTCATGCGTGACATCACGCAGAAGGCCGGCCAGAAGTGCACGGCAATCCGACGGGTGCTCGTGCCCCGGCAGATGGCCGCCGATGCGAAAGCCGCGCTTGCGGAACTGCTGGCCGCAGTGACTGTGGGCGATCCTTCCCATCAAGAAACACGGATGGGCCCCCTCGCTACGGCGTCACAGCGGGACGACGTCCGATTGGGTATCTCGGACCTCCTACGCGAGGGTACGAAGGTTTTCGAGCCATCGAAGGTTCCTGGCAAAGGCTATTTCGTCGGGCCTACCCTGATTGAAGCGTCTGCGAACGCTTCTGTCGTCCACGAAAGGGAAGTGTTCGGGCCGGTTGCCGCAGTTATTCCCTATGAGCAAGCCCCTGAGCACATTGTCGTAAGGGGAAACGGCGGGCTCGTATGCTCGATATATTCCGAGGATCAGCATTTCCTCGAAACGGTGGTGATGGGGATAGCACCGCATCATGGCAGGATTTTTCTCGGACACCCGAAGATCGAGCTGTCACCGGGACCTGGTGCCGTGCTACCGGTACTAGTGCACGGGGGACCTGGGCGGGCAGGCGGCGGCGAAGAACTCGGCGGACGGCGCGGCTTGGCTTTCTATATGCACCGCGTCGCCCTGCAAGGCTCTCGCCCAGCAATACAAAAGCTAGTGGGAAAAATGAGCTAGCTACTTGTTTGAGGGTTGACGGGTTCGACAAGGTCCGCACGAGTGTTGAAACTGTCAGCATAGAACTCATGTGCGGGAAGTCCGCACTTCTTCACGAAATCGTGCCGGGCACTATCGACCATAACCGGCACTCCGCAAGCATAGACTTGGTAGTTTGAGAGATCCGGAAAGTCCTCCATTATTGCGTGGTGAACGAACCCACGGCGTCCTCGCCAACCGTCCTCCGTTAGCGCCGCCGAAATCACAGGGACGTACTTGAAGTGCCCATGCTCACCCACCCAGCGTGCCGGCAGGTCATTGATGTAGAGATCGTTGGGGCGGCGCCCTCCCCAATAAAGCGTCATGGGGCGTGTGATGCGCCTCTTGAACGCATCCTCAAGGATCGCCTTGATAGGGGCAAAACCAGTTCCAGACGCGAGAAACAGGATCGGCTTGTCGCTCTCTTCTCTTAGGAAGAATGTGCCTAAGGGACCTTCTAGCCGGAGGATGTCGCGCTCCTTCATACGTGTGAACGCCTGTTCCGTGAACTCTCCACCAGGGACGCGGCGGATGTGCAGCTCGAGCGGCTCATTTGCCTGCGGCAGGTTCGCCACTGAAAAACTTCGGCGCGAGCCGTCTTTGAGAAGGAAGTCGATGTATTGCCCGGCACGCAGCTGGAGCCGCTCATTGGCGGGTAGCTTTAGACGAAACAGCATCACATCGTCAGCAAGCTGCTTCAATTCGTCCAGGCGACACGGCAGCTTGCGTACGTTACCTAATTTGACTTCACCTAGCGCTTCTACCTGTATGGTCAGATCACTCAGCGGCCGCGCTTGACAGAGAAGCGTCTTGCCCTCTTCCTTCTCGAGGTTCGACAAGGCCTTATCGTGACAAAGTCCATGGTCCACCCTCCCCGTGATCAGCTGCGCCTTGCAGCTACCACATCGACCATTCCTACAGCTGTAGGGCAACACATGGCCCTCACGCAGGGCAGCCGCTAGAACTGTTTCCCCAGCCTGTACAACGAACTGCGTGTCAGCTGGTTTTAGCGTAATCCGGTGCATTCCAGGTCCTCATTCGAGAACGCTTCAAGTAAAAAAATCCCTCCAAGAGGAAGGATGAAGTGACCTAGGAGCAGGAGGAGGAGGATGCTCCAGGTCAAGTACTACGCGCTGCTCGTTCGCGAATTGGGCCCGTCCATAGCGAACAGGTCAGGGCTCCTTTGGTTAGATCAGAGGTCGCACATAGAGGGGCGCAAGCGGTGCCACGCGATCGTCACCGCAGGATTCCTAGACCGACCCTGGTTAGAAGCTGGAGGTAGTGGGTCGCCACCTCAAAAGACGGTTCTCCAGCCACGTGGCGCCTGACGTAAGCACCACTCCCACGAACATGAGTACAAACAGGATCGAGTACACGCGGTCGGTATTCATGAGGCCGCGTGCGAGGAGCATCTGATAACCGAGGCCTTGGGTTGATCCCACGAACTCGCCGACGATAGCGCCAATCAAGGAAAAGGCCACGCTCACTCGTAGAGCGGCAAAAACCCAAGAGAACACTGATGGCATGACTACTAACCTGAGCACCTGCAATGTCCCGGCCCCCATCACCCTGGCCATCTTGACATGAGCTGCATCAACAGATCGCACGCCCCAATATGAGTTATAGAACATGACGAAGAACACGATCGACCAGCTCAGAACAATCTTTGATGTAAGTCCGAGTCCAAATATCACTGCCAAAACCGGGGCGAGAGCGGGCCGTGGTAGAGAGTTCAATGCCACCATTATCGGCTCGAACACTTGGGCGATCCACGGCGAATAAGCAAATAGAAAGCCGACGGCAACCCCCGTTACGATTCCCAATACCAACCCTCCCAACGCCCCCTGGAGTGTGAAGAGAAGATCGCCGTGGATCTCCCCAGAACCGAAGCCATGGTAGAGATCGTTCACTATTCTCGAAGGTCGACTAAAGAAAAGTGGATCAACCCAGTCTCGGCCGAGGCCTAGGCCTCCTGCCGCCAGCTCCCATAAGAGCAACAGCGCTGTGATGACCCCGATCCTTCCCGCAGCAACTCCCCATCGCGACGGTCTCCTCAAAGCCATCCGAGCCCCTCACAAAAGTCTTTCCAGAGCTGCTCGTACAACACATGAAAGGAGCGGGCGAGTTTGAGTTGGGCAATAGATCTGGGATAAGGGATATCTACCGGATAAATCCCTTTAACCGTGCCTGGCCGCGGTGACAAGAGAATGACGCTGCTGCTCAAAAGAATGGCCTCCTCCAAATCGTGGGTTACAAACACGACCGTCTTGCCGGAATCCCTCCACAAGTCCATAAGCTGTTGCTGCAACATGATCCGCGTGTGGGCATCCAATGCGCCAAACGGTTCGTCCATCAGCACGATTTCCGGATCGTAGGCCAAGGTCCGAATGACGTTTGCCCGCTGCTTCATCCCTCCGGACAACTGGTGCGGGAGGTGATTCTCGAACCCCTGCAGCCCGACCTTTTCGATTAGAGAGTGCGCGATTCTCTGCTGATCGACCCTTGCCATATGCTGAATTTCAAGACCCAGGCATACGTTCTCCAACAGCGTCCGCCAAGGCAAGAGCGTGTCCTTTTGGAATACATACCCCAGCGGCTTTTGATTCTCCCTTCGCTCGGTTCTTACCGTCCCGTGTATCGAAATCGGCGTACTTGAAAATTCGGTGCTGCCGGAAATCACATCAAGAATGGTCGATTTACCGCAGCCGCTGGGGCCCACGATGGAAACGAACTTGCCTCGTCCGATAGAGAAAGTTAGGTCGTTAAGGATTTCCAGAATGTTTCCGTCCTCGAGATGATAGGCAAGCGAAACTCGATCAAAGACAACGGACTCATTGTTCATGCGTAGTCGCTCGCCTTCGTTCTTACGGCTCGACTCCGGCAAACCTTGCGTCGACCATCTCCTCAAATGTCAGCCGTCGCTGGAGAACACCGGCGTTGTAGGCCAAGTCCACCTCCACGGCGAGGCCGGAGCGGCTGACCGAACCCGTCTTACTGAAATACATTTTGCGCTTGTCCAGTACACGCTCGAGAAGCAATGGATCCATCCGGAATCTCGGCGCGATCACCTGGGCCACTTCTTTGGCGGACCGAGTATGAACAAAATTGACGGCTTTCTTCAGGGCGGACACCACTCGCCTAACTGCCTCCGGGTTCTCCGCAATCATTTTCTCCGTGGTGATCATCACCATTGATGATGCTCGAGGACCAATCTGCTCCTTGTGGACCGCGGGGTCGCTGATATCCACTAGCGGATATGCTATTCCCCGCTCCAAGGCTGACGTAACCATCGGCTCCCAGATCACCCCGGCGTCTACTTGGCCGCGTTCAAACCCCACCATCCACGTAGTGGGATCCGTCGCCAGGAAGAGAAACTGAACGTCTTTTTGAGTCAGTCCATCCTTTTTCAGAAAAGCAAGGCCCGCAGCCCAGCTAGCAGAGCCCGGACCGACGACTGCGACCTTCCTCCCTTTCAGGTCTCGCACTCGCTGAACTTCACCCTTCAATTGAGTTCGCACGAACAAGCTGAAAATCTCGTTGCTAAAATTCTCGAAAATAATTTTTTGGCGCAGGCCTTTCTCCCTCCCCACAAGGTACGTAAGGGTGCCGGCATCGAAGAACTCGATGTCACCCGCCGCCATAGCATCTCGGATCGTGTTACCGCCACCAAGGGTCGGCCCCACAACCCTCACACCCTCTTCCTCGAAGAAGCCTCGGTCGATAGCTATGAAGCTGAACGTCATGTTCTCGATCGCGGGTACGCCGCCCCACCGCACCGTTACCGGCGTCCGTTGCGCAAGTGCATTCGCAAACCAGGCTCCGCCCACGAAAAGAAAAGCCAAAGGCAGCACGGCTGACTTCCTCCAAAATGTCCTCTTATTTCTTGTACGTGTCATAAGCCTCCCTGTCGTTTGATCGGACTAGCTCTTTCACTTGCGCGCCTGTCGAAGACGCTCCGTTTCCGCCTGATCCACACATCCATTCACAAGATCGATCGCTACGCCATAGTCGTCGGCGGCGCCCCGTACAGACACGATCTCGTCTAGGACGTCCCGCAGAACGAGTTCGGGGTCCCGATGGAGCGCGTCCCCCCACCCTCCCCCTCCGCCCTTCTCGCAGACCACCTCTTCTCCAGAATCAACGCTGATTTGATCCAACCGCTCAATCACGACCGACTCTTTCAGCGTGCCGGGCTTTGAAACGTAGCGATTGCCCTTCCCCGGGTTCCCTCCGGCAAACCCTTTACATGGATGCCTCGAACTTCTGACGAACATAGTCATGCTCACTGGCTGTTCGACAGCGGTAACTCGCCTACGTAGATGAAACGCCGGAACCCCTCGCCACCGCCCTGGGGCCGCTGTATCAGTTGCGTACTCGCCCTTCAAGTAGAAGAACGGATACTGAATCTCGCTCATTTCAAACGTTGGCAGCCTCAGACCGTTCATAGTTGCCGCCAGGGCTCCCCAGCCGTCTTGTCCAAATGCGCCGCCCGCCGACACTGCGCTTGCGTAGTAATCGGTACTTAAAAAAAACTCGCCATAGCGCGGGTCTTTCCCCCACGTATAAAGAAAGCACATGTCGATGGAAGCAGTTGCGACTCTCTCCGGGACGACTTTTTCCAGTGCACCCAAGACTGCTTCACAGATTTCATGGCCCACGCAAACAGTGGACAGTGCCACTGCAGCGGGTGCGTTCGCATTCACCACTGTGCCTTGCGGCAGCGCCACACGAAAGGGCCGAAACAAGCCCGAATTGACAGGGATTTCCGGGCAAACCGTCATCAAGGGCAGCAATGCGTAGGCTAGAGCGTTCGCGTGCGTGCTGTTTATGCAACCTTTGACTTGGTTATCGGTACCGGCAAAATCCAGTGTGACACCGTCGTTTCGCACCGTCAGCGTCACTCGTATCTTGATATCGCGCGTGTCGATGAAATCGGAATCCGCGTAGCTTTCACCGTGATATTGGCCCTCTGGCCACTGCTCGATCTCCTTGCGGATCCATTTTTCACTGTATGACAGCGTATAGCCGACAGACTCTTCGACTTCAGCAAGCCCATACTTCTCGACAATGCTGTGAATCCGCGTCGCCGCCGCTTCACATGCGCCGATCATTCCCTTCAGGTCATTGTCCAAATAGTCCGGAAGCCTGGAATTGGCAAGAAGCAGCTGCCACACGTCGTGGCGAACCTTCCCCGCTTCGACAATTTTCAACGGATAGATGCGAAAACCTTCCTGCCAAATCTCGGTTGCGTTCGGATTTCGGCCTCCGGGGTACGGGCCGCCCGGATCCAGCATGTGAGCTCGCACCACTGAACAAAACCGCGGCTTTCCGTCCACAAAGATCGGCTTTATGAGGGTCCAGTCTGGAAGATGCCCGCCGCCGTGGTACGGGTCGTTGATCAGACCGACATCCCCATCGCAGAGTCCCTTCCGAAACTCTGTCATGAACCGTTCGACGGATGTGGTGGCCGCGAAAAGATGAACGGGCACGCCGGTGCCCAAGGCAATGAGATCGACCTCGGAATCGCGAAGGGAAAATAGCCCTGTCGTATAGTCATGACCCTCGTTAAATATCGGCGACATGCTGCTCCGGCTCACCATCTCGTCCATCTCGCCGACAATGCTGAGGAAGTATTGGCGAAGAATTTCCGCTGTAACGACGTTCATGGGGTCATGCCTTATTAGCTAGAAGAGCGGCTAGCCCGTCGTAATCACCCGGCGGCATTGTGTTCAAGGACGGTGGATGACGTAGGTCGACTTCGTCCGCGAGTAACGACTGCAAGGCCTCGTTGACAACGTCAAAAATCTCGACTCCCGGGCAGACAACTCCCCACCCTGTGGGAGCGGGAAGCGTCGGACGCACGAGGCTTCCTTCGTTTGCTTTGATCTCGAGACATCTCAAGGTTCCGCCATTGACCGGGCCCGAGCCCTCCAGCCGTAGTGCGAATGGGCTAGTGGCGCATTTCCAGGTATTGGCGAACGAGCTGTTGACGAAGCGCGTGGACTGCGGGCCGGTCTGCGAGAAATTCAACACTAGTCGGTTTCCGTCCTTCTGCACAGTGACGCTCACGAGAAGGTCATCGCGTCCAGTGCCATCGCCTGGCAGCAGGCGTCCAGCCGATGCGCTTGCATCTGGAATGCGCCGCAGCAGCATCCGGGCTTCCCCCGCAGCGCGCTCAAGAACTTCATCGAATACAGCACCGACAGCAGAGTCTCCAAACTCTTCCAACAACTTCCGTAGGGAGATCTCTACCGACTCCACCGCGTTGCGCATCCCTGTAATAGCGCATCGGAACTCTTCTGGCTCGCGTGAATTGAGCAGGATTGTTTCCAACAGCCCGTGATCGGATTTCCCATGACGACGCAAACGCACTGGAGTAATTCGTACCCCCTCGGCAAGCAACTCAGTTGCGCCGTGAGCACGACCTCCGGCGACCGCGCCCCCGACGTCTGGCACTTTCGCCTGCGCTACGAGAATGGCAACCGGCTCCAGGGACACGCCATACACAGGGCAGAGAAGAAAAATATGTCGAAGGGATATGGCTCCGCTGTATGGATCGTTCGTGATGACGACGTCGCCCCTGCGGAGATTGTTGCCAATGTGGTCTAGGACCCGCTTCGCCCCAATCCCAAGACCCCCTAGGTAGGAGCAGTCATCCAATGCGATAACCTCGCCGGCGCCACTCAGAACGCCAATGCAAGTAGCGTTGACAGCGTGAGCGCGCAACTGCGATTGCAGGGCCTTGCCCGCCCCTTGCACCGCCTGCATGAGCGCTTGCGAGATCGTCTCAATCCGTCCGCCGTTGTTCATGCGTCAGCCGGCTCCGCGGCAAATCGAATTCCGCCTCGCGAAGCAACCTCGATATCCTCAATTTGATAGTTACCGAATCCATCGACTGACAGCCGTTGTCCCTCCAAGATCAAGAGAGTCGTGTTTGTTTCTTCAATGATGCCGGGTCCCTCGAAAGCATCGCCAGGCAGAAGGAAGCTCGCCTTGTATACAGCCGTGCTCCTCCCTTCCTTACGCTCAGGAAGCCAGGCCATCCGATGCTGCGCGGGAGCCGCCACTCTTCCTGCCGTGACGGAGGCGCGGTGTATTGAGACAGGCGCGCGGCGTCCGATGAAGTCCAGCCTTAGATCAGTCACTTCCACTGGCCAATCGGCACGCCGATAGCCGTAGAGTTTCTCGTGCATCTCTTGAAATTTATCTAGAGCAGTGTTCAGCTCGATTTTCGTCACGTGCTCATTCCCGGGGTTTCCGGCAAACCTCACTGGCACCGTAACCTCACGCACCTGTCGGAAGTAGCGCATGTAGAAATACAGCTGGAGTTCCTTCCCCAGAATCTCTCCGCGAACCTCCTTTAGCGGAGCTTCGCAATCTTCCCGCAAACGAGTAACAAGGCGATTGACATGATCGGCCTTCAGATCCTCCAGCCGACGGAGCAGAGAAGAGGAACGCGTGATTTTTATGTCGGCAATCAGACATCCAAAAGCGGAAAATACAGAGGCGTATTTCGGCACGTACACGCGGCGAATTCCTAGTTCCCTTGCCTGACTAGCCGCGTGGATTCCTGCAGCGCCACCGAATGCCATCAAGGCAAAGTCCCTCGGATCACGGCCCTTGGAAATGGTGACCTGGCGAATCGCATTCGCCATCCCATTGTTCACGATACGAAAAATGCCTTTCGCCGCCTCGAGAACATCGAGGCCGAGCTTAGAGGCGACTTCGCGCTCAATCGACTCTCTAGCGAGGCGCAGATCCAGCGCCATCTTTCCGCCCAGGTACCCCTCCGAATTCAGAAAGCCAAGGACGAGATTGGCGTCCGTTACTGTCGGCCGGGAGCCGCCCTTGCCGAAACAGGCAGGCCCAGGATCGGCCCCGGCGCTTTCCGGACCGACCCGCAACGCTCCGCCCTTATCGACGTACGCGATGGAGCCCCCGCCAGCGCCGATGGTATGAATGTCGAGCATCGGCAGCGCGACAAGGTGACGGTTTATCCAGTACTGGTCACTGAGCTCAGGTGTGTTATTGACGACAACACAGACGTCGTAGCTCGTACCCCCCATGTCCGCAGTAATAAGGTGGTCTTCGCCGACCTGAGCACCAGTGAACATCGCTGCAGAGATGCCTCCAGAAGGGCCCGAAAGGATGCCCTCCACGCCACGGGATTTTGCAGAATTGCCGGGCATCATTCCGCCGTTGGATAGCATGACGAACAAATCAGACGACAACCCTAGGGAACGTAGATTTGCAATTAGTTCGCTGAGGTAACGTTCATACCGCGGCGTCAAGTACGCGTTTAGTGTCGTCGTGCTAAAACGCTCGAACTCTCGGACTTTCGGCAAAATCTCGTGGGACAGGCTGACCTGGGCGCCTGGAAGTTCCTCTCCGATAATCTCGCGCGCACGCAGTTCATGAGCAGGATTGATAAAGGAAAACAGAAAGCAGACAGCGATCGCCTCTACCCCTTGCTCCTTCAGGTTCTTTACTGCCGCTCGAATGCTGGCCTCATCCAGAGGTATAACTACACGTCCTTCCATGTCGATTCGCTCGGCGACCCCAATGCGTATGCGCCGAGGCGCGATCGAGAAGGGAGGGGGCAGACGCAGATCGGTGGCGCTCTCCTTGAAATTGCGCCGTAGCTCCAGCACATCGCGAAATCCGGCGGTAGTAATGACACCTACAGTTGCGCCATCCATCTCCAGAATGGTGTTCGCTGCGACGGTGCTTCCCAAGACGAATACACCTGTCCGCTCCAGCACGCTCTGCGCGCTCAAACCGAGCTGGTCACCCAGCGCTCCAATAGCGGCCAGCACCGCTTCGGCTTCCCTATCCGGGCGAGATGGAACTTTCCCAGCTATCAGCGTTCCACAATGATCGGTGGCTACATAGTCGGTAAATGTCCCGCCAACGTCTATGCCTATATCCAAGCGGCTGACCTTCCCGCTTGTCATTTCTTGGACTCCCCCACTCTGACCACGCTGCCCGCGGACGTCGGAATGAAGTTCGCCCTGTCCTGATTGCGTATCACGCCTTTGGGATCCCGACCCTGTTGCACCGCCTCGATTCCCTCGCGCAGAATCCTGCGGAACATCATGACCCCGCGATCAGAGGTGGCAAGATGCTCCAACCCGTGGATGGCGATGGGGCCCTGCCCCTCCGTAGCTTCCTTGTCGTCAGGGTGTCGCTGCGTATACTCGTAACTCGTGTCTGTCCTGGCGTTCGGTGACAATTTCGTTCGAGCCTCATCCGACAAGCTGTCCTGTGAAGCTGTGTCCAACGCGGCGTACCACTGGTGGGTGTCGTCGTTCGGAATGCAGTAGTAGACAACCTTCGATCGCTCGACGCTTTCGTTTGCCTGAGGCGGATCCGTGTATAGGAGATAGGTCGTCAGCGGCATGATGACTTCCCAGGTCACGTCCCATTTGCGACCATCAGGCAGCGTGCGCGTCATGACCGCTCGCATACCCATGTCGGTTTCTTCGTAGTCGATCTTCTCCGGCATCGTGCCGTAGATGTCCGCTGGGAACTGCGGACCACTGTGAGCGGTGTGAAGCCACAGCGTGTGCAGGATGTCCATGAGATTCTCCTGCGTTTGAAGCCAGTTGCAGTTCACCGATCCACCGACGCGCGGCCCCATGGTGGCGGTTAGCTTCGCTCCTTCCTTCATCCAAACATCGAACTTCGGGAATGGGGGCATCTTCTCTAGAGGCCCCATATAGGCGAACACCATCCCTCCGAATTCATGGACCGGGTAGCACGGGTGCTTCACACGGTCCTTGTATTTGCTGCCCGAAGGCTCCAAAGGCATGTCAAGGACGTTTCCCTCCACGTCGTACAACCAGCCGTGGTAGCAGCAACGCAGCCCCTTCTCCTCGACACGCCCATACTCCAGCGACGTCGCTCGATGGCTGCAACGATAGAACAGCAGGCCTACTTTTCCAGCGCCATCCCGGAACGCAACCAAATCCTCACCCAAGATCCGCACGCGTTTCGGCAAATCACTCAGCTCACTCGAGAGGCATATCGGATGCCAGTAGCACCGCATGAACTCGCCACCCGGAGTCCCAGGACCCACGTGGGTCAATACGACATCTTCCTTCGGAACTTGCAAGCCGTATGCACTTCTCACAGAGATCTCCTATACGTCATAAGGTAGAAATCGTAAGTCGTCGCTCTGAAATCATCCTATGCAGAAATCTGGATAGCAAAGAGCGCCTCATTAATCATTCCTCGTTATCAATCCCCAGACTCGCGCGCCGCCAAAGGGTATGAACAAACCGAGTGCCGCACCGCCTGGTGAAACCAACTAATGCTCAAAATTCGATCTCGCCGAGAAAATCACACCCCGGACTGCTGTGCCGCTGAGCGTACATTCCATAGCTAGGCTGCTCCTTCCAGCAAGATCAGCGGAATCGCTTCCATGTCCACCATTCCCTCTTTTGGGTCCTTACGTATCGCGAACGGATGCATGGAATAGGGACTCGATTGGGAGCGGCTCCTTCAGCAGCCGCTGGTCCACCAGGTAGCTCATAAAGTCCCGGAGGCTCGCGAGATTGGCGCTCAGCCCATATGGCCACGGGTCTGGGCCAAGCGTCGAGAGCTGTCGCTCATATTGGTTACGCGCCAGAGCAACCACTGAATAGCCCGGGTCATGGTAGAAGTCGTACGCCTGCCGCTTCGCCTCCTCGCACATGGCCATCAGCTCTATCCCGAGCGAGGGCCGCTGCTGGATGCGCTCCTCCTTCACGGCAATCATGTGCATGATGGGAAGGTAGCCCCGCTGCTGGGAATACCGGACGCACTCCCCCTCCGCATCCACGAAAAGCCGTCGCACCTTATCGGTGCCCTGTATCAGTGCCGGCGGATGCGGATAGATGTAAGCGTCTATCTCTCGATCTATAAGCATCTGGGCGAGGTCTTTTCCCGATGGCATCCGCTCGATGGGGAGGCTGCCCATGTCCCAAGGAACCTCCTCCGCAAATTCGGTGACCCAACGGATCTCTTCCCAAGGCACGCCGTAGTAGCTCTTCAGATCGCCCTTTGCGAGCACGGACATCGTGACTTGGAATGCCCACAGTCCGACCCGCCGGCCGCGAAGATCGGCCGGTTCTTGTATGCCCGAGTCCGTTCGCACCCAAATATGGTTCTGGCTGTAGAGGCGGCGCGGGAATACGGGTATGCCGGTTAACGGAACGCCTCGCGTCTTCGCCAAAATGTACGAGCACAACGATACTTCGGCCGCGTCGAACTCCAGCTCCCGCAGCATGCGCCGGTGACGATCGATGCCGTCGCGACGGGGCGGCACCATGCCCACTTCTAGCGCGTTGTAGGTCAGCCCCGGAGGAGACTTGACGGCGCCGAGGAAGAACGGCATATGCCGATCGTAACGGTCGAGTGCCAAGTCGAGGATCATGTCCGTCATCTTTTCTCCCCGGCCTACTGCCGCTTGATGGTTTGCCGCATTTGCGGCATTTGCAGCCCATCGACAGCGCCGTCGGATGTGCGGAATAGCGCCAGCGCCCCGCTCAGGGTTGGCGCGGTCAGCTTGTCGCCAAGCTCGCTGCTCCATCTCTCCACGTACCAGCAATTGCGTAGAACCACTCTCGCTACCTCCCGTCAATGAATTCTAGGATTGATAATGTAATATGGCAAAACTGTATTTATTGATAAGGATATTGTTATCAATACCCCAATCAGTGAAGACCCCGGCCCAGCGATCTCCGAGCGAAGGCTTCGCGCTTTCCTGGCGGTGGCGCGGCATCTGAGTTTCAGGCAGGCGGCAAAGGAAATGAGCATCACGCAGCCGGCGCTGAGCGGACAAATCAAGACGCTCGAGATGAGAGTCGGATCGGCCTTGTTTCTGCGCACTACACGCCGCGTTCAGCTGACCGCTGAAGGGCAACGTTTCATCTCGCGGGCACGGCGTCTGCTGGAAGATTTCGATAGCGCGATCGGCGAGATCCGCCAGGGCGCATTGCTCGAACGGGGAACGATAGCGTTCTCGTGTATTCCGACAATCGCCGCAACGGCTTTCCCATGGATCATTCGCGAGTTCCTACTGAAACACCCTGGCGTCAAGGTCGCGATGACCGACGACACTACGACCGTGATGGAGCGGCGCATCCTCGCCGGTGAAGTCGAATTCGGCGTGGGAGGGGCGCCCGGTTGGCGCGAAGCCCTTGCATTCTCGCCAGTGCTCGAAGACCCGTTTGTGCTCGTTTGCCGGCGCGACCACCCACTGGCTCGTAAGTCACGCGTATCCATGCGGGAGGTACTCAACTATCCAGTGATCTCCCTGGCGGTGGGCTCGAACGTGCGGAACAACCTCACGCAATGCCTAGAAGCAGAGGGGCTGACTTTCACGCCTGCCTACGAACTCATCCATCATCATCCGGTCGGCGCCATGGTCGAAGCGGGGTTGGGAGTCTCGCTCCTCCCTTCCATCGCGTGCGACATGCTGCATAAGACATCGGCGCTGCGGTTCGTTCCACTGGCGGAGAAGCGCTATTCGCGCGCAATTGGACTCATTACCCGGCGCGGCGTCGCACTGTCGGCGCCAGCCCAGCGCTTCTACGATCTAGTAGTGAAAAGCATGACCGCTCGCGGTAAACGGCCCGCAAAGTCCCGTGGGCCTCTTTGGATGAGCTTTCGAGGACCAGTATGAGCCTCCAGGGCTACAACGCCGCAGGTGCTCTTATTGACAGCAACCTAAGCGCGGGCCGCGGCGCGAAGCTCGCCTTCATCGACGACGCCGGCAGCATGACGTATGCGCAGCTCGCAGAGCGCATCGATCGCGTAGCGAATGCTCTGCTCGCCATGGGCATCCAGCGCGAAGAGCGCATCGGCATCGCCATGCTCGATTGCTGTGACTGGCCGGCACTCTTTCTCGGCGCCATCAAGGCAGGCATCGTGCCGGTGGCGATGAACACGCTCCTGACACCGTCGGACTACGACTACCAACTGCGTGACAGCCGCGCCAAGGCGCTGTTCGTTTCCGAGCCGCTGCTGAAGAGCTTCGAGCGTCTTAAGTGCCCGCACCTAAAGCATGTCATTCCGGCACTCCGTCTCTCAGAACTTCTCGCGAAAGCTCCTGCAAAGGCTGAGGCCGCAGCCACCACCGCCGACGACATGTGCTTCTGGCTGTATTCGTCCGGCTCGACCGGCTCGCCGAAGGGCACGGTACACCTGCATTCCCACCTGATCGTGACCGCGGATCTCTACGCGAAACCGATTCTCGGTATCCGAGAATCCGACGTCGTGTTTTCCGCGGCGAAGCTTTTCTTCGCGTACGGCCTAGGCAACGCACTCACGTTCCCGATGTCGGTGGGCGCGACTGCTGTGCTCATGGCTGAAAGGCCGACGCCGGACGCCGTTTTCAAGCGCTTAGTCGAGAAGAAGCCCACGATCTTCTACGGCGTACCCACTCTCTATGCAGCGCTCCTGGCGTCACCAAGCTTTCCGAGCAAGGCAGACCTAAGGGTCCGCATCTGCACTTCCGCCGGCGAAGCTCTCCCGAAGAACCTAGCTGAGCGCTGGACCGAGAAAACTGGCACGGAGATACTGGATGGCATCGGCTCGACAGAAATGCTGCACATCTTCATCTCCAACCGCTCCGGCGAAGCGCGCTACGGCACCACCGGTAAACCAGTGCCCGGTTACGAGGTGCGCCTGGTAGACGAGCAGGGCAACGTCGTCACCGAGCCGGGCGAGATGGGCGAGCTGCAGGTCAGCGGCCCGAGCTCGGCCATCATGTACTGGAACCAGCGCGAGAAGACCAAGAACACCTTCCAGGGACCCTGGACGCGGAGCGGCGACAAGTACACGTTCGACGCCGACGGCTATTACACCCACGGTGGGCGGTCGGACGACATGCTCAAGGTGAGCGGCATCTACGTCTCGCCGGTGGAGGTTGAGGCAGCGCTTATCAGCCACGAGTCAGTACTCGAGGCGGCGGTGGTCGGCGCCGAAGATGAGAACAAGCTGGTGAAACCGAAGGCGTACGTGGTTTTGAAATCCGGACAATCACCCAATGAAAAGCTGAAGGTCGCGCTACAACAGCACGTCAAGAGCAAGTTGGCGCCCCACAAGTACCCGCGATGGATCGAATTTGCCAGCGAGTTGCCTAAGACTGCTACTGGCAAGATTCAGCGGTTCAAGCTACGTACCTAGGCTAGCGTTCTGTCGCTGCGTTGCTCTCAGGCACCATCGTGCCTATGGATGCTTGGCAGCGATAATTCCATATTATCGAAAGTACTCAGAAGGGTGCTCGGCGTCCGTCCCTAGGACAGAGTCTTCCTGGCGGTTTCGGACTTGCGTTCACTTTGCTTTTCGATACCAATAATCCGGGCCCTTCGGCAGCACCTGCTCCTCCATGATTTTTCGTGAGAGATTGTCATGTCGTTCATTGACCGCTCGAATGGCGTCGTCAATCAATTCTGCAAGCCCCGGGTCTCCCGGTCCCGGTAGAACGAAATCGGGCTGGAGGCGGCTATTGAGCAGCCAAAGCTGAATATTCTTCGACTTCTTGGGATGGAGGAGTAGCACAGTTCGCGCGTGTTCGATCTTCTCTCGTTCACTATGCGCCGCGAAGCTATTTCGATACCTCATGTACAAATCGTGCATATCTCTTAGCTCTGTTTTCAACATGCTCCGATTCAATTGAGCGCGACGGCCCTCGCATTGGGTGAATGCCTTGGCATAGAACGTAAGGCTAGCGACGAAGAAGGCCTTCACCACATCAAGCGTCTCGCGATCGCCGCCGTAGATGTAGTTGACTCGTTTCCCGAAAGTCTCGGGCTTCACAAGCGCCTTGATACGCTCCACCCACCTCCCAGCGTTCTTTAGATCCTTTTCAATCAATGCATATCCCGCAAGTTGTTCCGAGAGCGCGCCATCCAGAATGACGCGTGGCATCAGCTTCCGCTCGAGGCTGGCACGTGGATCACCTGATTCCGCACACCGGTGGCGGAGCGGATACAGAGACGCTGGAGAACATGAAGGTCGCATGCAGCCGGTGCAACCTGAAGAAGGGTAAAGGCTATAGTGAGGCGGCTATACGCCTAGGGCTTAAAGAGCTGGTGCAGGCTCTCGCGCAACTGGATGCGAAACGCTCTCTTGTCCAGCTTCGATAGAGTCAATTATCGACAGTACCCAGAAACGGCACTTATCGATGCCGCTCTTTCCGGGCGGGTTTTCGATTGCGCTCGCTGCGGGGCGCGATCGCCCCACATACTCAAACCGCGGTGATTGGAAAGGAAGTTCTAACCTCTCTTAGCGCCCCCATGGGGATTCGAACCTCGTTTCTCAACGCCCCTTGTTGCGGTGTAGGCTGCCGCATGGCTGATCTGCAGCCCACTAACAAATACCCCGCGGTCCTCGCCCCGCTTTCTCGTGTGTCGCTGCGTGTGCGTGCTTTGTTCGAGGGCAAGGAGATTGGCACCGCCACGGGGTTTACCTACCTGACAGAGGGCGGAATGTTCTTCCTCACGAACTGGCACGTTGTGACCGGCCGGAGCCCCACCACCGGGAAGACGATCCACCCGATGGCCGCAATTCCCGATGAGCTCATAGTTGGACTGCCGTTCCGCAGAATCGCGAACTCGGAAAGAAGCGTGATGTGGTGGCAGGATGGCACGATCCGCCTATACAAAGACGCTGAACGCAAGCTGCCTACTTGGTTCGAACACCCAGCCTACGGTGAGAAAGTGGACGTCGTGGCAATCCCCTTCGGATTTGAGGGCGAGCATCTGGATTTCGTACCGGCGAATGATGCTTCCTTGAAGCTGCAGCCGGTGGTCTTGTTTCCGAGCCTGAGCGTATACGTCCTCGGCTTCCCACTGGGCCTGTCGGGCGGCGCAAGCTTGCCGATCTGGAAGCACGCAACTATTGCCAGTGAGCCAGAATTCGATCTGGCGCCGGAACCCGAGAAGGCCCCCGAAGCGAAGCTGCCGATGATCTACATCGACACCGCCACGAAGCAGGGCATGTCTGGCGCTCCAGTGTTTGTAAACGAGGTCGGTTCTTGGATTCGCCAGAAAGAGGATGGCTCGCGCGTTCATCAACTCGACGGTATCGGCCGCAAGCTCGTCGGCGTTTACGCCTCCCGCATTCATGCGGACAACGAGATGGAGGCGCAGCTCGGTATCGTGTGGAAGGCCGAGACCATCGAGGAAATCATTGCGGGCGGCCGGGTGGGCCGGTCCTCATTCCCCGCCTAGCGCTCGCCTAAGCTGCTCTAGGCTACGAACCGCTGCGCACGCGTTCAATCAGGGCCTCAAGATCGGCTCTCTTGAACGCCAACCCCGAGTACAACACCGCCTTCGTATTCATCTTGCGAATCGTGTCACCGTCCTTGAGCCAATCGGCCATGGTGACGTCGATACTTTCGACCGGGATCGGCCTCCGCGTCTCGGAGAGCGGTTCCTTCCCGTAGAGAGGTATCTCGCTGGAGAGCATGCGCGCGCCGATAGTGATCCTGTCCGTCTCGTTTTCATCTTGGCCCCAGCCTCGAAACATCGTCCCCCATTCCGTATCGTAGAGCCGGTCGTTCACCATGACGATGGCATCCCTCACGGGCACGAACTCATCGGCAGGATCAGAAATCCGCGCGTCCTTCAGTTGCGCGATAACGCGCTCCAACTCGTCCGCCCTCACTTCCAGGTCGGTGTACCTCGCCTCCCTGTCCTCGTAGTACTTCATCGCATTTGCACCGTCGATGAATGAGCAGCGCTTCAGTTCGTCGCGCGGGATGTGCTCTTTCAGCCGGGAAGGCGGGTGTTTGCCATAAAGCTCAACCTTCGGTCCGATGCAGTAGGCGAACCAACTCAGTATCCCCTCCGAGCGGGATTCGTCTTTGCCAGTGTGTCCGAGCTCCTCAGACGCCGTCGCGTAGATCGAATCCGCGTCTCTGAGGCGCTCATACGCGATGTTCGCCGCTTCGCGCAGCGGGATAAATTCCGGACGCTTCCGCCGCCGCTTCGGGCGAATGTAAGCCAGCAGGAAGAGAAGGAAAAGGACACCCGCGGTCCAGCCCAGCCATTTGTCCGCGCTCGGCGCTTTGAGCCAGTCCGGCGGTGTTATGGAAAGCAGCGCCACCCATTTTGAGAGATTGGAAACCGCATCCCGCGGGCCGACCTGGCCCATAAAGGCGAGTGCCGACAATAGGCCCGATAACAGGGCTCCAACGATCAGCCGACTATTCATTGGCCGGGCAGCATAGCTGAACCGCGCACGATTCCTCCAACGCCGTCGCTACCGTATGCTCCACATTCGCGCTGTATATCGTCTCCAGCCTTCCCGGCTTGTCTGCTCAGTAGGGCCACCGGTGTAGCCCGTGACGGCTAGCTTAGGAAGCGCCTCGATCTCTGGGACGCTTTCGAAGCGTCTGTGCGGTCTCGGACGTACCCTGCGAGAGACTTACAGATTGATGCAATTCCGCAGAAGCCGACCTAGCCGCCCTGTGTTCTAATCCCTGCGCCTATGGAGAGCCCCGGCCGGCGCAGGCCCCTCGTTACTACCCTCGTGGTGCTGATCGTCTTGGCGATTGCAGGTGGGGGTGCGTACTGGTACTGGGACAAATCCAAGACTGAGCAGGCGGCCAAGGACGCGACGGGGCCGAAGGCGGCGATTACGGGCGCGAAGGGGAAGGGGAAGGCGGGCTTTGATCCGAACCGGGCGACGCCGGTGGTGGGGGAGGCGGCGAAGAAGGGCGAGATCAACGTTTATCTGAATGGCCTGGGGACGAAGGGATAGGAATTTCCTTTCCCCCGCTCCGCGCAAAACGCTCGATTACCCCAGGGCGTTGGCCGCCGAGCAGTGGGTTTCTGCCACAATCGGTCATGCTCACGGCATCGAGGGGGCTCGCGCAAGGGGCGTTATGGCAAATACTGTATCCCTTTGGCGCGTTCAGGGAAGTTCGGGAGAAGCTAGGACAGCGAGCGCCGCTTGGGGCAGTGCTCAGGCGATGTCGGGGACGGGGTCGTAGGTGAGCGGGAGGCCCTGAGGATTGACGGGCGGTGCGGGTCCGCCGGGCCGCCGCGGCTCCCAGAGGCCGAGCCAGCTGAGGATGCGCTCGATGACGGCCGGGTCCTCGATGAGGGCGATCACGCGCATTTGCGCGCCGCACCTGGGGCACTCGAGCGGGTCGACCTCGTAGACCTTGCGGATCAGCTTCGCCCAGGCGGCTTTGGCGGCCTGGCGCGCAGGGCTTTGAACTTCAGTGTCGGAGGCCGCCAGTTCGGGGGGCTCGCGCTCCGCGCCTCGCGTGCGGCTGGAATAGCGCCCGTAGTAGCGCACCATGTGTTCGTTCCTGTCCGGGATGTGCTTGCAGAGCAGCTCCAGCCACTCGACGCCCGGCATCGCCTGGAAGTTGCGCCTCAGGGTCGCGTGCAGCCGGCTGCGGTAGATCACGGCGCCCCGTGCCGCGTCGTACGACATCTTCTCCAGGGAGAACGGCGCCCGAAGCATGTAGCCCGCGAGGCTTTTTCGACCCTCGGCGTCGCCCGCTACGACGCGAACGCGGTTGTGGACGCTGAAGCCGCTGTGGCGCCAGTTGAGCATCTGCGCGGCGAGCGTCCGGGGGATCGCGTCTCTCTCGACAAGGAGGGCGAGCACGGCACGGCGCAGCCTCTCGGCGAGTAGCGTCTCCGGGATGGGCGGCAACGCAACAAAACGTCCCGACGCCTCGAACACGCCATCGGCGACGAGCGCATGTACGTGAGGGTTGAAGTTGACCAGGTCGCCGAAGGTCTGCACGAACAGGATGAAGCCCGGGCGGGCGCGCGGCGAGGCGGCGCGGTACGCCTCCGTGAGCGAGCGCGAGACGATGCGGCACAGCTCGCCCAGCAGCGAGCGCCGGTGGGCGAAGAACGGCCGGACAAGTTTGGGCACGGTGAAGACGTACTGCCGGTGCGCCACGGGCCGCAGCACGAACTGCTCCACCCACTCGCCCCAGGCGAGGACGCGCTTCTGGTGGCAGCTCGGGCAGAAGTAGCGCGTCTTGCAGGAGAAAGCGAGCAGGAAGTCATGGCCGCAGCCCCCGCAGCGGATGCGCGCGAAGCCCTGGTGCGGGTCGCCGCAATCGAGGAAGCGCTCGAGCACGTTCCGTTCGACCGCGCGGCGCACCCGGCCCGAGGCGCGCAGCTCCGGCAGGTGCCGGCGCACGCACTGCCATAGCGGACTGGCGCGTGGCCTGCGCGGGCGGTAGATCGCGGGGCGATCGGCGTCCATGCGCAGAGCAACGCTCCGCGCATCGCCGCGGAAGGATCCGCCGCCCTGCTGGATGACATGGCGGTCCGGCGGTCAACGCGACCGACGGCGCAATCGTTGAATCCCTATTTCAGGGTCAGGGGCGGGGCCTTGAGTACCGCTTCTGTCTGCTTGGCCCTGAATTCCTGCAATTTCTTGTCGATGGAGTCATCGGACAGGGCAAGAATCGCGACAGCAAACAATGCTGCATTTGCCGCGCCCGCTTCGCCGATCGCGAGCGTCGCCACGGGAATCCCTTTCGGCATCTGCACCGTGGAGAGCAGCGAATCCAGGCCGCCCAGGTGCTTGGAGGGCATCGGCACGCCGAGCACCGGCAGCGTGGTGTGCGCCGCGACCACGCCGGCGAGGTGCGCCGCGCCGCCGGCGGCGGCGATGATGACCTTCATGCCGTTGCCCTTCGCCTCGCCCGTCCACTTCATGACGGCGGCCGGCGTGCGGTGCGCGG
>JBJXGM010000160.1:0-13522 GCA_046155985.1 Myxococcaceae bacterium | reverse complement strand
ACGGCAACTTCGACATCAGACGAAACACTCCAAAAGGGGCGAGGAAATTCAGTTATCGGCAACCCTCCTGGAAAAATTGCGTGTGGGTGAAGACCTTTTTTCGAATCCGCCGTCCGCCTCGTAATGCATTGAATTTCTTGAGGTCGTCCTACCCCCGAAACACCCGATCGAAAATCGCGTCGACGTTCTTGAAATGCGCGCCGTACGAGCAAAGGCCTTCGATGTCGGCCTTGCTCATCAGCTTCTGCAAATCGGCGTCCTGAAGCAGTGCGTCCTTGAAGGCCACGCCTTCGTCGTACATGCGCATGGCGTTGCGCTGCACCACCACGTAGGCGGCCTGGCGGTCCATGCCGCGACGTGCAAGTTCGAGAAGGATGCGCTGCGAATGGACGACGCCTCCCAGCTGTTCGAGGTTTTCGCGCATTCGCTCGGGGTAAACACGAAGCCCATCCATCAGGCTGGTGAAGCGGTGCAGCATGAAGTCGAGCACAATCGTGGCGTCAGGCCCAATGACGCGTTCGACAGAAGAGTGTGAGATGTCTCTCTCGTGCCACAGCGCGACGTCTTCGAGCGCGCTGGCGGCGTACCCCCGAAGCAAACGCGCAAGGCCGGTGAGATTCTCCGAATGAATGGGATTGCGTTTGTGCGGCATCGCCGAGCTGCCTTTTTGGCCCGCAGAAAACGCTTCTTCGACCTCGCGCACCTCGGTGCGCTGGAGGTGCCGAATTTCAACCGCGAACTTTTCGAGCGAAGCGCCCACCAGGGCCAGCGCAGAAAAGTACTCCGCGTGCCGGTCGCGCTGCAGGACTTGGCTCGATGCGGGCGCAGGCTTCAGTCCCAACTTCGCGCAGGCATGCGCTTCGACCGAGGGCGGAAGATGGGCAAAGGTGCCGACCGCGCCGGAGATTTTTCCGAACGAAATGACTTCGCGCGCACGCACGAGCCGCGACAAGCAGCGGCCCAATTCGTCGTACCAAATCGCCAGCTTGAGACCGAAAGTGATGGGTTCAGCGTGAATGCCGTGGCTGCGACCTATCATCGGCGTGCGCCGGTGCTCCAGCGCACGACGTTTCACCGCGGCGCGTGCGGCGCTGATGCCCTCCATCAACCCGTCTGCAGCATCGCGCAACGTCATCGCCAGAGCGGTGTCCAAAACATCGGACGACGTCATGCCCATGTGAAGAAACCGCGCTTGGGGCCCAATGCGCTCTTCCATGAACGTCAAAAACGCGATGACGTCGTGCCGGGTGGTTTTCTCAATTTCGTCGATGCGCGTGGCATCTGTGGCGGAGAAGTCACCCGCCTTGGCTGCGCATGCGTCGTACGCCTCCTTGGGCACCAGGCCTTCCTTCGCCATCCCCTCGAGCGCAGCGAGCTCCACGTCGCGCCAACGGCGCAGCCGGGCTTCAGGTGTCCACAAGGCGAGCATTTCGGGGCGTGAGTAGCGTGGAATCACTGAGGTACTTCTCCCTGGGCGAGCGTTCGAGACTGCCATGCCGCTGTGGGGCGCGCCCCCGAAGCACTGTCGTCGGTCGACACGGTCGTTGGCGCGATACGCAAACGAGCCAGCCAGCGATCCAAGACCCACCAGCCCCCGAGCGCACCCACCGCCAACCCAGCCAGAGCAATCCACGCAAGTGACAGCATCGACTCGGCGCGCCGACGGGTTCCCACTGCGCGGGAGGTGCCCGTGGCGAACCCCTGTGGCGCACGCCCAGCGCTGGAGACGTCCCAACCGCCGTTCGAGGATGGACCCCGCACAGATTCGACGGGCGGTGGAGGTGGAGTTCCTGTCGGCCCAGAGTCGCTCTCCCGGCGACGGCTGGGCCTGATCACCCCTGATTCTCTGCGCGTCTGCGTACCTGACGGGGGCGGCGGCGGTGGCGGCGCCGTCATGATGTCAAAAGGAAGCGGAGGCGGCGCCCGAAGTTCAGCGGCCTTCGCCAAGGCTTGGGCGAACTCTGCTGCACTTGCCGGACGCTCGCTTCGCAGCGGGCTCAGACTCTTTTGGTAAAGCGTTTCGACGGCACGGGGGAAGTTTCCTTCGAGATGGGGAGCCCCTTCTCCTGGCAATGCACCGGCAAGCACTTCGCCCAGAAGCACCCCAAGCGCATACACGTCGTCGCGAACGTCGAGCGCCTCGCCTGCAATGACCTCTGGCGCGAGGTACGCCCGCCCCTGCGCAGCACGTTGCAGGTCCACGAACGTTGTTCGCGGCATACCGGCCGCGACGCCAAAGTCTGTCAGCTTGAGCGCGTCAGGAAGAAGAAAAATGTTCTCGGGCTTCACGTCGCCGTGGGGGCCCACAATGTGAGCCGCCGCGAGCGCGTTGGCCACCTGCCCCAGCAAGGCCACAGTGTCCGGCAACGTGAAGTGCCCCCGCTTGCGCAACATCACGCTTCGAAGGCTTCTGCCCGCCAGGTAAGGCATGACGATGTACGTCCAGCCTTCCGCCTCGCCTTCTTCGTACACCCGCGCCAGCTGATTGTGGGCGAACTGACGCGCCTGTTTCACCTGCGCGAGGAACGCCGCACGCTCCTCCGCGGACCTGAGTACCTGCGCCGGAATCAGCTTCAAGGCGACTTCGGCTGCCAAGTCATTGTCTTCAGCCCGGTAGACGAAACCCAGCGGGCCAGCGCCCAAGAACTCTTGCAGCACGTAGCGGCCTGCGAACGTTTCACCCAACCCCAGCGGCGGTTCGGCGACCCCCTGTCGCGTGGGCTCGGCGAGCGGCGCGCCGGCGCGCCCGTGGGCAAGCGCTTGACCGCAGTGTGCACACTGCGAACTGCCGTCTACATTGTGGCTGCCGCAGCGGTAACAGAGCACCGAGAGAAACCCCTAGAATCAACTTCGTTTAGCCTTCCGGGGACGTCACGAGCAAGCACGGGGCAAGCGCCTGCCTCATCGCCCGGTAGAACCGAATCCGCCCTGCCCTCGGGCTGTTTCGGTGAGGTGCGAAACTTCTTCCCAGGCCAAGCGCTCGACCCGCGCGACCACCAGCTGGGCGATACGGTCGCCCCGCTGAATCCGAAAAGGCTCGCGTGACAGGTTGGCCAAAATCACCTGCACCTCGCCGCGGTAGTCGGCGTCGATGGTGCCAGGCGAGTTCGGACAAACGACGCCGTGCTTCAGTGCCAAACCAGAACGGGAACGCACCTGCGCCTCAAAGCCGGGCGGCAACTCAATCACCAAGCCTGTCGGAATGAGTCGGCGCTCCCCGGGCTCCAGAACGACGGGCTCACGAACATCGGCCAGCAAGTCCATGCCCGCGGCGAATTCGGTTTGATACGCCGGCAGTGGCAACGCGTCCGCTGCGGGCCGCAGCCGGACAACCCGAACTTGGATGGGCCCGGCCACGACTAGTGCTCCGACCGGAATGTAGTGATCCCTGCGAGGTGGCAGAGACCGAAGCGAGACGGCGCACACGAGGAGTGCGCAGCGCAGGCGTGCCCGTCGGCACGTCGAGCAGCGCAAGCGACGAGGCTGCGCGTCGCAGCGAGAGGATCGGCCACCGCAGCGGTGTCAGTGCGTTCCGGTCGGAGCACTAGGCTTTGGCGTCCGGTTGCGTGGCCTGCCCTTGCTGCGCGGTGATTTCGGCCATCGCCTCTTTCCGCGAGAGGCGAATCTTCCCTTGGCGATCAACGCTGATGACCTTGACCATCACCTCTTCGCCCTCTTTGAGGACGTCGGCCACCGACTTCACGCGCTTGTCTGACAGCTCCGACACGTGAATCAGACCGTCAGTTCCAGGGAAGAGTTCAACGAATGCGCCGAACTCCACAATCTTGCGGACCGTGCCCAAGTACGTTTTCCCGACTTCGGCTTCGCGGGTCAGCGCCTGCACCATCGAGACCGCCTGTTGTACCGCCTCAGCGTTGGCGCTGGCGATGTCGACGCGGCCAGAATCGTCGATGTTAATCGAGGCACCCGTGCGAGCGATGATGTCCTTGATGACTTTGCCGCCTGGCCCGATGACGTTCTTAATGAACTCGGGGCGAATCATGATGGTGGTGATGCGCGGCGCGTACTTGTTGACGTCGGCACGCGCCGCCGGCAACGCCTTCGCCATGTGCTCGAGAATATAGAGCCGCCCGCGCCGGGCTTGCTCCAACGCGCGCTGCATGATGGCGGTGGTCAGCCCAGTGATTTTGATGTCCATCTGAATCGCGGTGATGCCTTTGGACGTGCCACAGACTTTGAAGTCCATGTCGCCCAAGTGGTCTTCGTCACCCAAGATGTCAGACAGAATTGCGATTTTGTCGCCTTCTTTCACAAGCCCCATCGCGATGCCCGCGACAGGCGCCGCCACCGGCACGCCGGCGTCCATCAGCGCAAGGCTTCCGCCACACACTGACGCCATCGACGAACTGCCGTTGGACTCCAAAATGTCTGACACGATGCGCACGACGTAAGGAAACTTGTCGCTCTTCGGCAGCATGTTGCGCAGCGCGCGCTCGGCGAGCGCACCGTGGCCGATTTCGCGACGGCCCGGGCCACGCAGCGGCTTGGTCTCGTTCACCGAGAACGGCGGGAAATTGTAGTGCAGCATGAACCGCTTGATGACCTGGCCGGTCAACAGCTCCAGACGCTGCTCGTCATCGCCGGTGCCCAGCGTGGCCGCCACCAGCGCCTGTGTCTCGCCTCGCGTGAACAACGCGGAGCCGTGAACACGCGGCAGGGGTGACACTTCGATGGTGATGTTGCGCACCTGGTCGTGCGGGCGGGCGCCAATGCGGCCACCACCGACGGTGAGGTCGCGCATGTACTCGTACTTCAAGTCTTCGACGATGGACTTGGCCGACTTCTCGAGGGCCGGCGTGAAAGCCTCGCCCATCTGCTCTTTGAGTTTAGCGACCGTTTCCTTCTTCGTCTTCGACAAGGCGTCGTAACGCGCGCCCTTCTCGGCGATGCCGTAACCGGCCTTGATGCCGTCCCACGAAATCTTGCGAACGCGATCGACCAGTCCGGCGTCAGGCGCGGCCAGCTTCTCGTATGCGCGCGTCTCTTTCTTGAGCTCGCGCCGCATTTGAAGCTGCGCGTCAAGCAAAGGCAGTACCGCTTTGTGGCCAAACTCGAGCGCTGCCACCATGACGTCTTCGGTGACTTCGTATGCGCCGCCTTCGACCATGACGATGGCTTCGCGCGAGCATGCCAGCACCAAGTCGAGCTCACTCTGCTCTCGCTGCTTGGCGGTGGGGTTCGCAACGAATTCACCGTTGATGCGACCCACCCGGATGCCAGCAATGGGTCCGTTGAAAGGAATGTCGGAGCACAAAAGGGCCGTTGAGGCACCCGTGATGCCGTGGACATCGGCTTCGTGTTCCGGGTCAGCCGAAATCACACTGGTGATGACTTGCGTTTCGTACGCATACCCTTCTGGGAAAAGCGGACGACACGCGCGGTCTACCAAGCGCGATGTCAGGGTTTCCTTTTCCGTCAGGCGGCCTTCCCGCTTGAAGTAGCTGCCGGGAATCCGGCCGGCGGCATACATCCGCTCTTGGTACTCCACAGTCAGCGGCAGAAAATCGACGTCTTTCTTCTCGCGGGCGGAAACAGCGGTGACGAGCAACATCGTGTCGCCGTAACGCACCATGACCGAACCATCGGCCTGGCGGGCCATGCGGCCGGTTTCCAACACGACATCCTGCTCGCCCACTCGAACGTTTTTGGTCAGTGCCACTTTGGGTCTCTCTCCACGTTGGCGCGCTGAGCCGACTTTGAGGGAGGCGGTGGAGATTCAGTCCCTGATCGCGGGGGTCAAAGCCAGTGACCTTGACCCCATCGAACGGAAACCAAACTTCCTTCCGCACCCCTCACCGCGGCTCATCGCGCGGGTTAGACTGCGTCCTGCGACGGCATTACTTCCGGATGCCGAGTCCGTCGATCAACTTCTTGTAGCGGTCCGTGTCCTTGCTGCGCAGGTAGTCCAGCAACCGACGACGCTGACCCACCAGTTTCAGCAAACCGCGCCGAGAGTGATGGTCTTTC
Source organism: Myxococcaceae bacterium (assembly GCA_046155985.1). Taxonomy (GTDB): domain Bacteria; phylum Myxococcota; class Myxococcia; order Myxococcales; family Myxococcaceae; genus JBJXGM01. Next base: position 7,534 of record JBJXGM010000160.1, on the reverse strand, counting down.
TTGTGCGTCTTGAAGTGCTCGGTGAGCTGATTGATGCGCTCCGACAAAAGCGCGACCTGGACTTCAGGAGAACCCGTGTCTTTTTCGTGAGTTCGGTACTTTGAAACAACGGTCGCTTTTCGTTCGTGCTGCAGCATGACACTTCCTCTACGCCCACTCCGGGGGTTTCGACTTGAGCCGCGGAGGGGGGCAGCACCAAGGCCTGCCCAGAGGGCAGTCGGGGGCCTTATAGGGGCCGAGGGCCTGGAAAGCAATGTGTCGGGCCCCGGTCCAGCGTCCGGCCACGCCGAGGCTAGCGAACAACCTCGGGCGCGAGCGGGCGCGCTGCGGTGAGGTAGAGGCGCTCTCCTTCTCTGAGCGGCTCTTTGTGCGCGCCTCGCACCATGAGGTGTAGCCCAGCGGCACCACTGTTCTTCTTCTCGCTGGCCAAGAAGCGTCCCAACTTCGGATAGAGGTTCAGAAGCGTCTCGAGAACATCTCCCACCGTCGCGGCGCGCGGCACGCCGAGTTCGATGCTGTCGCGACCATCCACCGCAAGCCGTAGCGTGCGCGAAACCATCAAAGTCACGTTCACACGGATTCCTTGGGCGGCAAAAGCACCCTTCTGTATGCCAAGCGGCCCTTATCAATGTCGCTCACCGCCACCAACGCGCCGTCGGGGTCAAGCAAAGCGATTGGACTGTTGGGCCGCCCGGGGGGCGCCGCTTTCTCGAGCGGCACGCCGTGGCGCACACGGTCCACCTCACTCGCCGTGAGCTGAAGCGTCGGCAGTCCGGACAACCCTGCGGCTGGCGTCAACATCCGCTGCAGCAGCATGCGCCGACCACCGTCCGTGCGTGCTGCTTCCTCGAACTGCGTCAACGGAATGGCGCGCTCCAGACCGAACTTGCCGGAGTGCGTTCGCCGCAACATGCGCAAATGCGCGCCGCAGCCCAGCGCGACACCGATGTCGTGTGCCAAAGAACGCACATAGAAGCCTTTGCTTGCCGTCACCGAGAGCGTGACTTCATTCGCTGAGAAGTCGCGCAGCACCAGCGCGTGTACCGTGACATGCCTGGGTTTGCGTTCGACTTCTTCGCCTGCGCGCGCACTTTCATAAAGGCGCTTGCCGGCCACCTTGATGGCCGAAAACATCGGCGGCAGCTGATCGAAACTTCCACGGAACTGCGCCAGAACATTTTCAAGCTGCGCTCGGTCGAACGTGGGAACGGGCTTCTCTGCGAGCACACGACCCTCTGCATCCAAGGTGTCCGTCTCAACGCCGAGCCGCACCACAGCGTCGTATGTTTTGTCGCCTTCCAAAATGAAGCCGGCGATTTTGGTCGCCTCGCCGACGCACACTGGCAAGACGCCAGTCGCCATGGGGTCCAGCGTGCCGGTGTGCCCTGCTTTCGGGGTGCCGAGCGCCTGACGAACCCGGCGAACCACGTCAAACGACGTCATGCCGCTGGGTTTGTCGATGATGAAAACGCCGTCCATCGAGAAGTCTAAGAAAAGCCTAACACGAACCTTCGCCAAACAACGGTCACCGGTGACCACGCGCTTCTAAATGTTCGTGCTGACTTGGCTGGCCGTTTCACATCAGACCGCTTCCAGGTTGATTCGAACCGGCCTAGCGCTCGCCGAGCAACACCTCGAAGCCCGCGACATCGTGGGGCGTCACATTCACCCCCGCACGTGTGAGCGACGTCCGGTAGGACTCGCTGCTTTCCGTGCGCAGTGTCCGGTCAAACAACAGAGCGACGCGGCTGCCGTTGTCGTAGACCCTCCGGTGGTGAGGGATCCGGTCTTGGTGCGCTGCGAGAGGCACCACCTTCGGGCGGGCAGAGAACCAAAGGCTCAAGCGGTAAGCGGACCAGTATTCGGCGGCAGCAGATTCCACGCGCTGCTCGCGCAACCAATTGCGCAGCGTGTCTTCACGCTCGCCTCGCGCACGTGCCGTTTTCACGATGCGGGCGCCGTCGACATACGGCCCCCAACCCACCCAAGCCCCGGCCACTGAACTCACGAGCCAAGGCAGCAAGAGTGCCGCCAAAACCGGCGTCCGCAAGCGCTCGCCCCAAGCCGCCAACGCAAAGGGTGCAAGCCAAACGAGCGGTGCAAGGTAGCGCGTTGACCATTCATCGACCGGTGCGCGAGAGAACAGAAAGACGCCCAAGCAAAGCAGCGCGGCACTCCCCCCGAGGACACTCAGGCGGCGACTTTGCCAAGAGACGGAAGACGCGCGCGCGAACAGAGGCGCCGCGACCAGAAACGAAAACGCGACGACTCCTCCCAAGGCCTGAAACACGCGAAACCATCCTGCCGGTTTCCACAGCCACGCCGGCCCTTCGTCGGCCCACACCCAGATTTTTGCATTCAACGCAAACGGAAGCGTGCGTTCCCAGAGTAGCGGCGCGTTCACTTTCAGGTGCCGGGCCATGAGCCCTCCGGCAGAGCCGTCGAGATGCCCCAACCCCGCGGCGCCAAACCCAGCGAGTACTGCGCCGGCAAGCGCCCAGAGGCCGCACAGGAGCAGGGCTTTGCGGTTCGCGCGAAGTTCTGCAAGGCACAAGACGCCAAACAGCGCGACGGCGGGCGCGATGACAAGCGCAAACGTGTCGATGGCCACGGACAGGCCCGACAGCAAAGCGCCTCCAAAAAACATCGCTTCCTTAAATCGAGACTGAGGGGCGAAATGCAGGAGCGCTACGCCGGACACGACCGCCAGCGCCATGCATTGGCGCACGCCGTACATCATCGGCATGTTGACGGCCATCGAACCCAGCGCCAATGGCAGCGTGCAAAGTGTTGCAGCCAGCGGCGCAAGCTTCCGCACCAACACCCCATACACAATGGCCAGCATGGCCAACATCCCCAGAAACGGCACCAAGGCCACGGCGGTGAAAGAAGGCACGCCCAGGCCCATCAGCCCCGCCGCGAGAACAGGTTCCACGGCTGCCTGGTAGTCCGTCCCGTACAGCTGTGTTGCCCAGCGCCCGCTCAGGATATCCAGCGCCTGAACACCGATGATGGCAGCGTCGGAATTGAGTGCGCCGGCATTCACCAGTGGCGGCAAACGCATCCAGCCACCGATGGCGAGCACCACGGCCAGGCCGGCCCAAGCCTGCGCCCTCAAGCTTGCGCCCTAACGTTCACCAGCCTTCTTTCTCTTTCACTTCGCGGAGCAGTCGGTTGATTTTGTCGCCTTCGCCAACAGACTCGTCGAAGACGAAATAGATTTCTGGAGACATGCGCAGCTTCACGCGTGCGGTGATTTCTCGCCGGACGAAACCTTTGGCGGCATCCAGGCCATCCTGCGTTTGGGCGCGTTCCGCCTCAGTGCCCAGCATCGAGTAGTAAACCCGCGCCACGCGCAGGTCAGGCGACATTTTCACGCCGGTAAAGGTAATGAAACCAATCCGGGGGTCCCGCAATGCGCCGCGCGCCAAGAGTTCACCCAGTGCCACTTGAATTTCCTGCCCCACCCGCTGGGGGCGTGAATGCGTCGTCATTTTTGCTCCCACTCTCTGGGCCGACGAAGCGTTCGCGCGCGGACGCGCGCTTCGGCCAACGGCGGTTGCTCAGGCTCACTCGGCGCGGGGTCTTCGGATTCGGGACCTCGCGCTTCCCAGGGTTCTAAACCTTCTGCCTCTGCCAGGGAGCGCTCGCCACGATCAATTGGAAAGGGCTCTTGCGTCGAAGGTCCTCCGTAGAGCTGTTCTCCCAAGGCCATGATCTCGGATTGGCGCGATATCAATGGCGCCACGTACATGTCTTCGACGAAGCGGATGGCCTTCTCGAGCTGCTCCTCGACGTGACGCCGCTCGCCGCCCACCACGGAGACGCCAATCAATGCGCGCTGCCAAAAGGCTTGGTCGCCCACTTCGGCGACCGACACATTGAACTTGGATTTCAAACGATCGACCACCTGGCGCACCACTTGGCGCTTGGATTTCAGAGAGCCGGCTTCCGCGATGCGCAGCTCAAGTCGTGCAACGCCGACAAACATGGCCTCACCCAAATTTGCGTGAAGCCTCTAGGGGCCCTGGTCGAAATAGCATGCGCAGAGATGAGCGGCGAGGCGCCCGCATGGCGCGACGCGAGGAGGGAGCATGCCCGTCGGCATGTGACCGACGAGCAACAAAGCCAGGCGGGATGGATCGACGCTCAGGATGCATAGGCTATTTCGACCAGGGCCCTAAGCGAGGCTCTGTCGCGTTTCTTCGATTTCGTAGGCTTCGATGATGTCGCCGGGTTTGAAGTCCGTGTAGCCCTCGATGCCAATGCCGCATTCGAAGCCCTGGGCCACTTCGCGCACGTCGTCTTTGAAACGCTTGAGCGAAGCCATTTTGCCCACGTGCAACTGTTGGTTGTCCCGCCACAAGCGCACCATTGCGGAGCGACGCACGATGCCGTCGACGACAGACACACCCGCGATGGTCCCCAGCTTGGGAACATTGAAGAGATTGCGCACTTCGGCACGGCCCAAACGCTTTTCGGTGCGAATCGGCTCCAGCAATCCTTCCATCGCCAAGCGCACACCCTCGATGAGTTCGTAGATGATGCTGTAGGTGTGCAGCGTGATGCCCTGTTGCTTGGCGACGGCTTCAGCGCCGGACTCGGGCTTGACGTTGAAACCGACGACAAGGCCTTTGGAGGCCGCCGCCAACATGACGTCGGACTCGCTCATCGCCCCGACGGCCTTGTGCAACACGTCGACTTTCACTTTCGGCGTCGAGAGCTTGGCGCACGCTTGAGCAACCGCCTCGAGCGAGCCTTGGACGTCGGCCTTCAAGACCAGGCGAAGCGTCTTGCCTGCCTCGCTCACGCGGGCAAAGAGACTTTCCAACGACTCGCGCGACGTCTTGCCGAGTTCGGCCTTGCGTTCCTTTTCGACGCGGTGCTGGGCAATTTCTTTCGCCGAGCGCTCGTCTTCAACCACGTTGACCGTGTCGCCGGCCACGGGCACGCCGGACAACCCGATGACTTCAGCGGAGTAACCGGGGGCCAATTCTTTCACCGGTTCGCCACGGCTGTTCATCATGGCGCGCACCTTGCCGTACTGCGTACCCGTCACGATGGAGTCGCCCAGCCGGAGGGTGCCTTCTTGCACCAACACGGTGGCCACGGGGCCGCGGCCTTTTTCGATTTTTGCCTCAACGATGGCACCCACCGCGGCGCGGTTCGGATTCGATTTGAGCTCCAGCACCTCTGCTTGAAGCGCGATGTTCTCGAGCAAGAGGTCAATGCCGGCCTTCGTGCGCGCAGAGACGGGCACCATGATGGTGTCGCCACCCCACTCCTCCGGGACCAACTCGTGCCCCGCCAAATCTTTCTTCACGCGCTCCGGGTTCGCACCCGGCGTGTCCATCTTGTTGATGGCGACAACGAGCGGCACTTCGGCCGCCTTGGCGTGAGCAATGGCTTCGATGGTCTGCGGCATGACGCCGTCGTCGGCGGCGACGACGAGGACCACAAGGTCGGTCACCTGAGCGCCGCGGGCGCGCATCGACGTGAAGGCCTCGTGACCCGGGGTGTCCAGAAACGTCACGTCGCCTTTGGCCGTGGTCACCGTGTAAGCGCCGATGTGCTGCGTGATGCCGCCGGCTTCACCTTCAGCAACGTTGGCTGCGCGGATGGCATCCAGCAGTGACGTCTTGCCATGGTCAACGTGGCCCATGACGGTGACCACCGGTGGCCGAATGCGAACGTCCTCTGGCTTGTCGTCCGCTTCCGGCAGGTGGTCTTCGACTTCAAAGCCGACTTTCTCGACCCGCCAACCGTAGTCCGTGGCGATGATGGCAGCGGTTTCGCTGTCGAGCATTTGATTCGCGGTGGCCATCGTTCCACCCACCATCAGCTTCTTGATGATGTCGGCGGTCTTCACGCCCATCCGCTGGGACAAGCCAGAGACCGTGATGCCGTCTTCTACTTTGATGACCTTTTTTTCTTCGGCCATCGCGGTGATCTGGGTCTTCGCGCCCTTCTTCGTGGGCTTTCGCTTCTTGCCGCGAACCGGAATGGTAACGCGTCCCCAGACGAGGTCGGTCATTTCCTGTTTGGTAAAGGCGCCTTCCTTTTCGGTGGGCTTCTTCTTGCCGCGTTGCGCCTGCTCTTTGTTGCGCGTGACGTCAACCAGTTCACGCCCGCGACCGAGGTGGTCGGGCACCACTTTGAACTCACGAACTTCGCCGATCGCTTTGCGACCGGGTGCGAGCGGAATGTTCTTGTGCGCCGTCGAGGACGGCGTGACGCGCCGCACTTGAACGAGCGGCCGGCTGATAACGACCGCCTGTGTCGCGGTGGGGCGCGTCGGAGCGCCCGGGGCACCCTGGGGTCTGGGAGCAAGCGTCGGCGGTGCTTGCCGCGCGCCCGGTCGCAACGTGCCGGTCGAAACCGGCGGTCGTGCTGCCCCTGGTGCCGGGCGCGAAATGACCGTTGCGTAACCCGGCCGCGACAGGGGAACGGCAGGGGGCGGGGGAGGCACGGGGGCCGCGGCCTCCGTCTGAGGCGGCTGCAATTCGGCGGCATCCGGCGACGACTCGGCGACGACCACCACGGCCTCCGCTTCAGGCGCGGGGGCGGGCAAGGCCTCCTCGGGCGGCGGGGAATAAGCGGCGAGCGGCATCGTGGTGACCGCTGCAGGGGCTTCGGCGGCGCTCGGCGGGCTATCAGGACGGCGACGCACCACAAAACCCTTTGCGGCCACCGGTGCAAGCACCTTCTTGGGCTTTCGCTTTTCCAGAATCTTGAGGACGGCGGCCGTTGCCTGGTCGTCTTCGAGGGAGCTGGAGTGACTCTTGACGTCGTAACCCAACGCCAGCAGTTCGGTAACGACCTCTTTGTTGTCGAGGTCAATGCCGTGCTTGGTAAGCTCTTTCGCAATTTCGTGAACGCGCTTCTTCATGATTCTTGTTGGCCTTGCCTTCTTACCTTTTGAGTTGGGTCAAAGTTCGTTCCACCTGCTCGAGCCCTGTCCCCTTCCACCGTTTGCGAAACGCTCGTCCAAGCGACTTCTTTTTCAGTGCTGCACCAAAACATCCAACGCCACACACATAGGCACCCCTTCCCGGCGCCCGCGCTCTCCCATCGACCCTGACCTCACCCTCACCCTCCACGGTGAGTCGAAACAATTCCGCTTGGGCTGCCTCTTTTCCGCAGCCCAGGCAGGTTCGCAAGGGGGGGCTCAGGGGGACTTGGCCTCCGCCATAGGCGCCGTCGGCATTGGCGTCGCGGGCATAGCGGAGGCTGCCGCGGCCGCCCGCTCTGCGTTGAGTTCAGTCCTCAGTTTGGACTCTTCGAGGAGGTAACTCTCCGCAGCCGACTTGATTTGACGTGCCTTCTTAATCCCCACGCCCGGCGCATCTCCCAGTTTTGCCAGGTCTTTTTCGTTCACAATCTCTTCGACCGTGTTGTAGCCCGCCATGGCGAGCGCCTCGGCCGTCTTCTCACTGATGCCGCGCACGCGCGTCATCCGCTCGCGTGGGCTGAGCTCGTCGGGGTGGCGCCGCGCTTCAATCAAGCGGGCCTGCTCGCGCTCATAATCCATGCG
>JBJXGM010000158.1:0-2509 GCA_046155985.1 Myxococcaceae bacterium | reverse complement strand
GCGGAGGCGGATGTGCTCGAGCGAGCTGAGGGTCTTGATGCTGGCTTCGGTGTAGTTGGACGCCATGAATTTTGTGGGCGGAAAAAGAGGGAAACCGGCGCGGGGTGACAAGCGCAATTCCCGCTGCGGCATGATTTCTCTTGCGCGACGGTGGACAGATCAGGGCCGCGTGGAGCGGTCCATGACATTTTCGACAAGTTGATGCTTGACGATTGAGCCGCGTTCCGACTTTCATCGCGCCATGCCTACACCAAAAAAACCCGCCGCAAAGAAACCTGCCAAACGCAAAGCCAACCCCGCGCTCATGAAGCCGGTGCAGCCTGACGCTGTCCTCGCTGTCATCGTCGGCTCCAAGCCGCTGCCTCGCGGGGCGCTCACCAAGGCGCTCTGGAACTACATCAAGAAAAACAAACTCCAGGACGCCAAGAAGCGGACGATGATCAACGCCGACGACGCGTTGAAGGTCGTCTTCGGCGGCAAGAAGCAGGTCTCGATGTTTGAGATGACCAAGCTGGTCTCCAAACATGTGAAGGCTTAGTCCTTCTGCTGGCGTTGTCGGACGCGTTGGTTGGTCGCCCTGGATCGGGATTTTTCGAGCTGGGTTCTTTCATTCTCGCCTGAATCGAAACGGGGCTGGGCTCTGGCTGCCAGTTCCTCGCTTCGGTTCAGGCACGGTCCTTCGGACGTGTTGCCTGCTTTGAGAGGTCTGATGGCTTGCCCGCAAAGCCAGCGGTGGGAGCATGCTCAACGCAGACAAATCTGTCCGCGATAAGGCGGGTGACTGGGCAGCTAAACGTCTCCGGCGGACAGGAGTGTCCGCGTTACGACTTTCCGGGCACGCCACTCAGACTGCCGGCATTTCGATGCGGGGAAAAAGCGGGGTGGGCTGGCCGAGGGTGTGGCCGTCGGGCAGGCCGCCCCATTGCGCGTCGGCGAGGCGGAAGCGCGATTCCCTCCCCTGCTCGTCCATCTTCCAGTTGAGCTGGTCGAAAATCCCGTGCGCCGCCTTCGGTAAGACCGGGGAGAGGAGGATGGCGATGATGCGGAGGGACTCGGCGAGAGCGTATAGGAACTCGGCCAGCTCAATGCGCTTTGATTCGTCCTTGGCGAGTTTCCAAGGTGCCACTTTGTCGATTCTGCGATTGCAAAACGCCACGCCCAAACCATCGAACGTCTTCGCTAACTCGCCTTCCGTTCCATCATCTTGTTGCCAATTACCGAGAACTAAGGCGAGTGCTGTTGCAACTTGGTATGTGGGCTTAAACACCGCGTCGCCAAAACTGTGATTGTAATACGAAACCACCGTGGAGAAGCACCGTGTGAAGGTGGTGAGAAGGGGTGATTCGCGGCCAGGTTTTTGCAAAACGCCACCAAGATACTTCGCCGTCATGCTCAGCGTCCGGTTGACCAGGTTCCCGAGGCTGTTGGCGAGGTCGGTGTTGTAACGCTGAATCAACCGTTCTTCGGAAAAGTCGGCGTCCTTGCCAGTGGCGATGTCGCTGACGAGATAGTAGCGGACGGCTTCGGCGCCGTATTTGTCGGCGAGCACGTCGGGGTCGATGACGTTGCCGAGGCTCTTGCTCATTTTCGCGCCGGCGATGTTCCACCAGCCGTGGACGAGCAGGGTGGGCATCTCGTCGTCGGTGAAGCCGAGCGCTTTCAACATGATGGGCCAATAGACGCCGTGCGCGGGGATGAGGATGTCCTTGCCGATGACGTGGACCGGCGGCCACCACTTCGCGAACTCGGTCTGCTTGCCGTCGCTCCCGGAGTAGTTCGGGTCATGTCCGGGAACGAAGCTGATGTAGTTCACGAGCGCGTCGAACCAGACGTAGGTGACGAAGCCTGCGCCGAAGCTCTCTGGAAACGGGATGCCCCATTTCAGCCGCGAGGCGGGGCGCGAGATGCAGAGGTCGCCGTCGAGTTTCTCCACGGCGTGGCGTAGCTCCGCGACACGGAAGTCGGGGACGACGAACGGCTTTCCGTCCGCGCTGCGCTTGTCGATGAAATCGAGCAGCCACTGCTTGGGGTCGCAGCCGGGCAGGCCGGTCGCCGGGTCCTGAGTGAGACGAAAGTAGAAGTTTTCCTCGTCGCGCTCCTCGACCGCGCCCCACTCGGGGCCGAACTGTCCGTCGGGGCCGCGCTCCTTGTCCGTGAGGAACTGCTCCTGTCGCACGCTGTAAAAGCCGCGCTGCGATTTCTTGTAAAGCCACCGGCTCTGCCCTGTCGCGGGGTCTTTGTCGTCCCAGAGCTTCTGCAAATTGGCGCGCACACATTCCTTGTGGAGCGGGTCGGTGGTCGCCGCCCAGCCGGTGTATTTCACATCGAGCTTGTCCCAAAGGGCGACGAACTTCCCCGTGACTTCATCCACGAACTGCTGCGGCGCGACGCCCTGCTTTTCCGCGGACTGCTGGACTTTCTGCCCGTGCTGATCGACGCCCGTGAGGAAGAAAACGTCGTCGCCTTTCAGCCGGTGATAGCGCGCGAGCACGTCGGCGAGCACTTTCTC